>CAZHCO010000355.1:0-1717 GCA_964530965.1 uncultured Aestuariivirga sp. | reverse complement strand
GAGCCGCCGCCCACCGGCGGCCAGACCGGGGCCACGATGGAGCCGATTGCCAGCCCACGCGCCTCAACCTTCTCGGCCAGGCGCTTCACTTCATCGTCTGCAAAATCGATGTTGGTGTGGGGGGCTGCATGGAAGATGTCGATGCCATCAAACTTCACGCCCTTCACCTCTGCCTTGGCGGTCAGGTCGAGCATTGTATCGAGATCAATTGGCAGCTCCGAATCCGATCCCTTGCCGACGAGAGCCGGCCACATTGCATTGTGGAGCTTTGGAAAATTGTTTGCGCCAGCCATGCGCCCTCCCGTAAAATTTTTTTAGTTTGAATCATCATAAACAAATTTTTGGCTTGCTGTCCACAACTGTTATATTAGTATGACAGCATGACTTTAAGCCTTTCACGATCACGGCTTGACCGTTCGCGGTCCATGCGTGACCAGATTTATCCGCTGGTGCGGCGGATGATCCTGACAGGTTCCATAAAGCCGGGCGACGTGATTGATGAAAAGGCGATTGCGGCCCAGCTCAATGTCTCGCGAACGCCGGTGCGTGAAGCTGTCAAGAAATTGAGCGACGAAAATCTGGTGGAAGTTGTGGCGCAATCGGGAACGCGGGCGGCACGCATAGACAGGGATGAGATTGCCGAAGCCTTTCTCATCCGCCGCGCCCTTGAATCGGAGAGCGCGGCACAGGCGGCATCGCGCATGAACCAGTCCCATGCGGACCGCCTTGATGATATTCTCATGCTCCATGCTCGCGCCCTGGAGCGCAAAAAATATGTGGAAGCGATCGAGCGTGACGATGACTTCCATCGCTACATCGCCGAGATCAGCAATTTGCCGCGGCTCTGGCGGGCCATTGAAATTTCAAAGGCGCAGCTTGATCGCTGCCGCCACATGATGCTGCCGCGCGCAGGCGAAGCGGAAGCAACGCTAAAACATCACCGCGCCATTATCGATGCACTCAAGAGCGGTGATTCCAAGGTCGCGGCCGATGCCATGCGCGATCATCTCGAAACCGCCTACCGTAGCACAACCGCCGTGCTTGACGGGCCGGGGCTGGATTAGACTGCTGCAAGACCTTCCAGTAGTTTGGCCACGGCCACGGCCCCGGGGTCGGGGATGCCTGTGAGTTTGGCCGCCGACACATAGGTTGAGCGTCCGGCTCCGGCGCGTTGCATGGAGGCGGTGGCCTTTGCAGCCGCGCGGGCGATTTCAGCGGCAATGGCCATTGGCTTTCCGCTGGCAAGGGCCGCAAGGGCAGGTTCCAGGGCATCAATCATGGTGCGGTCACCGGTTTTTGCGCCGCCAATTTCCTTCATGCGTGCAAGACCCTGCTGCAATGCTTTTGCCCATGACTCTTCGGATTCAATGGCCTGGCTTGCAGCGGCAAACATGATTGCCAGTAAAACGCCACTCGACCCGCCCATGGATTTGCCGAGAAGGTCACTGAGCGACGCCAGGAGGCGCGCAGGATTGGCAAAGGGCAAAGTCGCGATATGGGCCTTCAAGCTGCGGGCCCCCGTGGCAACAGTTGAGCCCGTGTCGCCGTCACCCACCTTTGCATCGAGTGCGTTTAATTCGATTTCCATTGCAATCAGCAGATCGCAGCATTTCGACAAGAAGGCCGCCACAGGAGCATTGTCACTTGGCTTTTCGGTCTTGTTTTTTATTCCCTTGGGAAGTTTCCACCGCCGCAATTTGCCGGGAACCCGGGCGCC
>CAZHCO010000354.1:0-9400 GCA_964530965.1 uncultured Aestuariivirga sp. | reverse complement strand
CAATCTGGACCTGCCGCAGCAGAGTAAACATGTCGGGATAGAGCCGGTCATGCAGAAGGGCGGCGGGTTCAATCTTGCGTTCGACACAATAGCTGATAGCTTTCTGCAGGATTGCTGCAAGTCCATTGAGCTGACGGACATAGACTGGCACCGAAGCCTGATAGAGCGAAATATTCACGGTGAATGACTCCTTTGGCGAGTGGCCTACCCGCTATTTTGCACCGACGCAATGAGTGATTATTGCGTGCGGGACTTCTCGTCGAGAGGGCTGGTTTTGTTGCCGTGTCTGTGGGTTTGGAAGGTCAGCAATTGTGAGTTTTGATGACCGCTGTTGGCCCGTTTGAGACCTCGTGGCCAGAATGAAACTTGTCTGCTCATCGACACACAGCTGACTTTCAATCGATAGTGTCCGCTAATTAAGAAAATTCGTCAGCACACGGATGGAAAGCAGACTTGGCGGGAGGATCGCCTGACTTCGCATGTTGACCCAGATGTATGGTCCGGCCGTGTGTTGCAAGAAGTTTTATCGATTTGGCGGTGGACGGTCTTGCATCAATGTATCCGGCCTTTAATTGGAGCTCATTGTGCTCCGGGCCATCATGGGTATCAGCGCGCGTGCGATCTCATTAGCGGACAGGCCTCGATGGGCCATCTGGGTCACCAGTGTTCGCATGCGCTGGGAAGACCTAACCTCCATATCGTCTCATCCTCTCGCAGACCTCGGCGGGTAAGGGTTTCTAACTATATCATCACGTGTTCCTTATCTCGTGCTGGAGTTTCAAACGGGTTGGGCGGTGGGGATCGCGTTCACCTCGAAGCTTCGGCCACGAGCCAGAACGCTCCAGGCGATGCGGGCCAGCTTGTTGGCCAGCGCAATCGCGAGCACGTTGTGGTGCAGCCGTTTTCTGGCGACCTCAATCCAGGGCTTGAGCCCATGGCGCTCCCAGCTCTGCGGCTTGATCAGCACCACCCACGCCGCCTGCACGAACAGGACGCGCAGATAACGATTGCCGCGCTTGGATATCTTGCCCAGGATCGTGCGATCCCCGGTTGACATTTGCCTGGGAACAAGGCCGAGCCAGGCGGCGAAATCGCGGCCATTGGAGAACGCATCTCCGGTGCCGATCGCAGCCACCATCGCACTGGAGATGATCGGCCCGATGCCGGGCACCGTCATCAACCGCTCGCAGCCACAATCGCTGCGGGCCAGAGCCTCGATCTCTGCTGACAGACCCATGACGCGCTCATCAAGCCGGTGCCAATCGCCAGATAAATCCTTGATGATCCGCACCATGTGTGGCGAGAGAACCTCTGAAGGCGTGGCAAGGATATCTGGCAAGGCAGAGCGCAAGAAGCGGTGTCCCTGCCGCACCGCAATGCCGCGCTCCAGCAGGAAGGCGCGGATCTGATTGATGATGCCGGTGCGCTGGCTGACCAATCGTTCACGCACCCGGTGCAAGGCCTGCAAGTCGAGTTGAGCCACGGTCTTGGTCGCAACAAACTTCATCGTCGGGCGCTGTACCGCTTCGGCGATCGCTTCGGCGTTACGGAAGTCGTTCTTCTGTCCCTTCGAATAGGGCCGTACGTACTTCGCAGGCATCAGCCGGGCATCATGGCCAAGTGCCGTCAGCTTCCGGCTCAAATGATGGGCCCCGACGCAGGCTTCCATGCCGACCAGGCACAACGGCATATTGGCAAAGCGTGCTTCCACCTGGCCACGCGACCACTTCTGACGCAGCACAATCGCACCGCGCTGATCGAGCCCTATGACATGGAAAGAGTTCTTGCCGATATCGATGCCGACAACGGCGATTGCACTATGAGACAGTTCAGTCATGGCGTGCTCCTTGTCTTTGGCGCCCCTGGCCAGCTTCAATCGCTGGCGTGGCAGGAACACGGCCGGACCATCCCATTAGCGGACGATTTCTGCGACAGAAATCGAATGCTCAGTTCTCAATAGGTACACTGTTGTTCGAGATCAGAAATTCTCTGAACGGGAACAGTTTTGCGAATTTTCTATATCTAGGGCGTTTTCAATAAGAACACTTCTTATAAAGTGCTTTAACAAAAGCTACTGTGAAGACAGCGCTCGTCAGCTCCACTTCACGTTAGAGCCTTACGAATTGCTACCGCAACAATTATGGGGTCGCCATCTCTTAGGCACATGGGATTGATGAGGATTTTGTTCTGATCGCGATAACAGGGGTCAAGGTGGATTGATGGGTTGGCGTTTTGCAGAACCGAAATGATGCGCGAAGCGTCGTGCATGGTAGGATTTAGCAATAAATGAACGACGGGAACACCTTCACTGCTCTCAGCATCTTGGATATTTAGTTCGATACCGTCGATATTCGAACAACTATCGACAACTTCTCGCGCTGTTTTCAGCCAGCGTGCATGGCGCAGGGCATCACCCTCGGCAACAAAAAGTTGAAGTGCCGTAAGAAGCCCCACGATTTCCTCCTTGCCCACTTTGCAGCTCCGGCCAATCCCGTGTTGGGGCGCACCCTTGAGCTTCGACTTGTCGATAAGGAATGCTGGGGGGTCCCACATGTCCCAAAAAATATCTAAGTCGAGATGTTGCAGTGCTGCGGCCATGATGAGCTCGCGCTTCCCACAGAGAAAGCCACTGGCTTGCGGCCCGCCAATGGCTTTGCCGCCGGAAAAAGCCACAAGATCGGCCCCCTCCGCGATGAACCGTTTGAGATTCGATTGCGGCGGCAGTTGTGCCGCGGCATCAACGATGACAGGCACGACGCGCGCCTGGGCAACCCTCACCACGTCCGAAAGTCGCGGCCTTGCCTGTGCATCTGCCACGTAGAAAATTGCTGCCGTACGTTCCGTAATTGCATCATCAATCTCCCAGGCTTCCGCATCGCGAACCCCTGCGCCAGAGTAGCGGTCCGGTAGGCCCACCTCGACGATTCTCGCACCAGCCGCGCGAACCGCATGGTCATAAAAATTGCGCTGGCTTCGCACCATGATAACTTCATCTTTCATTCCTTTTGCATCAGGCAGTCGCGCCATGCGGCCGGGTTCCAATCCTGTCATGCAGGCGGCTGTTGCAAGCAGCAGGCACGCGGATGCACCTGAGGCGACGTAACCCGCCTCGGCACCGCATGTTTCGGCAATTATCCTCGAAGCGGCGGCTTGCAGTTCGGCAACGTCCACGCAATGCTTAGATGCTGCAATCATCGCCGCCGCCACCTCAGCGCGCATGATGCCGCCGGACAGGCGTGTTGCCGGCCCCTTGGCATTTATTATCGTGCGCGCACCAATGGCTTCAAACACGTTCAAGATTTCACCGCAAGGATTGCCGTAATTTCAACGGAAATGCGGCCAGGCAGGGTCCCCATCCCAACGGCCGCCCGCGCATGTCGGCCAGCCTCACCAAAAACTTCCACCATGAGATCAGAGCAGCCATTGATGACCTTTGGGTGTTCAGTAACATCGGCGGCAGCATTCACCATGCCGTAAACATTCAGCACACGCTCGACCCTGTCGAGGGAATCAAGAATACTACGCGCCGCGGAAAGCAGCACGAGACCTGTCCGTCTTGCGTGGCCATTTGCCTGTTCAAGGGTGAAGTCGCGACCAACGATTCCGCAGGCGAGGTCGCCATTTTCCAGAATGTGGCCTTGGCCAGAGAGATACATCACACTATTGTGGATTGTCCCGGGAACGTAGGTTCCCTTTGGTGTTGGGAGATCTGGCAGAATGATTCCGAGTTGTTTCAGGCGGGCTTCAGCGCTCATTTTAGTATACCCCTTTCAACAATTGTTCAGGCATGGCTCAATATTTTTGAAATCCATTTGATTTTATATTTATCCCGTGCTTTCCTGTCAAAAGTAAACAAAAAAGAACCAGAAAAATGGCTCTAAAGGGAACAAACCAAGAGTTTGGGAGACCGTATAACCGGCGGATTGTGCTTGAGGCCATACACCAGCATGGGCCAGTTGCGCGCGCCGATATTGCCGGGCGCGTGGGTCTTACGGTCCAAACGGTATCCAACATTGTCCGTGAACTGGAAGATCAGAACTATATAGCCGGGGTACGCGATGCTCCCAAAAGCCGTGGCTATCCCGCCACCAACCTCAGCATTAATCCCGATGGCGGCTACTCTATTGGCATCAACATAACACCTCTGGGACTTGAGGCAGCCCTTATCAATCTTGCTGGCGAAGTGGTGGCGCGCGAACAACGCAAACTTTCCCATCCCTCACCCAAAACGGCTTTCCGCGAAATCTTTGACCTTGTGGAGGAATTCAGGAACGCCAAGCCGGGCCGACGCATGCTTGGCATAGGGCTGGCAATGCCCGGACCATTTGACGTGGAGTCCATGAGTTTTATTGGCCCCACCACACTTGAAGGCTGGAAAGGCGTTCAAGTGGAGCAGCGCCTTGCAGAAGGGTCAAATTTGCCAGCGTTCATCGAGGTGGATCACGCCGCCGCTGCGCTTGGAGAACGGCTTTATGGTGCCGGCAAGAGTTTTCGCGATTTCTATTATCTGTATTTCGGCGTCGGTCTTGGCGGATGCATGGTGCAAGATGGTCAGCCCTTGCGCGGAAGCTTTCGCAATGCCGGTGAAATCGGTCATCTGCCGCTTGTCCCCAATGGTGAGCCCTGCCCATGCGGAAATAGGGGATGTCTCGAACGCTACTTGTCACTTGAAGCCTATGAACGGAGGACAAAGCTTATTGGGGTGGAAGCGTGGGTTGCCGAAACTGTCCCACTGTTTCGTTCTGCCATTGTAACGATTGAGAATCTCTTTGATCCCGAAACGATTATTATCGGAGGGCTTACAAATGAGACGCTGCTGGCCCGTCTGGTTGCTGCGTCTGAACCCTTGGCAAACTCAATTTCACAGCGAAACAATCGCAAGGCACCCCGCGTCATGCAGTCGACGGTGGGACACGATGCCGTTTTGCGGGGTGCCGCGGCGCTTGCCATTGCTGGCGTTCTTTCACCGCGCTTTGGAATCCAATTCACCCAGGAAGACGCCCGCGAACTGCGCGATCCCATGCTCAAGCGTGTGGAGGCAGCATGACAGAAACGGCGCCCTTGCTGAGTTTGCAGAACATAACACGCAATTTTGGCGCCATCGAAGCGTTGCGCGGTGTCAGCTTTGAAATGAACCGGGGTGAAGTGGTGGCCCTCCTCGGCGATAATGGCGCGGGCAAATCAACGCTCGTCAAAATTATCGCCGGCGGCCTGGAGGCAACCTCGGGCAAAGTCATGTTCGAGGGCAAGGAATGCAATTTCGCCTCGCCCGCTGAAGCGAAAGCCGCCGGCATTGAAACGGTCTACCAGGACCTCTCGCTCTGCACGAATGTTGATGTGGTGGCGAATTTCTTCATGGGCCGCGAAATCGTAAAGCGCTATTTCGGCATTCCCATTTTGCAGGAAGCGGAAATGTACGCGGCGACCGAAAAGGCCATCTCCAATGCCGGAACAAAAATTCCGTCGCTGCGGGTGAATGTGGAACATCTCTCCGGCGGCCAACGGCAGGCCATTGAGCTCAACCGCTTTGTGCATTGGGGCGGCAAGCTTGTGCTGCTCGACGAACCTTTTGCAGCGCTGGGTGTGGAACAGACCCGCCGCGGCCTTGAGATGATCAAGCGCATCGCCGCTCAGGGCATTGGCGTTGTCATCATCACCCATATTATGGCCCAGGCCTTCCAGGTGGCGGACCGCATTGTGGTCATCCGCCAGGGCAAGGTTGCAGGCGATGTCGCCCGGGATAAGACAAGCCCCGACGAAGTCGTCCGCATGATTACCGGTGAAGCCTTCCAAGGCAAAGCCCAAGAAGCGAGGCCGAATGGCCCATGAAACCCGATCAACCTAAAAGGAGCCGTCCCATGAAACGAATACTTACGGCCATAGCTGGCGTGCTGGCGCTCACCGCGCTTGCGCTGGTTTCTCCGGCCTATGCCCAGTCCAAAGGCAAAATCTACTACATGGTGCCAACGCTGCTTGATGAATTCCAGACGGAATCCGTCAGCGCCCTCACAAAATTCCTGGCCGACGTGGGCTATGAAGTTGTCACCCTCAACGCCGACAACAAGACAGATCTGCAGCAGAGCCAGATGAATGACACAATTCTGCTGAAACCTGCAGCCATCGTGCTTGCCGCGGTGGATTTCAACGCCTTGCAGCCCTCCATCGAAAAGGCCCGCGCTGCGGGAATCCCGGCCATGGAATTTGACCGGCAGATCACCGCAACCATGTCTGACTTTACCTCGGTCGCAGGCACCGTCGAGATCGGCTATGTCGCCGCCGGCGAAATCCAGCGCCTGCTCAAAGAAAAGAACGGCGATGTGAAGGGCAAGGTCCTCCAGGTCCTCGGTGACCCGGCTGACCCCTACACGCTCGACATCCAGAAAGGCTTCGAAGAGAAGATGAAGGAATTTGCGGGCGTGCAGATCATCTCGCTGCCCGCCATGCAATGGGCCGCTGACAATGCTGGAACTATTGTCGCTGACC
Source organism: uncultured Aestuariivirga sp. (assembly GCA_964530965.1). Classification (GTDB taxonomy): domain Bacteria; phylum Pseudomonadota; class Alphaproteobacteria; order Rhizobiales; family Aestuariivirgaceae; genus Aestuariivirga. The sequence goes on along the minus strand of CAZHCO010000354.1, from coordinate 2,917 downwards.
AACTCGTCGCAAATCCCGACATCGACCTGATCTTCGTGCATGCCGCCCATCTCGCCGTTGCCGCCGTTGCTTCCCTTGAAGCAAAGGGCAAGAAGCCCGGCGATGTGTTGCTCGTCTCGTCGAACGGTGCACCGGTCGGCCTTGATCTCATCCGCAAGGGCTGGGAACAGGTCGAAGTCGAGCAGCCGCTCTATGCCCAGGCCGCCGCAATCGCCATGTTTGCCGACAAGGTCGTGAACAAACAGGAAATCAAGCCCGGCACCTATAAGGTCCTCGGCCTTGATTCTACGGTCAGCATTGAAAAGTGGGGACCAAACATCAAGATTCCTGGTGCCGCAATCACCAAGGACAATATTGATGAGCCGCGCTTTTGGGGCAATATGAAGGCCCCGACCGACAAGATCGTGCCGGTCGAATAACCAACCCTCAAATCTCCCGGGCCCTCAGCGGCCCGGGAAATCCAATTGGAATCCCCCTCATGATGAGTTCCCGTCAAAGAGCCCTTATCGAGTTCGTCCTCGATAATCTTGTCTGGTTCCTGCTTGTGTTCATGCTTGCCGTCTTCTCGGTGGCAATCCCGAACTTCTTCCAGATCGGCATCTTCGCCAACATCATTGAGCAATCGACTTTTGTCGGCGTTATGGCCATCGGCTTGGCAATCGTCATCATCGCCGGCCACATGGATTTGTCGGTCGAGTCCGTTGCCGCCCTCACCGCCATGGTGACCGGCATCCTCTTCTGTTCCCATGGCATCGGCTTGGGCTACACACTGTCGCCCGAATGGCTCATCGTGCCCGTGTCATTGCTCCTCGCCATGTGTGTGGGCGGCGCTATCGGCGCCATCAACGGCTGGCTTGTCGTCCGGCTTCAAATGAATGCCTTCATCGTAACGCTCGCCTCCTATATCTGGGTGCGCGGCCTCGTTGTTGCCATTTCCGGCGGGCGCTCCGCCCAGGGCTTGCCGCCGTCGCTCCGGTTTATCGGGATTGATACGGTAGCCTTCATTCCACTCATCGCCTGGATTGCCATTGCCTGTTTCGCCCTCTTCACCTTTATCATGGCCAAGACTCCCTTCGGCCGCCACATCACGATGATCGGCGGCAATGCCGTTGCCACATTCCGCGCCGGCATCAAGGTGGACAAGCTTGTCGTATTCTCGTTCGTTCTTGCCGGCGCCATTGCAGGCGTTGCCGGCTGGCTTCTTGCCATCCGCACCTCAGGCGCCACCGCCAACCTCGGCACCGGCATGCTGTTCAACGCCTTTGCCGCCGTGGTGATTGGCGGCGTCAGTCTGAAGGGCGGCGTTGGCCAGTTGCCCGGCGTTTATGCGGGCGTGCTGCTTCTTTCGTCCATTCACACCGCGATCAATCTTATGGGCCTGCCTGCGCACTATACGCAGATGATCCTCGGCGGATTGGTGCTCGCCGCCGTGCTGCTTGATACGGTCAAACTGTCAATCCGGCAGAAATTGGCGTGACGGGCCGCCTCAACAATCGAAGTGCCCTAGTGATTGGCGGTGCGCGTGGCATAGGTGCTGCAATTGCCGAACGCTTTTTTGAGGAAGGCGCGCGAGTCGTTATTGCTGACACCGAAGAACAAGCGGGCCGGGCCACCGCTGGACGCCTCAAGGGACGCTTCATCGCTACCGACATTTCACAGAAAGCCGATGCGGAGCGGGCGGTGAACGAAACCGTTACAGCCTATGGCGGGCTCGACATCATTGTGCAGAATGCCGGCATCTATCCCTGGACCTTGATTGAAAACATCGAGCCTGAGGAATGGGACAAGGTGATGGCTGTCAACCTCAGGGGCACCTATCTTGCGGCGCGGGCGGCACTGCCTGTCATGAAAACAAAGAAACAGGGTCGGATGATTTTCACCTCGTCCATTACCGGCCCGCGCGTAAGCAGCCCCGGCCATGGGCATTATTCGGCGTCCAAAGCCGGTATCAATGGCTTCATCAAGGCGGCGGCCCTTGAGTTTTCCGGCTATGGCATCACGGTGAATGGCGTGGAGCCCGGCAACATCCTGACCGAAGGCATGAAAATGCACCGCTCTCCCGCCTTTATCAAAACCATGGAAGACGCCGTTCCCCTCGGCCGTCTTGGCACGCCCCGTGACATTGCCAACGCTGCACTCTTTCTCGCGTCCGATGATGCATCTTATATTACCGGGACGACGATTATTGTCGACGGCGGGCAAACCCTGCCGGAAGGCAAGGACTTCAGGCTTAATCCAGAGTGAGGCCCATGAACATTTTCGACCACTTCAATTTTGAAAATGTGGGAAGCCGCATCGAAGACCTCGAAACACCGGTTCCGCTTGTGGACATTGACATCGTCGAGCGCAACCTCAAAAAATGGCAGGCGCGCAGCGATGCCCTGGGAATTGCCAACCGGCCACATATCAAAACCCACAAGCTTGTAGGGCTCGCCAAGGCGCAGATTGATCTCGGCGCACGCGGCATCACCGTGCAGAAGCTCGGCGAGGCCGAGGTGATGGCCGATGCGGGCATCACCGACATGCTGCTGACCTTCAATGTCGTGGGAGCGCATAAACTTGAACGCCTTGCCGCACTGGCGCGGCGCATCAACATCTCCGTCGTTGCTGACAGCAAGGAAATTGTCGAAGGCCTGAGCCACGCCGGACAAATGGCAGGCCGTGACATTCCAGTGCTCGTCGAATGCGACACGGGCGCGGGGCGCAACGGCGTGCAATCGCCCGAGGCGGCTGTGGACCTCGCAAAATTCATCACAGCCAGCAAGGGGCTGAAGTACGGCGGCCTCATGACCTATCCCGGAACGCGGGCTGACGCCGACAAATTCCTCGCCAGGGCGCTCGAGCTTGCCGCGCTTGCGGGCCTCAAGACCGAAGTGGTGAGTTCCGGCGGCTCTCCCGACATGTGGAAGGACGAGGG
>CAZHCO010000353.1:0-4494 GCA_964530965.1 uncultured Aestuariivirga sp. | reverse complement strand
ACCGACATTATTGATCTGACAGCCATCAAGGGTTTTTCCGGCATCGCTGTGACTAAGTCAGCCGTGGTGATCAAGGCCGGAACCACTCACATGGATGTTGCAACGTCTGTCGTCGTCAAAAAGGCAATTCCTGCCCTATGGGAAATGGCCGGAAAAATTGGCGGGGTCCATGTGCGCCACAAGGGAACCATCGGCGGCTCGATTGCCAATAGCGATCCGGCGGCGGATTACCCTTCCGCCTGCCTCGCCCTTGGCGCAACGATCGTCACCAACAAGCGCAAGATCCCGGCAGACGCATTTTTCACCGGCATGTTCCAGACAGCCCTGAAGGATGGCGAAATCATCACCGAGGTGAGCTTCCCGATCCCCAAGAAGTCCAGCCACCAGAAATTCCCCAATCCTGCCTCGCGCTATGCACTGGTGGGCGTGTTTGTTGCGCAGGATGCGGGCGGAAAAGTGCGTGTTGCTGTGACAGGCGCTGGCCCCAAGGTATTCCGGGTGCCTGAGATGGAAGCGGCACTTTCAAAGAACTTTGCTGTATCGGCCCTTGCTGGCATCGCTGCAAGAGCTAAGGGACTGAATGCAGATATGCATGCCACCGCGGAATACCGTGCCCATTTGATCGGCGTGCTCGCACGCCGAGCGGTTGAAGCGGCGAAGTAAAGACTGCATACTCGGGTGGGACCCGCAGGGACTGTCCTTGCGGGTTTTTCTTTTGGCCTTGAGGCATAATGACTGAAGTCCCAAAATCCATCGATGAAACTGCGGCACTTTTGAAAGCCAACGGCTATGTGGCGGGGCGAGATATGGCGACGGTTGTGTTTCTGGCCCTTAAAATGGGAAGGCCCCTGTTTCTGGAAGGCGAGGCCGGTGTTGGAAAAACTGAAATTGCCAAGGTTCTGGCCGAGGGCCTGGGACGCAAACTCATCCGCCTGCAATGCTACGAAGGCCTGGATATCAACTCCGCCGTCTACGAGTGGAACTATGCGGCCCAGATGATTGAAATTCGCCTTGCCGAAGCCTCGGGCGAGCTTGACCGCAAGCGCATGGGACAGGATATTTTCGCCGAAAGATTCTTGATCAAACGGGCCTTGCTGCAAGCCCTTGAAGGGCCGGAAGGGATTGCACCGGTTCTGCTCATCGATGAGATCGACCGGACCGATGAGGCTTTCGAGGCCTATCTCCTGGAGTTGCTCTCCGATTACCAGGTCACGATTCCGGAACTGGGCACGATCAAAGCAACCGAACCGCCCGTCGTCATCATCACCTCAAACCGCACCCGCGAAGTGCATGATGCATTGAAGCGGCGCTGCCTTTATCATTGGGTTGGCTATCCGGACGCAAAACGCGAACTGGAAATTGTGAAAACCAAACGGCCTGAGGCATCTGCATCCCTGGCCAAGGAAGTTGTGGCCTTCGTACAGGCTTTGCGGGGCGGAGATTTGTTCAAGGCACCGGGTGTTGCCGAAACCCTGGATTGGGTTTCGGCCCTTCATGAATTGGATAGCGTGGCCCTTGATCCGCAAACGGTGAATGACACGCTTGGCGTTCTCCTCAAATACCAGGATGACATCGTGCGCATGGAAGGCTCGGAAGCCAAACGCATTCTTGATCAGATCAAGGATGAGATCCGGACTGCCGCAACGACACCCGTGTCCTGATGCCCGGGGTTGCGGATCAGCCTCCCTCTGGAAAGCTCGCGGCCAACATCATGCATTTTGCCCGCGTCTTGAGAGGTGCCGGCCTGCCGGTGGGACCGGCGTCGGTTCTTGATGCCCTGGATGCGGCGCAAAGCGGATCGCTGCGGTCGCGGGATGACTTCTATTGGACCTTGCACACCATTCTGGTGAAGCGGCGCGAACACAAGGAAATTTTCGATCAGGCATTCCACGTGTTCTGGAAAAAGCCAAAAATGCTGGAACAATTGATGCAGCTGATGTTCCAGCAAATTACCCGTGCAGCCAGTGACAAGCCCAAAGACCCCGGCTTTCGCAGGCTTGCAGAGGCCATGTTCGACAGAAACGAAACGCAGAGCCGGCGCCAGGAAAAACCGGAAGCCCTGGAGCTTGATGCGACGTTGACAGCCTCTGCCGACGACATCCTGCGCACGAAGGACTTCGAACAGATGACCTTGCTGGAGCAGATGCAGGCCAGGAAGGCGATTGCGCTTTTGCGCATGCAACGCCGCGAAACGCGCATGCGGCGGTTTCAGCCCGACTTTGCCGGTGAGCGCATTGATATGCGACGCACCTTGCGGCAATCGCTGAGATCGGGCGGCGACATGATCAGCCTGGCGCGGCGTGAGCGTCAAACGCGCGAGCGGCCCCTCGTCGTGCTCTGCGATATTTCAGGATCGTGCTCAAATTACAGCCGCATGTTTCTGCACTTCCTCCATGGGCTGGTGAATGTCCGGCATGGAATGACGGTATTCCTGTTTGGCACGCGGCTGACCAATGTGACACGCGAATTGCTGCACCTTGATGTTGATGAGGCGATTGCCAAGGTTTCCGCCGCAGTCAAGGATTGGTCCGGTGGTACACGGATTGGAGCAACGCTAAAGGAGTTCAATTACAAATGGGCGCGGCGCGTGCTCACCCAAGGGGCCAATGTGCTGCTGATGACCGATGGCTTGGAGCGTGACGACACGGTGCAACTAGCCACCGAAATGCAGCGTCTGCGGCGGAGTGCCAAGCAGATCGTTTGGCTCAATCCGCTTTTGCGCTTTGACAGGTTCGAAGCCAAGGCCGCCGGCATTCGTGCCATGATGCCCTATGTGGATGAGTTTCGCCCGGTTCACAGCCTCAACGCCCTGAGCGATTTGGCACAGGTTCTTGGCAGCCGAACGAGGGCGGCGCATGATCCGCGCCGGTGGTTGAATTGAAGTCCGAAAGCAAAAAGGGGAACGACAAATGAAAATGTCTGGCAGCCAAATTATCCAGGCCCCGCGCCAAGTTGTATGGAAGGGCCTGAATGATCCAAAGATCCTGCAACAGAGTATTCCGGGCTGCGAGACCATTGACGCGGCCTCTCCCACCGAAATGAGTGCCAAGGTGGTGTTGAAAATCGGCCCGGTAAAAGCAGCATTCAAAGGTGCGGTCACCCTGTCAGATATCAATGCGCCCGAGAGTTACCGGATTTCGGGCAAGGGCGAAGGTGGCCTTGCGGGTTTTGCGAGTGGCGGTGCCACGGTCAAGCTGACAGAGAATGGGGCAGCTGAGACCCTTATGGAATATGATGTCGATGCGCAGGTTGGCGGCAAGATCGCCATGCTGGGCTCGCGCTTGATTGACTCCACCGCACGCTCATTGGCCGAGCAGTTCTTCACCAAGTTTGCCTCCCTGATGAAGCAGGCACCATCCAAACCATCCGCAGCAAGACCGAGAGCGGAAAAAAAGGTGAAGGCCAAGCCTGCTGGCAAAAAACCGGCGCACAAAAAACCTGTGAAGGTGAAGAAGGCGGTCGCAGCCAGGACAAAAAAGAAGGCGACCAAATCCCGATCACGCTGAAACGCTGGTAGGCCCGCTCCCTGCTGCTGCAAACCGATATGTCGGTGATCAACGTGGCGCTGGCATCCGGCTTCTCATCGCCATCGCATTTTTCCAAATGCTACCGCGCCTTCTATGGCCGCACGCCCTACCGCGAGCGGGGCATTCCGGTGATACAACACGCCGTGGCGTGAGGGTCCGGCATCGGCCTAGGCGAACATGAAATCATCGGCGACCAATGACGACAGCAAGACGCCCGACAGGCGGATTGGGCAATTCGTTGATCCAGCCAACGTGTTGTTTTGACTTGGAACAACCTTAAATTTTATTTTTGCTATCGCAGAGTCGGCGACGATGATAGCTTTGGGAGACGGTTACGCCAGCTCGGAGTTCATGCCATGCACTTTTTGAAGCCGTATGCCCTCGTCCTCTCCCTCTCGATCGCAAGCCTCACAAACGCATGTTATGCCGCCGACTTGCCAGGCAAGCCAGGTGAACTGCTGGCGGTCAACGACATATCCTGGCTGTTGCCAATGCCCGAAAAACCTGCGGACTTTGCCAAAGCCATATCCCTGCAGGATGTCCTGGGGCCGCCTGATCCTGGCGGTGCCACCACGGCCCCCGTGTGGTCCGATAGCGCGATGAAACAGTATTTCGGCCTCGCTTCGTCAAAGTTTGGGAAAGTGGAAGGCACCGAAATCGGCATTGTTCTGACGGACCGCCTCAAGGACCGTGCAGTGTGGCATATCTCCGGTGTTCGCATTGATCCGGGTGCGCCCGGCGCAACAGATGGCGTTGCCGCGCAATTCGGGCAGCAGCCACAAATCCGGCTCATCGCCCAGCCGGTCATCAAAGGTTCGGACGGGACGCCCGAGGTGTTGGATATCGCGGCGCATCTGGTTTATTCCTACAGCACACGGAGTGATATTTTTGCGCAGGCGGGCTGCTTCCCCAAGCAGATTCCCGATACGGAAAAAGTGGGCGAGATTGCCCGTGATGTGCAGAACCT
>CAZHCO010000352.1:0-4835 GCA_964530965.1 uncultured Aestuariivirga sp. | reverse complement strand
CTGTTTGCAATTCTGTTAGGGATTCCAGCCGGCGTCATGGCTGCCGCCAAGCGTGGCAGCTTCTATGATCAGTCCCTGATGGGGGCAGCGCTTACCGGCTATTCCATGCCCATCTTCTGGTGGGGCCTCATTCTCATCCTGCTGATGTCAAACACTTTGCATCTCACTCCCGTTTCGGGCCGCATTGATCCCATCAAGTATTATTTTCCGCCGGTCACCGGCTTCATGCTGATTGACTCCATCCTCTCCGGCCAGAAGGGTGCATTCGTAGATGCTGCCCGCCATCTCATTCTGCCAACCATTGTGCTGGGGACCGTGCCGCTCGCCATTGTGGCGCGCATGACGCGTTCATCCATGCTGGAAGTTTTGGAAGAGGATTATGTGCGCACCGCCCGGGCCAAGGGCCTGTCAGCCTTCCGCGTCATTGGCTTTCATGCACTGCGCAACGCGCTGATCCCGGTTGTCACCGTCATAGGCCTGCAGGTGGGCACGCTGCTTGCCGGCGCGGTTCTCACCGAAACAATTTTCTCCTGGCCCGGCATTGGCAAATGGCTGGTTGAATCCATTGGCCGGCGTGATTACCCCGCCCTGCAAGGTGGCATCATGCTCATCGCCGGCCTTGTCATTCTGGTCAATCTCATCATCGACCTGCTCTATGGCCTGATCAATCCGCGGATCCGCCATGGCCACTGAAACCCTCGTCATGACGGCGCCGCCGGGTCCGTTGCTTTCCTTCTGGCATTCCTTCCGCGAAAATCGTGGCGCCACGATCGGCCTCGCCGTAGTCTGCTTCGTCGTTTTCCTTGCTGTCTTTGCAAATTTCCTGGCGCCCTATGATCCGCTCGAACAGTTTCGCGGCTTCACCAGGCTTCCTCCCATCTGGGCCAAAGGCGGCAACTGGGCCTTTCCCCTGGGGACTGATCCCCTGGGCAGGGACATGCTCTCGCGCATTCTCTTTGGCTCGCGCATTTCCCTCTTCATCGGCCTCTCGGTCATGTTTGTTTCAGCCTTGGCCGGTGTCTTGCTAGGGCTGCTGGCCGCTTACTGGGGTGGCATTGTCGATGTCATCATCATCCGAGTCATGGATTTGATCCTCGCGATTCCAAGCCTCGTGCTGGCAATTCTCATCATCGCGGTAATCGGCCCGAACCTCACCAATACCATCGTGGCAGTGACCATTGTCGGCCTGCCGTTTTATGTGCGCCTGGTGCGCGCTTCGGCAATCAGCGAACTGACTAAGGACTATGTCACCGCAGCAAGGGTCGCGGGCGTGGGGCCGCTCCGGCTCATGCTCTCAACCGTGCTGCCCAATTGCCTCGCCCCGCTCATCGTTCAGGCGGCTCTTGGCATTTCCGACGCGATCCTTTCCGCCGCTGGCCTCGGCTTCTTAGGATTAGGCGCGCAGCCACCAATGCCCGAATGGGGCTCCATGCTGGCGGACTCGAAGGACCTTATCACTTCGCATCCATGGGTCATGGCGCTACCCGGCATTGCCATCCTGATCACCGTGCTCGCCATCAATCTCATGGGCGACGGGCTCCGCGATGCGCTCGACCCGCGCCTGAGGAAGAGCTGAGCAATGCCAGGTCTCCTCGACACCGCAATCATCGCGGCCATTGTCTCGGCGGCCGTTACAGCACTTGGCTGGTTTGCCTCCCACTGGAGCGAGCAGCGCCTTGAAACCAAAAGACGGATTGAACGGATAGTCGATGTCCAGACGGCGCTTCTGGCGGAGATCGAGAGCAATCTCACGCGTTACGAGGAAATCGATCTTGATCAGCATACAACCGATATGGTCCGCCGGATAACGCAAAAGGGAAGGGGAACAAGTTTCACCCCGTTCGTGCCGCGCTATGCCACGGAAATCATTTTCGAAGCCATGCTCGCCGACATTCACATCCTGCCGACTGAGACCATCGATGACGTGGTGGCCTATTACAAGCAGGAGTATAAATTGCGGGAACTGGTGGAGGACTTGCGCTCAAGCCGCTATCAGGAACTTGAGCAAGACCGCAAGGCCCGTATTTATGAGGATTACGTCTGGCAGATCAAAACGGTGCTGATTACCGGAGAGGAAGCGCGCGGTGCCTTGCGCAACTCGCTCGGAGTGCCGCTCAATAGCCAGGAAGCGGGCCTGAGCCCGGCTTCTGGAAACCTGTAGACTGGGGTTTGGACTGTGCCATGATCAATCACCTTCTCAAGCCAACATATAGGAAGAACGGACCCATATGCAAGTTCAAGAAGATTAACATGAAAATAATGTGAACCGGCGATGCCACTGCTCGACATCAAGAACCTGACCGTGGAGTTTAAGACCGCCAGCGGCGCCTTCCGCGCCGTGGACGGCGTAACCATGCAGGTGGATACCGGCGAGGTTCTGGCCATTGTGGGTGAATCCGGTTCCGGCAAGTCCGTGTCCATGCTCGCTGTCATGGGCCTGCTTCCCTGGACCGCCAAAGTCACCGCGGACCGCATGGAATTCGACGGGCGCGACCTCCTGAGCATCACGCCAGCCGACCGCCGCAAGATTACCGGCAAGGACATGGCGATGATTTTTCAGGAACCCATGTCGAGTCTCAACCCCTGCTTCACCGTGGGCTTTCAGCTGATGGAGGCCTTGAACACCCATCTTGATATGGACAAGCCGACGCGGCGAAAGCGAGCCATTGCCCTTCTCGAGGAAGTTGGCATTCCAGCACCCGAAAGCCGCCTTTCAAATTTCCCCCATCAGCTCTCGGGCGGCATGAGCCAGCGTGTGATGATTGCCATGGCGCTGGCCTGCAAGCCAAAACTCCTGATTGCCGACGAGCCGACCACTGCCCTCGATGTCACCATTCAAGCGCAAATTCTTGAGTTGCTCGTGCGCCTGCAGAAGGAAACCGGCATGGGCCTTGTTCTCATCACCCATTCCATGGGTGTTGTGGCCGAAACGGCCGAGCGAGTGAGCGTGCAGTACGCGGGCCAAAAGGTCGAAGAGCAACCCGTTGCAAAGCTTTTTGCCAATCCGCGCCACCCCTATACGGCGGCCCTGCTCTCAGCCCTTCCGGAACGCGCCAACGCGCGCCGCCTGCCTTCAATTCCTGGCGTTGTGCCGGGCCAATTTGATAGGCCAAAGGGCTGTCTGTTTGCGCCCCGCTGCAGCTATGCAACTGACTTATGCCGATCAACAGAACCAGCCCTCAACCAGGGTGCGCTCTGCCATTATCCCTTGGGAAAGGCTGCCGCATGAGCCAGGTCCTGAATGCACAAAACCTCACCCGCTATTACAATGTCTCGCGCGGCGCTTTCAAGGAAACTTCCATCCTGAAAGCCGTTGATGGTGCAAGCTTCACGCTGGAGCGCGGAAAAACCTTGGCTGTTGTAGGTGAATCCGGTTGCGGAAAATCAACCCTTGCCCGCCTTGTCACCATGATTGAATTGCCGACCTCCGGCACACTAAACATCACGGGCCATGAAATTGTTGGCGCAACCCACGCGACACTGCGGGCTTTGCGGCCAAAAGTGCAGATTGTTTTTCAAAATCCCTACGGTTCCCTGAACCCGCGCCAGAAAATTGGTTCCATTCTGGAAGAGCCCTTGCTGGCGAACACCAATTTTCCAAAAGCCGAGCGCAGTGAAAAAGCCCGCGCCATGATGAAAAGCGTTGGCCTGCGGCCCGAATACTATGACCGCTACCCTCACATGTTTTCCGGCGGCCAGCGCCAGCGCATCGCCATCGCCCGCGCCCTCATGCTCGATCCGGAAATCCTGGTTCTCGATGAACCCGTGTCAGCCCTCGACATTTCCATACAGGCGCAAGTCTTGAATCTTCTGGCCGACCTCCAGGAAAAACATAACCTCGCCTATCTCTTCATCAGCCACGATCTCTCGGTGGTGAAGCACATTGCCGATGAGGTGATGGTGATGTATTTGGGGCGCGTTGTTGAACAGGGAACCCGCGACAACATTTTCAAAAACCCGCAACACCCCTATACCAAGGCACTCCTATCGGCCACGCCGGCGCCTGATCCCACGCGCAAACGTGAGCGCATTGTGCTCAAGGGTGAGCTCCCTTCACCCCTTTCGCCGCCAACGGGTTGCACCTTCCATCCCCGTTGCCCCGTAGCCTTTGAGATATGCAGTAAGCTCAACCCCGCCCTCCTTGCTCACGATGCCAGCCTTGTGGCATGCCATGCCGTGAACGATCCCTCCAAGAATTCAAAGGCAGCTTAGAAATGTCATCGCGCCCCGAACTTTCAACCGGCGAAGCTCTCGTCGGTCTTCTAGAAGCTTACGGTGTTGACACGATCTTCGGCATTCCCGGCGTGCATAATGTGGAAATGTACCGCGCCCTGCCGCGCTCAAAAATCAAACACGTTCTCGTGCGCCATGAACAAGGCGCAGGCTTCATGGCCGATGGCTACGCTAGGGCCACGGGAAAGCCCGGCGTCTGCTTCACGATCACCGGTCCCGGTCTCCTCAACATCCTCACACCCCTCGGCCAGGCTTGGTCCGATTCCAGCAGTGTGCTGGTGATCGCCTCAGCGCTGGACATGGCCGACAGCGCGCAAGGTCGTGGCCGCCTTCATGAGATGATTGATCAGCGGGCGGCTGCGGCCTCGGTCACCGCTCTCCACATGCGCGCCTACACGCCGAAGGACGTACGCGATGGGCTGGCGCGCGCCTTCGCCCATTTTGCCAGCCAGAGGCCAAGGCCCGCTTATCTCGAAATCCCCCTCGACATGCTGAAAGTTCCAGCTGGTGATGGCTGGCATGCACGCCCGTTGCCGCGGCGCGCCCTGCCGCAGGCCGACCAGATCGATGCCGCCGTCACCAAGCTCAACAAGGCCAAGCGG
>CAZHCO010000351.1:0-1719 GCA_964530965.1 uncultured Aestuariivirga sp. | reverse complement strand
GAGCGGCACAATCATCATGCCCATGACGAGGCCCGCAGCAAGCGCTGATTCGGAAGCCACCGACAGTCCCAGGCTCTCGCCGGTGCTACGGACGAGCGGCGCAACAGTCAGCGCCGCAAAAAAGCCCAGCACCACGGTTGGCACGCCGGCAAGGATTTCTAGCATGGGCTTCAGCACGCCGCGCATTTTCCGGCTGGAGTACTCAGCCATATAGATCGCCGAAAGAAGTCCCAAAGGTCCTGCAACCACAATGGCGATAAGTGTAATGAGAAGTGTTCCGACAAGGAGGGGAATTAAACCAAATGACGGAGGCGTGGACGTGGGCGCCCAATGGGTGCCGAACAGGAATTCGATGGGCGATATTTCACTGAAGAAGGCCAGCGTTTCAAACAGGACCGAAAAAACAATGCCGACCGTGGTGAGAACGGCAACGCCCGAACAGGCAATGAGCACCAGCTTGACAAAATACTCAAAGCGGTTGCGGGCCCGGAAGTCCTTGGTAATGAGCCGGTGCGACGCGGCCATGGCACCAGTGCCCAAAAGGGCTGCGGCTGCCGGCATGACCATGGAATCGGAACCGGCAACCAAGGCCACTACAAGCGTCGTAAAGCCCGCAGCGGCCAAGGCCATGGACGCCATGAGAAGCCCGTGATAGGCGGGCAGGGAATGGAGGCTGACGGTGCCGCCATTGCGCAAGCCTTGCGCCCGCCCCTGGCCGACAAAGAACCCGATAGCCGTCAACGCGGCAATGATTAACAACGTCCAGGCGGTCATGAACTGTTTGGTCCCTGTCTTGTTTTCTTCAATCGCGTCTGGCGCGCGAATTATGATCGAATGGGGCGGCTTGGTACATCCGCAAGGGCCACCCCATTCGCCTAATCAGGTCCTAATTACTTAAGACCGTCAATCGAGAGAACATTCATCGCTAACGCATCCGCACGGGTCTTTTCAGCGTCAGCACCTGGCAGTGTGATAAGGCCCTTGGCGCCAAGATAGCCATCGGCACCCAACGCCTTTTCTGAAACATATTCGGCCACGAATTCAGCAATGCCGGGAACAACACCAACGTGCTGTTTCTTGACATAGACATACAGCGGGCGTGACATCTTGTAGTCGCCGCTGGCAATCGTTTCATAGGTTGCCTTTACGCCATCAATCTCAACATCCTGGATGGTGCTGGAATTTTCCTCGAGGAAAGAGAAACCAAAAATGCCGACAGCTTTCGGATTGGCCTGCAGCTTCTGCACGATGAGATTGTCGTTTTCGCCGGCTTCAACAAAGGCGCCGTCTTCGCGCATGGATTTCCACACGGCGTCATAGGCCTTTACATCTGCCTTCTTGAGCTCTCCGAGCGACTTGAACTTGGCAGCGCCTGGTTCCATCGCCAGTTCCATGAATGAATCGCGGGTGCCGGATGTTGGAGGAGGTCCGAGAACTTCAATCTTTTCCGCCGGCAAGGAGGCGTCAATGTCGCTCCATAGCTTGTTGGGGTTGTCCACAAGCTTGCCATCCTTGTCAGGAACCTGCTTGGCAAGTGCCCGAAAAATTTGCTCCTTTGTCAATTTCATTGGCGCTGCACCCTTCGATGCGGCAATGGAAAGGCCATCGAAGCCGACCTTGATTTCAACGATCTCGCTCACACCATTCTTGGCGCAATCCTCGAATTCGCTCTTCTTGATGCGGCGCGAGGCGTTGGTCATGTCAGGCGTATCTTCGCCA
>CAZHCO010000350.1:0-18318 GCA_964530965.1 uncultured Aestuariivirga sp. | reverse complement strand
GGCAGCCATGGCAGCCACATCTTCCAGGGCCTTGTCGCGCGATGCCGCAACTTTCTTCTCAGCCGTTGCAATCTTAGCGCCCAGGGCCGCGTCAAGCTTGGCGCGTTCCGCTCCAATTTCGGCATTGAGCTTGTTGCGGTTTTCCAGCGCAATGGCATGGGCCTTGGCCTTGGCGTCAGCCAATGCTGCCTCGTAGGACCGCACCGCGTTTTCTGTTTCGTCCTTGAGGTTCTTTGCTTTCGCCAGATCGCCATCGATGGTCGATTTGCGTAAAGCAATCACGCCACCCGTGCGGGGAATGGCCACGCGCGAGATGACGAAATAGAGTGCCAAGAACGTGACAGCGAGCCAGAATAGCTGTGGCGGCCAAGTGGTCATATCAAGCTGCGGCATGGGCAGACCCTATAAAAAGTTTGATAGGCGTTGCCTCATGCAACGCCGATCCGAAAAGCGTAACTATCCGGTATCAGCCGAACAGAATGAGCATGGCAACGGCAAAGCCGATGAGGCCCGTGGCTTCAGCGAATGCGAAGCCCAGGAACAACGTACCGCGTTGGCCTGCGGCGGCAGCTGGATTGCGGAGCGCGCCTGCCAGGTAATTACCGAAAATCGTACCAATACCAATACCGGCACCGCCAAGGGCTACTGCCGCAATACCTGCACCGATCATCTTTGCTGCTTCAACTTCCATTTTTTTCTCCTGTCGAATGGATTGGGTTTAGTTAGTGGTCAACATGCATGGCATCGCTGAGATACATGCAGGTCAAAAGTGCGAAGCCATAGGCCTGAAGGGCGGCCACGAGAAGTTCAAGGCCCATGAGGCCCACCATGGCTGCAAGCGGCAGCCAGCCAGCGGTCACGCCAAGCATGACAACGAAACCCGCCATAACCTTTAGCATCATGTGGCCCGCCATCATGTTGGCAAACAGCCGGATGGAAAGGCTCATGGGACGGATGAAATAGGATACGATTTCAATCACGATCACGAGGGGCAAAAGTGCTGCAGGCACGCCCGATGGCACGAAAATCTTGAGATAACCAAAGCCATTGCGGATGAAGCCGATGATCGTGGCGCCAATAAACACAACAAGTGCCAGCGCCAGCGTAATCACGATATGGCTTGTGACCGTGAAGGAATAGGGAATAAGACCCAGAACATTTGCAAAGAGGATGAACACAAACAGCGTGAGCACGAAGGGGAAGTAGGTGCGCGCGTTTTCATGCAGCACATCATGGGTGATGCCATGCACAAGCTCATAAATGCTTTCGGCAACAGACTGCAAACGGGTAGGGATCAAATTGCGCGGCGCAAGAATGAAAAGCAGGGAGGCGCAGACAACAGCGATAACGGCCCAAAGCGCCGAATTGGTGAAGGAAATATCCACGCCACCAATTTCTATTGGCACCAGACGATTGATCACGAACTGATGGATTGGATCGATAATCTTTTCGCCATGTTCAGGTGCAGCTGTTGACACGTTCAATCCTCATCATCGTCTTTGACGGATGGGGGCATTTCGCCCTTGCCGCCGAGTAATTCTTGCGCCTGCTTGCTGCGCGAAAGCCGCATCACATTCACGACACCCGCAGCAAGTCCAAGAGGCATCAGCGCCAGCATGATCCAAGGTGCGGTGCCGAGATATTTATCAGCGCCCCACCCTAAGGCCATCATCACAAGAAGCCCCACGAGAAGTTCGCTGACCGCTCGCACTGCGAGCCCCGCGGCAGACCCTTCCTGACTGTCAGGACCAGATGCACCGCGCCGCTCTTGCAGGGTCTTGTCGAGCTTCTCGCCTAAATCCTTGAGCCGGTCAGAGTCCGTCATGATCCCACTCAAAATTTCCAGCAAAAAAGCAGCGATTTGCACCCCTTAAAATCGAGCGCACCATAGTTACGGGGGTGAATTGTGTCAAGAAATGGATAGGATACCTAAGCCGTTGTAATGCCTTGGTTTTATAACGGTTATAAGCGATGCGTCGAAAAGTCCGTAAGGATTCGGGAGAAGCTCCCGATTCCCCCGTGGGTTTGCGCGTCCACCCAATACCTGTCATCGCCGGATTTATTCCGGCGACCCATTTGTCCGCATGTTCGGAAGCCTGAGTTTATGGAATGATGGGTCCCCGCAATGAATGCGGGGATGACAAGGCGGGTGGTGATTCAACTTTCACTTTCCTTTAGGCAAGACTTTGCAGGTGAGGGCCAAAATGAAAACAGTGTTTTATGAAGCTTTTTCAACTCCGCCACAGATCAGGAATGTCCCCGATCCCACGCCAGAGCGGCACGGTGTTGTTGTCAAGGTTATGGCAACTGGCGTTTGCCGCAGTGACTGGCATGGATGGGTTGGCCATGACCCCGATATCAGGCTTCCCCACGTGCCAGGACACGAACTGGCAGGAATTGTTGAAGCCGTTGGCAAGGATGTGGCCAATTGGAAAAAAGGCGATCGCGTAACGGTACCCTTTGTGGGCGGATGCGGGGCATGCCCCCAGTGTCACTCCGGTAATCACCACGTCTGCGATCACCAGTTTCAACCCGGCTTCACCCATTGGGGTTCATTCGCTGAATATGTTTCCATCCATCATGCCGACATCAACCTGGTGCGCTTGCCGGAGACACTTGATTTCGCAACAGCCGCCAGCCTCGGCTGCCGCTTTGTAACCTCGTTCCGCGCCATCGTGGATCAGGGAAAGGTGTCCGCTGGCCAATGGGTTGCCGTCCATGGCTGCGGCGGAGTAGGCCTTTCCGCCATCATGATCGCCAATGCGTTGGGCGCCAATGTCATTGCCATTGATATTACCGACCAGAAACTCGAATTGGCCAGGTCAGTAGGCGCGGTTGCCACCGTGAACTCCACCAAGGTAGCAAACGTCGTCGAAGTCGTCATCGAGATGACAAAGGGCGGCGCTCATGTCTCGGTGGATGCCCTCGGCCATGCCACCACATGCTTCAACTCGATCAGCAACCTGAGAAAACGCGGCAAGCATATTCAAGTGGGGCTCATGCTGGCAGAAAACAGCACGCCCAAAATTCCGATGGGCAAGGTCATAGCCCATGAACTTGAAATTCTTGGCAGCCACGGCATGCAGGCCCACCGCTACGACGCCATGCTGACCATGATTCAATCGGGAAAACTGTCACCTGAAAATCTCATCGGAAAAACCATAAGCCTGGAACAGTCAATTGACGCGCTGATGAACATGGACAAATTTGAAGCCGCGGGTGTGACCGTAGTGACAGAGTTCTAGGACCTGACCGTCAACGAATGAATTGAACACCGCAGAGCCCTCATCCGGCCTTCGGCCACCTTGTCCCATCCTTCGGACGGGAGAAGGCAAAACCGTCAAAGATTATCGCCTTCTCCCGTGGCTCTTGGGCCATGGGAGAAGGTGCCCGACAGGGCGGATGAGGGCCCCCTCGGCATTTAGTGCTGCTGTCTATTTGCCACCTAGAAAAATTGGATTGGAAAGTACAACGTGTGCCAGACTGGGCTCAACGGATATTGCAGTTTGGGACGAAATGATGAACCGAAAGATCAAAAGTGTACTCGTCGCAAATCGGAGTGAAATCGCGATCCGCGTGTTTCGGGCCGCCACGGAACTCGGTATCCGGACGGTAGCCATTTATTCCAATGAGGACCGGTTTTCGTTGCACCGGTTCAAGGCCGATGAGAGTTATCTTGTGGGCGAGGGCAAAGGTCCCGTTCAGGCCTACCTCGACATTGCAGACATCATTCGGCTTGCGCGCGAAGCCAAGGTCGATGCCATCCATCCAGGTTACGGGTTCCTGTCGGAGAATCCCGAATTTGCCGAGGAATGTTCGCGGAGTGGAATCATCTTTATCGGTCCAGGCCCCGATACGATGCGCCTCGTGGGCAACAAGGTTTCAGCCCGCGAACTTGCGGCAAAGGCTGGTGTGCCGGTGATGCCGGCGACAGGACCGCTTCCTGAAAACTCTTCGGACATTACGGCACTTGCACAGTTCGTGGGATATCCTGTGATGATCAAGGCAAGCTGGGGCGGCGGCGGCCGCGGCATGCGGGTTGTACGGGAAGAAGCGGCACTTCTTGAACAAGTGGCAGCGGCACGGGCGGAGGCGCGCGCTGCCTTTGGCAAGGACGAAGTCTATATTGAGAAGCTTGTAGAACGTGCCCGCCATGTGGAAGTCCAGCTCCTTGGTGACACCCACGGCAACATCTATCACCTCTTCGAGCGCGACTGCACGGTGCAGCGGCGTAACCAGAAAGTTGTGGAGCGAGCCCCGGCCCCCTATCTCAATGATGAACAGCGCCAGGGCCTGGCTGCCTCGGCATTGCGATTGGCGCATGCGGCCAATTATGTGAACGCCGGCACGGTCGAGTTCCTGATGGACCAAGACACCGGAGCCTTTTATTTCATCGAGGTGAACCCGCGTATTCAGGTCGAGCACACGGTGACGGAAGTCGTGACCGGAATCGACATTGTGAAGGCCCAGATGCGCATCGCCATGGGCGGGCGATTGGGTACGGCTGAGACTGGAGTTCCGCCGCAATCCCAGATCAGACTCAACGGCCATGCCCTGCAGTGCCGGGTGACAACGGAAGATCCTCTCAACAGCTTCATCCCTGATTACGGGCGTATCAAGGCCTATCGCGGAGCGACAGGTTTCGGCATCCGCCTTGATGGCGGTACGGCCTATTCCGGCGCGGTTGTCACACGCTGGTATGACTCGCTTCTCGAAAAGGTAACGGCCTGGGGCTCCTCACCCGACGAGGCCGTGGCGCGAATGGGCCGGGCGCTCCGGGAGTTTCGCATTCGGGGCGTCTCCACCAATCTCCAATTCCTTGAGGGGCTCATCGCCCATCCCAGGTTTCTGAATGGCGACTACACCACGCGCTTCATAGATGAGACACCAGAACTCTTCGCCCTGCCACAGCGCCGCGACCGTGCAACAAGGCTGTTGAACTTCATCGGCGATGTCATCGTCAACGGTAACCCCGAAGTGAAGGGGCGATTGAAGCCGAAACGCCTCCATCCGCCGAAGGCCCCGGACCTGCGGGGCACCTCAGCCGGACCCGGCCTGAAGCAGCTTTTGGATGAGAAGGGTCCACGAGCCGTGGCCGATTGGATGAAAGCCCAACAGAAGCTCCTTTTCACAGATACAACGATGCGCGATGCCCACCAGTCGCTTTTGGCAACGCGCATGCGCACCCACGACATTGAGAAGATTGCACCGGCCTATGCCATCCTGCTTCCAGACCTGTTTTCAGTCGAGTGTTGGGGCGGGGCAACTTTTGATGTCGCCATGCGTTTCCTGAAGGAAGACCCATGGGAGCGGCTGGCGAAGCTGCGCGCCGCGATGCCCAACCATCTCTTGCAGATGCTGCTCCGTTCAGCAAACGCTGTCGGCTACACGAACTATCCCGACAATGTCGTGGCCTATTTCGTGGACCGGGCCGCCGCTGCTGGAATCGACATCTTCCGCGTGTTCGATTCCCTGAACTGGGTCGAGAACATGAAGGTGGCGATGAATGCCGTGCTTGAGTCCGGTAAGATTCTTGAGGCGGCCGTTTGCTATACGGGCGATATTCTCGATCCCAGGCGGCCGAAATACGATCTCGCCTATTATGTGAAGATCGCCGGGGAACTGCAGCAGGAAGGGGCTCACATTCTCGGTATCAAGGATATGGCGGGCCTGTTGAAGCCGCCCGCTGCAAAATTGCTGTTTTCCACCCTCAAGCGCGAACTCGCAATCCCGATACATTTCCACACCCATGACACGAGTGGCATTTCCGCCGCCACCGTGCTTGCGGCGGCCGAGGCGGGCGTCGATGCCGTCGATGCGGCCATGGACTCCATGAGCGGCCTCACCTCCCAGCCGCCCTTGGGCTCAATCGTTGCGGCCCTGCGCGGCACGCTTCGCGATCCGGGCTTCGATCCGGAAGCTATTGAAACGATTTCTGAATACTGGGGCCGGGTGCGTGAGCTCTATGCGGGTTTTGAATGCGATGTCCGCTCGGGAACGGCGGACGTTTACCGTCACGAGATGCCCGGCGGCCAGTATACCAATTTGCGTGAACAGGCCCGCTCGCTTGGCATCGAAGAGCGCTGGCACGAGGTGAGCCGGGCCTATGCAGAAGTAAACGGGATGTTTGGCGACATCGTGAAGGTGACGCCGTCCTCGAAGGTGGTGGGCGACATGGCCCTGATGATGGTGACGGGCAATCTCACGGTTGCCGACGTCCTTGATCCAACTCGCGAGATCAACTTTCCCGAGTCGGTCGTCTCGCTGTTCAGGGGCGAGATCGGTCAGCCGCCTGGCGGTTTTCCGCAAGCCTTGCAGAAGAAGATCCTCAAAGGCGATGCGCCGCTCACGCAGAGGCCCGGTGCTGTGATGCCTCTGGCGGACTTCTCCAGCAGGCGCGTTACCGCCGAAACCAAGTGCGGGCGAAGCCTGACTGACGAAGAGTTTGCAAGTTACCTCATGTATCCGGCCGTGTTCACCGAATTTGCCCGCGTAAAAGCGGCTTACTCCGACCTTACCGTATTGCCGACCAATGTTTTTTTCTATGGATTGCCGCCCAATGAAGAGTTCACCATTGAAATTGACAAGGGCAAGGCGCTCATTGTGAGTTATCTAACAACAAGCGAGCCCGACGAAGACGGCCATGTTACGGTCTATTTTGAACTTAATGGCCAGCCTCGCTCTGTCCGGGTGGCCGACAGGTCAAGGAAGCCCACGCGGGAAGCCCGCCCCAAGGCCGACCCGCAAAATCCTTCCCATCTTGCAGCCCCCATGCCGGGGCTGGTGGTGTCTGTGTCGGTGGGGCAGGGGCAAAGGGTCAATAAAGGCGATGTGATCCTTGATCTCGAAGCCATGAAGATGCAGATGAGTGTCGTGGCTGAGCGCCCGGGAACCATCGAAAAGCTGTTCGTCAAAATTGGTGAACAAGTTGATGCGAAGGATCTGCTTGCGGTGATTGAAGCCAGTCCGGCACTGAATTGAGTGGGACCGCTCCATCAAAACAAAAACGCTCCCAGACGCTACATTTGGAACCAACACCCCTAGACAAAATCGTTGCACAGCGTGTAACGATGCAAATAAAAAAACTCAATCTGTTGTTGGAGGCGTAAACAATGACACCGGTATTAGCGTTTCTCATTCTATGTCTGTTCTTTCCCTTCACTCTCGTGTTACGCAGCAATTGCCTGGCACGGGCGAAGACGGGCATGGCAAGTACCTATACATTTTTGAGTTGCTTGATTGCTATTTGCGTTGGGCTGGAACTGACCAAGTTAGTACTCTGACCGCTTCTAACGGCTAACACTCACTTCTCTTCCGTCATCCCGACGAAAGAGGTTGTGAAGAAATGGTCGATCATAGGATTTGTTCTTCAACTGATCACTGTTTGATTCCGAAATGAATCCGAGATGTTCCGAGAACATTGCCGAAACGATCGATTTTTTTACAACCTCGAAAGTCGGGATGACGGAAACAATTATGTCAGGATGACAGGAACACCGGCTTTCAGCTCATATCTTGTCAAGCAACACAAGAATGAGAAGGATGATCAGAATGGCGCCGATGCCACCGAGGCCTCTGTTGCCATACCCATAGCCACGGCCGCCGAAGCGGCCACTGAAGCCGCCGAGCAAGAAAATAATAAGGAGGATAACAAGGATGGTACCAAGAGACATGATTGCTGCTCCCTTTGCCTGACCAGAGTCATTTTACTCTTCCGACTCAAATATTAGTATGAATTTGGCCCATGGCGCCAGCCGTAACATGCGAGCCTCGTTGCTCGGTAGGGTGTCCTGCAGTTTTTTCTTAAGGCTTCATCCGCTCAGGACTTGCTTTTGCAAACGCATCGATCCGTTCAAGCTTTTCACAGATACTATTGATACGCGTGAAATGCGTCATGGGAACGCCCCAGCGCCTGGCATTGTAGACTTGCGGCACAAGACAGATATCCGCAAGCGTGGGCGCGGGACTGAAACACAACGGTCCCTGATTTTCCTGCAGCATGGTTTCAACGGCGGCAAGGCCTTCGCCGATGAATTTTTTCATCCAGTCAGTGCGGGCCTCCTCGCCTTTGCCTGTGATTTCCATGACATGGGCAACGACACCTGAATTGCAGATGGGGTGAATATCCATGGCGATTGCGTAGGCGAGTGCGCGCACCTTGGCGCGTTTCATCGGTGCCGCTGGAAGGATGCCAGGCAAGCCTCGTGTTTCAGCGAGATATTCGATGATGGCAAGCGACTGCGTAAACAGAACTCCATCGATTTCAAGGGCAGGCACAAGGCCTTGCGGATTGCGCTTCAGGTGTTCAGGAGATTTATGCTCCTTCTTCGGGAGATCGACAGGAACACTGCGATAGGCGATGCCGGCAAGATTGAGGGCAATCCGCACACGGTAGCTGGCCGATGACCGCCAGTAGTCGTAGAGTATAACTTCGCTCATTGGGCAGCCATCGCTCAGGCTCCCTTGGACAGGTGTTGAACGGTCTGCTCGATTGCACCGAAAATGGAATGACCAGACTTGTCCTTCATCTCAATGCGCACTGTATTGCCGAACTGCATGAAGGGTGTCGACGGCTTGCCCTTTGTAATTGTTTCGATCATGCGGATTTCTGCGATACAGGAATAGCCAAGGCCGCCTTCGGCAACGGGCTTTCCGGGTCCGCCGGACGTGTCACGGTTGGAAACGGTTCCTGAACCGATGATGGTTCCGGCACAGAGCGGGCGGGTTTTGGCCGCATGGGCAATGAGCGCTGGAAAGTCAAAAGTCATGTCCACACCCGCTTCAGCGCGGCCAAAGGGCCTGCCATTGAAATCGACGTGCAAGGGCAGATGCAGCCTGCCGCCATCCCAGGCGCTGCCCAGTTCCGCGGGCGTCACGGCAACAGGCGAAAACGCCGACGATGGTTTGGATTGGAAGAAGCCAAAGCCCTTGGCCAGTTCCGCCGGAATGAGATTGCGCAGCGACACATCATTCACCAGCATCACAAGACGAATGGCCCTGGCACAAATCTCAGCCGAAGCGCCCGTTGGCACGTCGTCTACGATAACGGCAACCTCGCCTTCCATATCGATGCCATAGGCTTCATCGGCCATGAGAATGGGGTCCCTGGGGCAGAGGAATGAATCAGAACCCCCCTGATACATCAGGGGATCGGTCCAGAAACTTTCCGGCAATTCGGCCCCGCGCGCGCGGCGCACCAGTTCCACATGATTGACGTAGGCCGAACCATCGGCCCACTGATAGGCCCGGGGCAGGGGCGACATGGCCTCATGTTCGCGGAAGCGCTCCGACTGCACGGAACCATTTTCGAGACTTGTTGCAAAGTTCATAAGGTCACCGGAAAGTTTCGTCCAGTTATCGAGTGCTGCCTGCAGAGTGGGGGCGATATGGGAAGCATCCGCATAGCGCGTGAGATCCCGGGACACGACTACCAGCCTGCCGTCACGCGTGCCGTTTTTCAGCGTTGCAAGCTTCATTCGCTCCAGTCCCCCTCCAGCGTGCCGTTGAAACGCTTGCGAAGGCCTTTCCAGCAATCCGCATAATTGTTTTGCAGCGTGTCAAGCTCAGCGGCATAGCGCGTCACATGCTGGGGAAAGCGCGTCTCGAACATGAAGGCCATGGTTTTTTCGAGTTTCTGTGGCTTCAGTTCTGTCGTTGAGGCTTTCCAGTAGCCCGGCGCATCGGGACCATGGGCCAGCATCATGTTGTGCAGGCTCATGCCGCCGGGAACAAAGCCTTCTTCCTTGGCGTCATAGCGGCCATAGATCAGCCCCATGAATTCCGACATGATATTGCGGTGATACCAGGGCGGACGGAAGGAATGCTCGGCCACCTGCCAGCGCGGCGGGAAAATTACAAAATCGATATTGGCGGTGCCTTCTTCTCCGGAAGGTGCGGTGAGCACCGTGAAGATGGAAGGGTCGGGGTGATCAAAGCGAATTGCTCCAACGGGTGAATAGGTTCTGAGATCATATTTGTAAGGCGCATAATTGCCATGCCAAGCCACCACATCCAAGGGTGAATGGGGCAGCATAGTTTCATGGAACTGGCCGCACCATTTGATCAGCAACCGCGTTGGCGTTTCCTTTTCCTCAAACCAGGCGACAGGGGTCTTGAAATCGCGCGGGTTGGCAAGGCAATTTGCGCCAATCGGGCCGCGATCCGGCAAGGTGAACTTCGCGCCATAGTTTTCACAGATATAGCCGCGCGCTGGCCCATCTGGCAGTTCAACGCGGAACACCATGCCGCGCGGGATGACGCAGATTTCCGATGGCTCCAAATCCATGATGCCCATTTCGGTAAGAACGCGCAGGCGCCCCGCCTCCGGCACGATCAGCAATTCGCCATCAGCATTGAAAAATTGCTCGTCCACCATGTCGGCAGTTGCCACATAGACATGGGCGGCCATGCCGGACTGGCCCTGAACATCGCCCGCCGTTGTCATGGTGCGAATGCCATCAATGAAAGTGACAGGTGTTTTGGGCATGGGTACGGGATCCCAGCGGAGTTGTCCCAGTGGCAATTCATGGTCGTCGGTATTGGGGGCCGATTTCCAATGCTTGTTTTCAATCCGCTTGAAGCGCCCGGTATGGCGTACGGAAGGCCTGATACGATAAAGCCATGAGCGTTCATTGGTGCCGCGCGGTGCGGTGAAAGGCGAGCCGGACAATTGTTCGGCATAGAGGCCGTAGGCACAGCGTTGGGGCGAATTCTGGCCTTGGGGCAGGGAGCCGGGCAGGGTTTCAGTTTCAAAATCATTGCCGAAACCGGGCATGTATTTCAGTTTCATGACTGCTCCTCCACGAAAAAATCCAATGCATTTGTAACCATTGCTTTCCCCTTCGTCCAACGCCTGCCAAAATATTCGTCATCCCGGCGAACGCAGTTCTCATTTTCGTCATCTCGGCGAAAGTCGGGACCCAGACTTTCCGCATGTGAACTGGTTGAAAGCCTGGGTCCCGGCGTTCGAGGTTGTGAAAAAATCGATCGTTTTGGCAATGTTCTCGGAACATCTCGGATTCATTTCGGAATCAAACAGTGATCAGTTGAAGAACAAATCCTATGATCGACCATTTCTTCACAACCTCGTTCGCCGGGATGACGGAATTTAAAAAAGTTCGTCGAGGTTGCAGAAGTTGGGGGCGTTCGTCGCGATGAAGAAAAAAAATTGGACAGCGCCGCGAATTGTTCAAGCGGCGGTGTTTTTCAATACGCCGCGCCTGATCTGGTCTTCCTCGATGCTCTCGAACAGGGCGCGGAAATTGCCTTCGCCGAAACCGTCGTCACCCTTGCGCTGAATGAACTCGAAGAAGATGGGGCCAATGACGGTCTTCGAGAAAATCTGCAAAAGCACTTTGGTTTCGCCGCCGTCGACAACGCCTTCGCCGTCGATCAGGATGCCTTGTTTCTGCAATTGATCGACGGGTTCCTTGTGGCCGTGCACCCGCGAACTGCAATTGTCATAGTAAGCCGGGGGTGGTGCGGGCATGAAGCGGACCCCATTGGCGGCAAGGGCTTCGGTTGAAGCGTAGATATCTTTCGAGGCAATGGCGATATGTTGAATGCCTTCGCCTTTGTAACGGCGCAGGTATTCCTCGATCTGGCTTTTGTCGTCAGCGCTTTCATTGATCGGAATACGGATTTTTCCGCAAGGTGAAGTGAGCGCGCGCGAAAACAGGCCGGTGAGTTTGCCTTCAATGTCGAAAAAGCGGATTTGGTGGAATTTGAACAGATTGGCATAGAAACTAAACCACTTATCCATGTTGCCGCGGAAAACATTGTGGGTAAGGTGATCGAGATAGAAAAAGCCGATGCCTTCCGGTTTTGGATCGGCCTCGCCCAGCCAATCGAACTCTTGTGTGTAAGGCGAGCCATTCGCGCCATAGGTATCGACGAAATAGAGCAGGCTGCCACCGATGCCCTTGATGGCGGGAACATTGAGGGTCTTGTCGGTGCCTTCATAGGGTTCTGCGCCCGATGCAACGGCGTGGCGGAAAGTGTGCTCCGCATCAACGACGCGCCAGGCCATCGACGGGGCGCAGGGTCCATGCTTTTCGATGAAGTTCGCAGCAAAAGCCTGCGGTTCGGCATTGAGAATGTAGTTGATGTCGCCCTGGCGGTAGAGCGTGATGTTCTTCGTCTTGTGTCGCGCCACTGGGATAAATCCGCATTGGCGAAATAGCTCCTCGAGCTTCTCCGGCTCCGGGTGGGCGAACTCAACAAACTCAAAACCATCAGTGCCCGCTGGGTTGTCTGCGCTGATTGTGGGCGGCGGCGCGTCGTGCGGAAAAGGGCCCATGTGTCATGCCTCCAGTGAACCTGTGAGCAGCATAGATCGACAATTGAAAAGTTTTCGCGCATAATTAGCGCACATCACGTGAATATTGAATGAAAATGAGCATGATATGGATATTTTTGACCGGAAAATACTATGGCAGCTGCAGCGCGATTCAAATGCTACACGCTCAGAGGTAGCCCAAAGCGTCGGATTGTCCGAATCCCAGGTGATGCGGCGGCGGCAGTCTCTTGAAGCGTCGGGATTGATCCGCCGCTACCGCGCCGACCTCGATGCCCGCAAGCTCGGCTTTTCGGTTACAGCCTTTGTGCATGTGAAACTCGCTGGCCACTCTGACGGCAATGCCCGCCACTTCCGCGATCTCGTGAACGCCACGAAGGGCATTCTCGAAGCTCATGCGCTCACGGGCGATTTCGACTATGTGTTGAAAATCTGCGTGTGCGATCTTGACGGCCTGCGCGAACTCGTCAACGGTGTATTGCTGCAACACAAATCAGTCGACCGGGTCCGCTCTGAAATTGTGTTGGAGATCTTGCGCGATGACCACATTCTGGCCCTTGATCTTTGAGCTCCCGCGCGCCTTTGACGAAGCCGGTAAATTTCTTCGCACTTGGCTTCCAGGGGAGTAAACTGGGTTTGCCTGTCGGCGCCAAGGAGTAAACGCGATGTCTGGGCACGCCCTCTTAACCGCTCAAACAGTTGAAGACTGCATCATCGACCAGGGCTGGGAGCGCTACACTGCCGAGGACCACGCCACCTGGCGCGTGCTGTTTGAACGCCAGCAGCAGACCCTGAAGGGCCACGTGTGCCAGGAATATCTGGACGGCCTCGAGGCACTCGGCATCGGCCCCGAAGGCGTGCCGAATTTCGAGGCGATGAACGCCAGGCTGCGGCGCATAACCGGGTGGGAGGTGGTAGCAGTTCCCGGGCTCATTCCGTCGCGGCCATTTTTCCAGATGTTGGCTAACCGCCAATTTCCGGCCGGAACATTCATCCGCAGCCGCGAGCAACTCGATTATCTGGAGGAGCCCGACATCTTCCACGATGTCTTCGGCCACGTGCCGCTCCTGACCAATCCCGCCTACGCCGACTACATGAATGAATATGGCCGGATCGGGCTCGACGCTGTCGAGAACAAGGGGGTAAAGTTTCTGGCCCGCCTCAACTGGTACACGATCGAATTCGGACTGATCCGCAAACCCGATGGCATCCGGATCTACGGCGCGGGCATCGTCTCATCCTTCGGCGAGGCGAAATATGTGGCGGAAGATCCTTCCGCCCACCAATTGGCCTTCAATCTCGATCGCGTCTTGCGCACCGGCTACTACATCGATGATTTTCAGGCGGCCTACTTCGTGGTTGATCAATTCGAGGATTTGTTCGACCTGCTCAAGCGGACGGACTTCACGGCCCAGTTCGACAAACTCCGCACGCAGCCATCCCACACGCCCTTCGAAATCTTGGCTCAGGATGCAGTCATCCGGAAAGGCACCGGCCATTACTGGCGCAATTTTCCATCTACCAAAACCAGTCTTAAGTGAGCCTTGAGGACAGGGAGCGGGAGGCGGCTGAATTTTGTCTGGCGGATGAGGGCACTTCGTGTTGCGCTACACCGTAATCTGGCTGCCCACTTCCACCACGCGGTCAGTCGGCAGGCGGAAGTAGCTGCTGGCGTCATTGGCGTTGCGTGCCAGGCCGATGAACAGCGTGTCCTGCCAGACAGGCATGCCCTCGTGCTTTGAAACCCTGACACTGCGCCTGGAGAGGAAGAACGACGTCGTCATGATGTTGAACTTCCAGCCGAGCTTGCGGGCAAGGCCCAAGGCCTTTGGCACATCGGGCGTTTCCATATAGCCGTAGCTGATGATGAGACGGCTGAAGAGATCGTTCAGTTTCTCAATCTTCACCCGCTCTTCCAGCGCAACTCTTGGGCTGTCGCTGGTGCGGACAGTGAGCACTACATTGTTCTCATGCAGCACCTTGTAATGCTTCAGGCTGTGGAGCAGGGCGGTTGGCGTGCTGTCGGGATCAGAGGTAAAGAACACCGCCGTTCCCTGCACTTGATGGGGCGGGCGCTTGGAAAGCGATTTCACGAGATCGACGAGCGGCACCTCGGTCTTTCGCGTTTTTGCAAAGAGGATTTGCGACCCTCGACGCCAGGTCCACATCACCAGAATGATCAATGCACCCAAGGCCAGCGGAACATAACCGCCATCGAATACTTTCAGCGAGTTCGCCCCTAAGAAAATTACGTCAAGCGCGAGCAGGGGAAGCATCATGGCGAGTACGGCCCATAGCGGCCATTTCCAGTATTTCCAGATTACGAAAATGGCCATCATGGAGGTTACCACCATGGTGCCGGTCACAGCGATGCCATAGGCGGAAGCAAGGCTTCCCGAGGTCTTGAACATCACGACAAGGATCAACACGCCAAGCATGATGAGCCAGTTGACCTGCGGCATGTAGATCTGCCCGGCGTGGGCATCCGAAGTGAAGCGGATTTCCATGCGCGGCAAAAGGCCGAGCTGGATGGCCTGGCGCGTGAGTGAATAGGCGCCGGTAATCACCGCCTGGCTGGCGATGATGGTGGCAGCGGTCGCGAGCACCACGATCGGAATGAGGGCCCATTGCGGCATCATGAGGAAAAAGGGATTTTCAATTGTCTCTGGGCTGTGCAGAAGAAGGGCGCCTTGGCCCAGGTAATTGATGACGAGAGCCGGGAACACGACAATGATCCAGGCCAGTTGAATAGGACGTTTGCCGAAATGGCCGAGGTCGGCGTAAAGCGCTTCGGCGCCAGTTACGGCGAGGAAGACGGCACCAAGTGTAACAAGGCCAATAATGCCATGGTTGCCAAGGAAGCTCACCGCATAGGCTGGATTGAATGAAAACAGGATTGCGGGATAATCACCGATATGGGTAAGGCCAGCCATGGCAATGGCTATAAACCACATGAGGGTTATGGGGCCAAAGAGGGCGGCAACACTTGCTGTGCCGCGGGCCTGGACGGCAAACAGCGCGATAATGATTACCAGCGTAATCGGCAAGACATAGGGCTCAAGTGCCGGGGTTATGATCTTGAGGCCTTCAACGGCCGACAGAACCGAGATGGCCGGGGTGATCATCGCGTCGCCATAGAACAGCGCCGCGCCAATCATGGCGAGGATGGGAATGAGCACCATCTTGCTGCCCATCACGCGCTGGGAAAGCGCCATGAGAGACAGGGTTCCGCCTTCGCCCTTGTTGTCGGCGTTCAGCAGGATGAACACGTACTTTACGGTTACGACGAGAATGAGGGCCCAGATGATGAGTGAGAGGACGCCGAATATGATGGCTTCGGTTATGGGGCCGGTTTTGTCTGTGGCGGCGAGCACCGCTTCACGGATAGCGTAGAGTGGGCTGGTTCCGATGTCGCCGTAGACGACGCCGATGGAGCCCAGGGCCAGGATCCAGAAACTTGGCGGCTTGTGGCCGCCAGCCTGAATTGCAGGATCGTCAGATGCCTCTATTAGTGTTGCCATTTTTGTTCTCCATTGATTTTGCTGCACTGCAGCAAAGGGGAGGTGGTTTACTCCCTTGCAGGTGAGCCGATCATGCAAAGTGGGCATGGCTGGATTGTAATGTTGGAAAGGACAATAGCGCTGAATTATATAGGTAAGATATTGATATTTATTGCTAATATAGTCATTCCGGCGAAAGCCGGAATCCCCGTGACGTTAAAAAGAATCCGGCTTTCGCTGGAATGACAGGTGAGGGAGCTAGCCAATCGCCAGCACCACCCTTCCGGTAATTTCGCCCTTTTTCATGCGGGTGAAAATGGCGTTGATGTTTTCCAGGGGCTGGGTTTCGATATCGGCTTTCACGAGGCCCGAGGCCGCAAAAGCGATGGCTTCATTGAGGTCCTGGCGAGTTCCGACATTTGATCCGCGCACGGATATTTCGCTGTTGACGATGCCGGAGATCGACAGTCGGATCTGGTCGGCGTCACCGCCGGGAAGGCCGATGAAGGACACCGTTCCTGCTGGTCTCAACATTGTTACGGATTGTTCGAAGGCTTTTGCCGATATGGCGGTGACAATTGCACCGTGGGCTCCGCCACCGGTTTTTTCCTTGAGGGCAGCTCCGGGGTCGCCTTCACGGGCATCGATCATAAGTTCAGCGCCCAAACGTTTGGCGTGATTCAATTTCTCGGTTGAGACATCTACTGCGGCAACACGCAGGCCCATTGCCTTTGCGTATTGAACCGCAATGTGGCCCAACCCGCCTATGCCGATCACGGCCAGCCATTGGCCGGGCCTTGCACCGGTTCGTTTGATGCCGCGATAGGTGGTGACGCCGGCGCAAAGAATGGGAGCCATTGCATTCATGTCCACATGATCCGGCAAACGTCCGCAGAAGGCGGCGGGGGCTACCATGTATTCGGCGTAGCCGCCGGGCTTGCTGTAGCCGGTGGCTTCGGTGCGCGGGCAAATGGTTTCCATACCCTGCAAGCAAAATTCGCAAGTTCCACAGGACCAGAACATCCATGGCACGCCGATGCGATCACCTTTCTTGAAATCCGCCACGCCTTCGCCCAGGGCTTCAACATGGCCCGTGACTTCATGGCCGGGAATGAGCGGGAGCGTGGGGTGCGGAGTCCAGTCTCCTTCAACGGCGTGCAAGTCACTGTGGCATACGCCGCAGGCTTTGACCTTGATGAGCACTTCGCCGGAGCCAGGTTCAGGCCGTCCTACAGTTTCAATTGCAAGCCCTGCGCCGATCTTGCGGAGCACGGCGGCCTTCATGGTTTTGCTCAAGATTGATCCTCATTGCAGTTGGGCGGCAAAGCTTTTCGGCGTGGCCATTTTCCAGGCGTGGCGCATGGTCGGTGGTGCGTTGCCATTGAGCAATTCTCCGGGCTTCATGCAATGATAAAGTTACTCGAAACTGATGGAGTGGTCGGGGGCGGCGCGCTGCATGAAGTGAGTTTGACGCAGGTCGTGGGGATAGGAGAGGCCAGCCGCAGCTTGCAAAACTATGGAAGGGCCTAATTTCCGAGCAGGATGTCGCGTTGCTGGCCGGCGGTGATGTCGAAACTTGCCGTCAGGAGTTCATTGCCAATCTGGGCCTTTGCAACGTAGCTGCCGGGTTTCAGCACAATGCTTGCCGACAGCCCGTCGATGGCGGGAAGCGCCTCGCCCTCCTCGTTGGTCACCAGCCATAACACTTTGGTGTCTGGAGCACCCACGTAGGAAAGCCGCGCCAGGCCTGCGGCGTGGTCTATTTCAAGGGCGCTCATGACGCCGGGTTTCACACGTACGTCGGCTACTGCCACGGCATTGCCCGCGGCGAAACGGCTTTCGATGCGATAGTCACCGGCTTTCACGCGCAGGATTTCGCCTGGCATTTTCGACGTCGTGATGAGCTTGCCCTTGTTGGGGCCCGAAAGGGCATAAACGAGTGATTGGGCTTGTGCGGGAGCAAGCCCTAATCCTTTCACGCGGGGCAATACTCGGAGGCCGCCCACATCAAGTACAAAACTGACAATCAGGCGATTGGCTTCAAGCAGGGTCAGTGTTTGTGAAAAGCTGGCGGCGCCGTAGAGCGCCTGAACTGAATAGTCTCCAGGAGGTACGGCGATAGTGGCAAGTTCGATGCTCTTGTCGTAGACCACGGCCCCTTGGGCATCGCGCAAGGTCCAGGCGATATCGCGCTCAATTAGCCCACCGGAATCGGAGAGTCGGGCGCTGAGTTCCAGTCCCTCGTTGCCGGGCTTTACCAGCTCAATGGCAATATCATGGGCAACCTGGTTCTGGAAATTTGGCGCGGCAATTATCAGGGCGCTTTCTTCCAATGGTTTTGGTGCGCCAAGCGCATCGGTCCAGGCAAACTGGGTTAGAAATAGAACCGCCGTCAGAAGAGCCGCGGATGTCGCGCTTTTCTGACGGCGGATTTGCAGTGCACGGGTGCTGTCGTCGTGCATGCTGTCGTCCCCTTCTTCTCTGCTCCCCCAGCCATCCGGCCGGTGACTGAATCAAAGCACG
>CAZHCO010000349.1:0-12909 GCA_964530965.1 uncultured Aestuariivirga sp. | reverse complement strand
CAAAGCCGCCTCCAGCTCTCGGGTATTTTCGATCAGATCATAGGGGCCTATAGAACTGCCATCGTTAACCGCAGCCACCGCGCCCTTCAGGCCTTGCAATATCTTGAGCTTCTGTTCCGTCTGTTGCGGCAGAAACGTTCCCATCCAGCGAACAGTGCCCACTTCTGGTATCTGCTGGAGGTCATCCACAAGTTTTGCCGCGGCAGCCTCTCCTTCAACTATGAATTGCAGCCCCCTGCCCGCGGTGAAATCCTCTTCACCAGTGCCCGGACCGCGTGCCGCGCTGAAATGCAGGGATGAAAAAAACACCACACAGAAGAGTGATGCGGCCATTAGAAAAACCGTTATGGGCGGCCGCAGCCTGTACCAAATGGCGCGGATGTTTTGTGCGGTTGCCCGATCATACAAATCCTCCGGCGGATCGTCCTGGGGCTTTGTCATGAGCGAAGCGAGGACCGGAACCAGCAGCAAGGCCGCAGCCAAGCCGGTACCCGTGGCGAATATGACAAGGACCGAAAGCCTGGCAATGCTTGCGAGGTTCCCGAAGGTCCAGAGGAGCCATGTGGCCCATGTCATGCCAGCGAGCGTCAACAGGAGCGGACCCATCGTATGGGCCGCCATCATGATGAGTGATACCCCAGAGCCATTTGCTACCGGTCTGGCGAGTGCTGTTACCAAGGGAATGGAAAATCCCATGACTGACAGAAGCACGGCAAACACCAGGGTCGCCATGGTTTGATCCAGCACGGGTACCACAAAGGATGCGGCTGCAAATGCCGCAAGGAGTGCAACGATTGGCGGCACCATGAAAAGAACTATTGAGCGACTATTGCGCAGCGCCATCAGCACGAGAGGGAGGAAAAACAGAACGGACAGGAACAGGCTAATGATGATCTGGCGGCCCGAGCTGCCAGTGTTTTTTTCTTTTGCTTCGGGCGGAAAGTCGCTGTTTATCTTCAAGTCCGGCTGGGATTTCAGCAGGGACGCGGTCAGCGCTTCAATATCCTTCCTGGCTTCCTGCAACTTGCCAGGCTGCGCGTGCACAACAACAACCCAATCCTTGCTCTTTGCCTCAACTTTAAGCCCCGCCACGCGCCGCCAGTCCAGGGGGGCGGGCTTGCCTTCCACCTGCCTCTTGATGGTGCCCGCCATCTGCGTGAAAAGCGATTCAAGTCCCTGTGGTGACCGGCCCTTTTGCACGGCCTGCGCGATTTGATTTACCAGGGTTGAAAGTCCGGCAAGGTTTGGCGAGGCCGCAATAGCCTGGAACAACGGCCTCAAACGCTTAACGCGTTCAACCCGGGCAGCACTTTCCGCAGGATCGAGGTAAAGGAAACCGAAGCGTTCATAAAACTTGCCAAGCCCCGGGGTGAATACATGGCTGATACTGGTTTTCTTCGCTCCCAGCCTCCGTGCGGCAAATAGCGCGGCATTTTGCGCCAGAGTAGTGTTGTCTGCTGACAGGCGCACAACCATGAGTGTAGCAACGGAAGGAAACTCCGCCTGAAGCCGCTGCTGGGCGGATCTGGTTATGGGATCAATTGGAATCTCGGCGGGGCGGGTGAAATCGAAGCGCGCGCCCAAGGCCGCGAGTGTGGTTGCTGTGGCAAGGAGGAATGCCGCCACCAGAAGAGCTGCCACGGGCCTGGCCATGCAATACCTGGCCAATCTTGCGAAAAGATTAGGGCGAAGGCGCGGTCGGGCTGGCGGCCTGTGGGCCGGTCGCAGCCGCGTTGGAAACAACTCTCGCTGTTCCTCCCAATTCTGCATAATAGGTGCCGCCTCCAACCCGTTGCAGATTCGTTAAATCGCCGCCAACATAAACCAAAATTTCATGAATTACAGAAAGAGATGACAATGGCCAAAACAGGCAAAAACAGCGGGACTTTGCGTGAATCGACACTTGCGGTTCACGGGGGCGAATTCGTTGATCCCGCAACGCGAGCCTCATCGCCAAATCTGGTCATGTCCGCCACCTTTGCGCCTACCGATGTCACGGGTTTTTCAGCCCGCGACGAGAAAGATTATGACGGATTTGTCTATGGCCGGGTATCAAGCCCCACTGTGCGCCAGCTTGAGAACAAGCTGGCTGCACTTGAGGGGGCTGAATCGGCCCTTGCCTTTGGGTCCGGTGTTGCGGCAAGCCACGCCCTGATTGCCGGGCGCCTGAGCAAGGGCGATCACCTGCTCATGCCCGATTCCAATTATGTGGGCGTTGCCGAACTCACGCGCGATACCCTGCCCCGCTTTGGCATTGAAACATCATTTGTGGATACATTGGACGCCAAGGCGGTCGCAGCTGGGATCAGGCCCAATACGTGCATGCTGTGGCTGGAATCTCCCGCCAATCCAACCATGCAAATCTGCGATATCAAAACCCTGGCAGCACTCGCCCATGAAAAGGGCGTGCGTGACGTTGTTATTGATTCAACCTATGCGACCCCCATTGCAACGAAACCACTAAGCCTTGGGGCGGATTTTGTGGTGCACTCGCTCACCAAATATATCGGGGGCCATGGCGATGCCATGGGCGGCACGGTCCTTGGCCGCAAGGCTGATCTCGACGCCCTCAATCTGGAATCAACAGTCCATTTCGGCGGCATCCTGTCGCCTTTCAATGCATGGCTCATCATGCGCGGCGCCGCCACTCTTCCTCTTCGCATGAAGGCGCATCAGGAAGCGGCGATGAAAGTTGCGAATTATCTTGAAGGGCACCCCGCAATCAAGCGCGTGTACTATCCCGGCCTTGCCTCTCATCCACAACATGCCCTTGCCAAGACCCAGATGAAAAATTTTTCCGGCATGCTCACTTTTCAAACCCATGAGGACGGAATGGCAGTTGCCAAGCGCATGGTGAAGCAATTGGAGATCATTCACTATGCAGTATCGCTCGGCCATCTCCGCAGTCTCATCTGCTGGATCGGTACCGATGATATCGAACAATCGACCTACAAACACGGGCCGGAGGCTGCGCGGCGTTTCCGTGACTACATGGGGGACGGCGTGTTTCGCCTATCAGTTGGCATCGAAGATGGTGATGATCTCTGGACTGATCTCGTCAAGTGTTTTTAGGTTCCAGATCCTTGGCCTTGTACCGGCGATAGGCCCTAATACTAAACGGGATGAAGGCAAGATATAGAAACGCCATAAGCGTGAGTGTTTCCCAAGGGAATGCAATAAGGCAGACAATGGCCAAGACACCGCCACCCAAAATTGGAAGGACCTGGTCGCGTCTGATCCGTGGGCGCATGGTCTTTCCCGAATAGGTTGGCACACGGCTCACCATCAGCAGGGCTACGGCCAAGATGTATGGTGCTATGAGGCCCGAATAGGTATGACCGTCGCTAACGAAGCCCAAAAAGCCAATGTACATCGGCAGAAGCGCAAGCCCAGCGCCCGCTGGCGCCGGGGCGCCACTGAAAAAACTCGCGGCCCATGCGG
Source organism: uncultured Aestuariivirga sp. (assembly GCA_964530965.1). Taxonomy (GTDB): domain Bacteria; phylum Pseudomonadota; class Alphaproteobacteria; order Rhizobiales; family Aestuariivirgaceae; genus Aestuariivirga. Next base: position 9,468 of record CAZHCO010000349.1, on the reverse strand, counting down.
GTTTTTCCGTATCGTCAAGGGCCACGTTGAAACGGGCCAGCCTTAGCGCGCAACAGACCGCCAATATGAGGGCCACTACCCAGCCCATGGTGCGCAAGTCATTCAAGGACCAGAGATAGATCAGGATTGCGGGAGCCACACCAAAGTTGACAAAGTCCGCCAGTGAATCGAGTTCAGCGCCGAAGCGCGAGGTGCCTTTGAGAAATCTCGCAAGCCTGCCATCAAGGGCGTCGAGGACGATTGAAACGATAACTGCGCCAACAGCCAGCTCGTAGCGGCCTTCGATGCCCAGCCTGATTGCCGTCACGCCGCTGCACAGTGCCAGCAACGTAATGAGATTGGGCAGGAGGTAACGTACCGGGACCTGCTTGAAGCGCCTGCCCTCGGCAGGTTTTTTGGGAACGTCTATGTCGAGGTCAGCGCCCACGATCAGCTTTTCCGTGAGGTTCGCTCGCCCTCAGGCGAGGTGAGATCGGCAAGCACGGTTTCGCCGGCAATGACACACTGACCGATGGCGACCAACGCAGCGGCGCCCTTGGGCAAATAGACATCAACCCGGCTGCCAAATCGGATCAGTCCAATTCTCTGCCCGGCGGTCAAGCGCTCGCCCTCGGCCACAAACTTCACGATCCGGCGCGCGATCAGGCCTGCAATTTGGACAACGCCAAGCTTGCCGCCATCGGCAAGTTCCAGAGTAAAAGCCTGGCGCTCATTGTCCTCGCTCGCCTTGTCAAGCTCGGCGTTCAGGAACACACCGGGAATATAATTGATCTTGGCAATCTTGGCTTCCAGCGGCGAACGGTTCACGTGCACGTCAAACACATTCATGAAAACTGAAATGCGGGTGGTGGGTTCGCGTTCGAGATCAAGCTCGGGGGGTGGAATGACTTTTTCGATGGAGCTGATGCGGCCATCGGCAGGTGAAATCACCAAGCCCGTCCGCAAAGGCGTAACCCGCTCGGGGTCGCGGAAAAAATAGGCGCACCAGGCGGTTGCAACAACGCCAATCCAGCCTAGAGTTTCGACCTCAAGCCAGAACAGAAAGAGCGTTAGCCCCGCAAAAATGGCAACGAAGCGATAGCCCTCCTTGTGGATGGGCACGAATGCCGAGGTAATGCTGTTAATAACGGACATGGGGCTCATCTAGCGCGGTTTCGCTGCTTTGCAAAGTCGAATGGGAATCGCAATCACGGCGTGTAAATTCTGGCCAGCGGCGTGGGCCAGCCGGGCGGGTGTTCCTCGCCTTCATAAAGTTCACCGGTCTCTGCCCGCTTGAGCAGGTTGCGCGCCTGATCGGCCTCGCGCTGGCGGTTCCACATGGCGGCATAGACACCCTTCTTGCGCAGAAGCCTGTCATGGGTTCCGCGCTCGGCGATTTTGCCGCCGTCGAGCACGATGATTTCGTCCGCCTCGACAACAGTGGACAGGCGATGGGCGATCACCAGCGTGGTGCGGCCTTTCGATACCTTGCGCAGGGCCGCCTGGATTTCCTGTTCAGTGAAACTATCAAGGGCCGAGGTTGCTTCGTCCAGAACCAGAATTGGCGGTCCCTTCAAAATGGTGCGGGCGATGGAGACGCGCTGCTTTTCGCCGCCGGAAAGTTTCAGACCGCGTTCGCCCACCATGGAATCGTAGCCCTTGGGCAGGCTCAACACGAACTTGTGGATTTGCGCCATTTTCGCCGCCGCTTCCACTTCAGAGTCGGTGGCGTCCGGCCTGCCATAGCGAATGTTGTAACGGATGGTGTCGTTGAACAGCACCGTATCCTGCGGCACCATGCCGATGGCCGCGCGCAGGGATTTTTGCGTGACCCCGGCAATGTCCTGCCCATCGATGGTAATGTGCCCACCGGTCAATTCGTAGAAGCGATAGAGCAGACGGGAGATAGTGGATTTGCCAGCCCCCGAAGGGCCAACGATGGCGACCGTGTGCCCAGCAGGAACGGTAAAGGTCAGCCCCCGAATAATCGGCCTTTCATGATCATAGGCAAAACTCACATTCTCGAAGGCAAGTTCTCCTTTGGAGGTTTTGAGGGGGGTTGCGCCAGGCTTGTCCTTGATTTCCGCGTTCACCGAAAGCAGGGAGAACATGCCTTCCACATCAATCAGCCCCTGCTTGATTTCGCGGTAAGAGGAACCGATGAAGTTGAGCGGCATATAGAGCTGCACCATCAGGGCGTTGATCATCACAAAATCGCCAATTGTCGCCTGTCCCTTGGTGATGGCGAAGGCCGACATGGCCATGACAATGGTCAGGCCAATGGCAAAGATGACGGTTTGACCGGCGTTCAAAACCGCCAACGACACCCAGGTTTTCACTGCGGCTTTTTCATATTTCAGCATGGACACATCGAAGCGGGCGGCTTCGTGTTCCTCATTGCCGAAATATTTTACGGTCTCGAAATTCAAGAGGCTGTCGATGGCCTTGGTGTTGGCATCGGTGTCGGCTTCATTCATGTTGCGGCGGATGTTGATGCGCCATTCGGTGGCCGCATAGGTGAACCAGAGATAAAATACCACGGTGCCTAAAATGACCGCGGCATAAATCCAGCCGAAGGACCATGCCAGGACGCCCGCCACGAGCGCAATTTCGAGGGCCGTCGGAAACGTATTGAACAGGGAGAAGCGCAGCACTGTATCAACGCCTGCGGTGCCGCGCGAAATGATTCTCGACAGGCCACCGGTGCGGCGTTCAAGGTGAAATTTAAGCGATAGCGCGTGGAGGTGACGGAATGTTTTGATGGAAAGCTCACGCACGGCGCGCTGGCCAACCTTGGCAAATATGGCGTCGCGGATTTGGGCAAGCACCACCATCATGATGCGGCCCACCCCATAGGCCAGAACCAGAAAGAATGGAACGCTGAAGGCGATTGCCGCCGGATTTCCAGATGCCGTCAAGGCGTCGGTAGCGTATTTGAAACTATAGGGGGTCAGCACCGTGATAATCTTGGAGGCGATCAGGGCGATCATCGCCAGCGCAACGCGAACCTTCAGATCCATCCGGCCTTCGGGCCAGAGATAGGGCAAGAGACTTTTGAGGGTCTGCCATTGATCTCCGTCGCCGCTGGCGAAGTTCGCAGGGCTGGTCGGCAGTTTACGGCTCATTGAATCGGCGACCTTTATTGCCCCGTCGTTGCTGAGGCATCCGGTGTCAGGAAAATCTGGCCGGGATAAATCAGGCTGGGCTTGCGTATCTGATCCTTGTTGGCCTCGTAGATCACCGTGTACATAATGCCCTTGCCATATATCTGGCGCGACAGCTTCCACAGATTGTTGCCGGGCTGGATAATCACCTGCGTAGGAGCCGCTGATGCAAGTTCAGGGGCTGCAGATTGCTCTGCGGGCACCTGAGCCGCCACAACGGCAGTCTCTTCAACGACAGGTGTCTCTGCAACCGCAGCTGGCTCGGCAGGTGCTTCTGGCGGTGCAACCTCGGCCACTTCGTTGGCTGGCGCTTCGGCAGGAGCAACTTCTATTTTTGCAACTTCAACAGGCTTTGGCGGTTCCGCTGCAACTGGAACGGTGGCAACCTTGGCTGGCTCCTCGCGGTAGAATGGCATTTCTATCCGGCTCTTCACGGTACCATCGCCGCCAATTTCATCGGCACGAAGGGCATGGGGGCCGACGGTGAGCGGGGAGAGACCGGCAAAGGTCCAGGTTCCCTTATCATTGATATCGGCCAGGCCATAGGCGTTGTTGTCGACATAGAGCTGCACTTTGCTGCCCGCCGGGCCACGGCCGCCGAACACAATGTTTCCTGTTTGATCATAGTCAACCGTATCGAGGTTGACGGTCTTGGAGGGCGGCAAGGCGGGGTTTTGCGCCGCCGGAGCCTGAATGACCTTGGTTGGCTCGTCGGGCTTCAACACTGCAACAAGGGGAGTATCGACTGCGCCTGCCTTCACATCAACGGCCACCGAATCTGCCGAGGCAACGACAATTTCGTTACTTTTCGATTCAATTGAGAGTGCGCCCGGCCCCGACGGCAAGGGCTTGTCGGGCGTGACCACAAAGGCCCCATCGGCATTGGTCATGGCCGTGCCTACGGTCTGGCCGTTGAACTTGATCACGACTTCAGAGCCAGGCTCCGCCCGGCCCGCAATCAGGGCCTCGCCGGTGGGCTCCACTCGCACCGTATCAAAACTTGGAACTATTTTGGCGGTTTCAACAGGTTTGGCAGGTTCGACAACTGGCGCCGCTTCGGTCTTCACGGGCTCTTCCACTTTGGGCGGCTCGACCGCGGGCGCAGGTGCAGGCTCAACCTTGGCCACGGGTGCCGGCTCAACCTTTGCGGGCTCGGCAGGCTTGGGCGGTGCCGGCACGACAAGGGGTTCGACCTTGGCCGTGGTCGCCAGTTCTTCAACTGGCGCCTTGTTCCGCTCGACGTAGACGAGGGCAGCAAATGTGGCGAGGGTGAGGCCGGTAAAAACTACGAGGGGGTTAATTTTCATCGAAAATCGTCCGTAATCATGAATGTAAGATCATAGCTCCAGCTGCGGCGAATAGGCTATTAGATAATAGGAGTCGTCCACATTAATAAGGCCAATGTGGCGAATCAGCAAAGAATTGCTGCATCCACCAAAATGAGGCGAAGACTTTTGAGAAAACCAGCCCGAAATCTCTGTGTTTACTGCGGCTCCGGCCCCGGCAAGAACCCCGTTTATATGGCGGCGGCGAAAAGCCTTGGGAGCGCCATGGTGGAAGCCGGAATTGGCCTGGTCTATGGCGGCGGCAGTCTGGGCCTCATGGGAGAGGTGGCCAAAACCGTGCTGGATGCTGGCGGCCATGTCACCGGAATCATCCCGGAATTCCTGGGCACCAAGGAACGTATGCTCACGGGAGTGAATGAGCTCATCGTCACCAAGAGCATGCACGAGCGCAAGATGACGATGTTCGAGCACTCGACCGGATTTGTGGCGTTGCCCGGTGGCATCGGCACGCTGGAGGAACTCACCGAGATTTCCACCTGGGCGCAGCTCGACCAGCACGCCAAGCCAATTATCCTTTGCAACATAGAGAATTACTGGGAGCCTTATCTCACGCTTCTAAAACACATGCGGGCGGAGCGATTCATCCGCGAGGGCATGGAGTTCAAGATGGATGTAGTGAAGACTGCGGCTGATGTAGTGCCCGCCTTTGAATACCGCCTGGCCAACAGTCATGAAAAAGTTCCGTTGGAGCTTATTCGCGAGGTTCTTTAGGGCTTCCCACTTTTCACCCTGCCCGGCTTTTCGCCGCGAAATTTTCTTCTCTCAATGGTCGGTCAAGCCCACTGCTTTTAGAGTACCAAGAAGGCTCCCAATCGAAACGCGCCGCAAACGTCTTCTCCTGCGAAGCGGGAGAAGAAAGGGGCCCGTCCTGCGAAGCAGGATGGGATAGATGAGGGCGCTTTGCTGGTAAAGTGCCCTCACCTCCCCCATTGCTTTGCAATGGGTCCCCCTCCTCTCCCGCTTCGCAGGAGGGGACATGGAGCGCGACTGTTAAGTTCCAAGCTTAACCGGAAAGCAGTACGTCAAGCCCGACCATGGCGAGTAGAGGCTAAACCAGTGCCTCCGCCTCCCGCCTGCGGTTTTTTTCATCGCGAAGGGCGGAGTAGGAATAGATCGCAAGGCCGATCCACAGGATGACAAAGGACAGGAGCTTCCACTTGTCCATGGGCTCGCCGAAGATAAATACGGCGGTGAGGAACACCAGGGTCGGCGAGATATATTGCAGCAGTCCGGCGGTTGAATAGCGCAGCAGCTTTATTGACAGCGCGAAAAACACCAGCGCCGAAGTCGTCATCACGCCGCAGCCCATCAGCAGCAAGGTATCCGCCGTCGTGCCGCCGAAATGGGCTTCGCCCCTGTCTATGAGCCAGAATTGCATGAGCAAAAGCGGAATGGCGATGATGCAGACTTCGATGAAGAAGCCCTGGGTTGGGCCCACAGCAATGGTCTTGCGCAGGAAACCATAGAGGCAGAACGTTGAAGCGAGCATCAGACCGAGCCAGGGAAACACGCCTGCGGCAAAGGTTTGGATGAGCACCGCGATCACCGCCAGCACAAGCGCCACCATCTGCAGGCGGTTAAAGCGTTCGCCAAGAAACAGATAGCCCATCACCACATTCATCAGCGGGTTGATGTAGTAACCGAGACTTGATTCCAGGGTGCGGCCTACTTCGATGGACCAGACATAGAAGCCCCAGTTAAAAACGATGATGGCGCTGGTGAGCGCGAGAATCGCCAGATTGCGCTTTGAGGCGACGGCCTGCCAAACATCCTTGTACTGACCAAGCCACCAGATGATCACCGCCGCGCAGGGAATGGACCAGAGACCACGGTGCACGGCGATTTCCAGCGGGCTGACATGGCGCATGTAGCCGAAATAAACCGCCATAGCCCCCCAGGTGAGGTGGGCCAAGACAGCGTAAAGAACGCCTTTTTCGCCTGCGGTTAATCCGGGTTTTGACATTTGTTCGACGGCTGCCATGCCTCGGGGGTTTAGCTGTGCGCACCCTGCACGACAATCAGAGAACGGGCATGGGTCACATGAGCGTCCCGCATGTCAACTGTCGCCGGTCACACCATCGCGCAGCAGTTTATAGATGATGGAATCTGACAAGGCCTGAAAGGACGCCTCGACAATATTGGGTGAGACGCCGACGGTGAACCAGCGGTCGCCATGGGAGTCCCTGCTCTCAATCAGCACGCGGGTTGTGGCTCCCGTTCCGCCATTGAGGATACGCACCTTGTAGTCGGCAAGTTCGAGGTCATTGATGTAAGGCTGGAATTTGCCGAGGTCCTTGCGCAGCGCCACATCCAGCGCATTCACCGGGCCATTGCCCTCGCCCGCATTGATGAAGGTCTCGCCGTCGATCTTCACCTTCACGACGGCCTCGGAAATCATTTCCTTGTCGCGCTGTTCCACAATCACGCGGAAGGAAAGCACATCAAAATAATGGGGCACGCTGCCAAGGGTGCGCCTTGCCAGGAGCTCGAAGGAGGCGTCTGCCGCGTCATAGGCATAACCCACGGCCTCACGCTCCTTCACTTCGCGCAGTAAGACATCAAGGCGCTTGTCGTCCTTCGACACCATCATGCCAATGCGATGCAGTTCGACAAGAAGATTGGATTTTCCAGCTTGATCGGAGACCAGCATGCGCCTGCGGTTGCCCACGGTTTCCGGCTTCACATGTTCATAGGTTTCAGGTTCCTTGACGATGGCCGAGGCATGAATGCCCGCCTTGGTGGCAAAAGCACTCTTGCCGACGTAAGGCGCTTGCGCATTGGGAGCGCGATTCAGCAGTTCGTCGAATGAGCGCGCCACGTGAGTTAAATTTTGCAAGCGCTCTTCGTCAACGCTGATCGTAAAGCGATCTCGGTAGGATTTTTTCAAGCCTAGGGTTGCGATGATTGACACGAGATTGGCATTGCCACAGCGTTCGCCAATGCCGTTAAGGGTTCCCTGCACATGGCGGCAGCCTGCATCAATCGCCGCTAGCGAATTGGCCACGGCCTGATCCGTATCATTATGGGCGTGGATACCGAGGTGAGTTCCGGGAACGGTTTTTGCCACGGTGCGGACGATTTCGGAAATCTCGGCGGGCATGGTGCCGCCATTGGTATCGCACAGCACCACCCAGCGCGCGCCGGAGTCGTGCGCGGCCTTGGCGCAGGCGAGCGCGTATTCCGGGTTAGCCTTGTAGCCATCGAAGAAATGTTCGCAGTCAACGAGTACTTCCTTGCCGGCAAAGGTTGCGGCCTCAACCGATTGGCGGATGGAGTCGAGGTTTTCTTCATTGGTGCAGCCCAGGGCCACGCGCACATGGTAGTCCCAGGACTTCGCCACATAACAGATGGCTGAGGATTTTGCGCGGATCAGGTCCTGCAAACCGGAATCATTTGATACGGAACGCCCCGCCCGTTTCACCATGCCGAAGGCGGTAAACTTGGCCTTGGTCTTGCGGTCCTCGCTGAAGAGCGCCGTATCGGTCGGGTTCGCGCCGGGATAGCCGCCTTCGATGTAATCGACACCAAGACTATCCAGCATTTCCATCACAACCAGCTTGTCATCCAGCGAAAAATCAACGCCGGGCGTCTGCTGCCCGTCGCGGAGCGTAGTATCGAAGAGTGAGATATGTTCGCGGGTCATTGGTCCACCAAAGTTTCTCCTTCCCCTTGAGGGGAAGGTGTCACTGCGAAGCGGTGACGGAAGGGGTGCGGGCCACGCGGCAAACCCTCTCCGTCAACGCCTGCGGCGTTGCCACCTCTCCCTGAAGGGAGAGGAGTGACGTAGAACGTCGCGCTCATCGCTTGACCTCCCAGCTCGTCGTGCCGTCCTTGTTGTCTTTGATCGAAACACCCATTGCCGCGAGTTCATGCCTGATACGGTCGGACTCTTTCCAGTCCTTTGCAGCACGGGCGGCGAGGCGGGCCATTATGAGTGGGTCAACATCTGCACTTGATGGTCCAGTTCTGACTTCATACCCGTACGAGTATATTTCAAGCGTTGGCTCTCCACCCCAAATACCAAGAAACTTCATTGCTGCACTAAGTTTTTTTGCAGACTCCACATGTAGTCTTGACTTGGCCTTACCATGTAACGAATGCAGCATGCTTAGTACTTCCGCAATATTTAGATCATCAGATAGTGCAATCGCAATGTCGTCAGGAAGTGTTCCATCACCTTCGACACCGATGACGGCATCGATCCAATCCCTCAGCGTTGAACGTGCCTCGACAAGTCGATCTACAGTCCAATCGATCGGTTGACGATAGTGAGTCATCAACATCGCAAGTCGTAAAACCCGGCCATGCCACATGTTTGAGCCAAATTTCCGAGTCTCTAGCAACTCATTGATTGTCACAAAATTTCCTTCGCTCTTTGACATCTTCTTGCCTTCGACCTGGAGAAAGCCGTTGTGCATCCAGACGTTCGCCATCACGTCCGTGCCATGGGCGCAGCGGGATTGGGCGATTTCGTTTTCGTGGTGGGGGAAGATCAAATCCAGGCCGCCGCCGTGGATGTCGAAGACTTCACCCAGATAGCTTTTGCTCATGGCGGAGCATTCGATGTGCCAGCCGGGACGGCCACGCCCCCAGGGGCTTTCCCAGCCCGGTTCCTCGGCACTTGAGAGTTTCCACAGTACGAAGTCGCCGGGATTTTTCTTGTGGGCTTCGACGGCTACGCGGGCACCTGCCTGCTGGTCCTCAAGCTTGCGATTGGATAATGCGCCGTAATCTTTCATGGACGCCACGTTGAACAGCACTTCACCGCCAGCTTCATAGGCATGGCCTTTGCTGATCAGTATGCGGATCATATCTATCATCTGGTCGATGAATTCCGTGGCGCGGGGTTGGGCTGAGGGTTCAAGGCAGCCCAGCGCCTTCACATCTTGATGGAACTGATTGGCGGTCTTTTCGGTGACGCGGCGGATCGCCTCGTTCAGGGGCAGGTCGGGATACTCCTCCGCCGCCCGCGCGTTGAT
>CAZHCO010000348.1:0-1919 GCA_964530965.1 uncultured Aestuariivirga sp. | reverse complement strand
ACGCGACTGTGCGCGCTAGCCCGGATTTCTCACCGGTGGTATGGAAGAAGGCCGTACCTCGTGGCATAATATGTTCTGGATCAACAGGTTATGCAGACATACGAGGACGGCCTTATGAACACAGAGTGTAGCGCAGAGCGGATAAACTTTCACGGTCTTGGAGGGCGGGGGGTGGTGGGGCGGTTCGATGGGGGGCGGATCAGTTCGGATGGGGGTTGTGTTCTTTTGCGCGAAGTGGAAGAGCGGACCCACATTCTGAAGCGCTTGGCGGGGTGCTTCGTCGATCATCGGGATCCGGAGTTGATCGAGCACTCGGTGGGATCGCTCGTCAAACAGCGGGTGTACGGGATAGCGCTCGGGTACGAAGACCTCAACGATCACGATACCCTACGCTACGACGCCTTGCTGGGGCTTTTAGCGGACAAGGAAGACCCGAGCGGTGCGGGGAGGCGGCGGACGGAGGACCGGGGCAAGGCGCTGGCGGGGAAGAGCACGCTCAACCGGCTGGAGCTGACGCCGAAGGAAGCGGGGAAGGAGGACCGTTACAAGAAGATAGTCGCCCAGACGGAGGCGATGGATACGTTGTTGGTGGAGGTCTTCGTCGAGTCCCATGCGGTCCCCCCGAAGGAGATCGTGATCGATGTGGACGCGACCGATGATCCCCTACACGGGGATCAGGAAGGGCGTTTCTTTCACGGGTATTACGGCCACTATTGCTATCTGCCGTTGTATTTCTTTTGCGGTGATCGGTTGCTCTGCGCGCGTTTGCGGGAGGCGGATGAGGAACCTGCCACCGGGTGCGTCGAGGAGCTTTCCCGGATCGTAGCGCAGGTGCGGGCGGCCTGGCCCGAGGTGCGGATCGTCCTGCGGGGGGATAGCGGTTTCTGCCGCGAGGCGATCATGAGTTGGTGCGAGACCCATGGGGTCGAATACGTGCTGGGGTTGGCCAAGAACAGCCGTCTCACCGAGATCATTGCCGGTGAGCTGGCAAAGGCCCGGGGGGCCTATGAGGCCAGCGGGGAAGCGGCGCGGTGGTTCAAGGACTTTCGTTATCAGACTCGCGAGAGTTGGACCTGTGAGCGGCGCGTGGTGGGCAAGGCCGAATATCTGGCCAAGGGGGAGAATCCCCGTTTCATCGTCACCTCGCTCGCTCCGGAGGACTGGGAGGCGCGAGCCTTGTACGAAGATCTGTATTGTGCCCGTGGGGAGATGGAAAACCGGATCAAGGAACAGCAACTCCAGCTCTTCGCCGATCGCACGAGCACCCACGCGCTAGACTCGAATCAATTGCGGCTGTATTTCTCCTCCTTCGCCTATGTGCTCATCGAGACCCTGCGAGCGCTGGGGCTTTCAGGAACCGAGCTCGCGCAAGCGCAATGCGGCACGATCCGCCTGAAACTCTTCAAGATCGGGGCCCAGGTTCGACTCAGTGTGCGCAAGATCTGGATCGCCTTCTCCGAGGCATATCCCTATGCGCGTCTCTTCCAGGCCGTGCTTGACCGATTGAGGCAAATCCCATTGACCTGCTAGTCGTCACGATTGAGCCCGTCACTCCCCGCCTGCCCGCGCCCTGAAACGGCGTGAAGGGGTAGTCTTGCCTTAAGTCTTGCCTGAGATCACACCTTCTCCACAGCACCCGCAATTTCTCAACAATAACCGCTTCCCATTCACTCGATTGACCCCGTTCGGCGTCCGTACCGAAGCGGTTAATCTGAGGCGTTGCCGTTCTAATGTTCACCATCGATATTTTCAACCTGGGCTCACCCCTTGGTGAGAAATCCGGGTTAAGCACGTCGAACGCTTCCGGGTTGCGAAAAAAACTCGTCACGCTGATGAGCACGTCGGAGTAAAGCGCGTCGAGTTCCGTGGCATTGCCCTCGAGAAAATGAGCGTAGTCGTCCGGCGCGTTCTTTTTGTTC
>CAZHCO010000347.1:0-9174 GCA_964530965.1 uncultured Aestuariivirga sp. | reverse complement strand
AATGCGGTTTTGTCCATCATTGATGTCGGCGACGAAGTCATCATGCTGGCGCCTTTCTGGGTGTCCTATGAAACCACTGTGCGCTTCGCCGGCGGAACTCCCATTGTTCTGCATTCCGACATCGGTGAAGGGTACAAGGTTCCGGCATCGCGCATTGCTGCGGCGGTGACACCACGCACCAAACTGCTCATTCTCAATTCACCGTGTAATCCGAGTGGTGCCGTATGGTCGGCAGCTGAACTTGAAGAGATCGCCGCGATTGTTCGCGCCCATCAGCAGATGATGGTGCTTTCGGATGAGATTTATGAGTACATCATTTTTGAAGGGGCCATGACATCAATTGGCACGCTTCCCGGCGTGCGTGAGCGCACGATAACGGTGAATGGTTTCTCCAAGAGCTTTGCCATGACGGGTTGGCGGCTGGGCTATACCGCTGCTGTTGAACCCATTTCCAAGGCCATGGCGCGAATTCAAAGCACCGTCACTACGGGGGCAAATCAATTTGTGCAGCGTGCGGCAATCGAAGCGCTCAAGGGTCCCCGCGATGCCGTTGAAGCCATGCGGCTGCGCTACAAGAACCGGCGCGACATGGTGATGACTGCGTTGAAGCAAATCAAAGGTGTGAAAATCGGGCCCATTCCAGCTACATTTTACGCCCTGCCCGATGTCTCCGCCCTGCTCGGCAAGAAGTCAGGAAACCAGGTGCTGGATACGCCGGAAGCACTCTGTGACTGGCTGCTGGAAAGCCACGGCGTTGCCACCGTGCCGGGAACTGCCTTTGGGGCTGCAACATCGATCAGGCTGTCATTTGCGGCGAGTGAAGCGGAATTGGAGAAGGCACTGGGTCGACTTGTGAAGGCGCTGAATAGCCTCACTTAACTTGTTCGTCATTCCGGCGAAAGCCGGAATCCTGCGGACGTCAATGGGATTCCGGCTTTCGCCGGAATGACGGCATGGGGGAGTCGGGCCTTCCTTACTCCGCTGCCTGTTTCATGGCTGCCGCTACCTGCTCGTTGTCGTTGCCGGGTTTGCCCTCGCTCGCTGCCTTGACCATCTTGGAGATTACCTTGCGCTCGCGCCTTGCGGTGCGGGCTTCGCGGAATACGGTTGGGGCCGCCAGGAGAACCGGCGTCATGATGAGCGTCAGAACTGTTGCGAGTAACAGGCCGAACACCATTGCGGTTGAAAGATGCACCCACCAGGCGCTGGTCATTGAACCGATTGCGATGTGCCGCGTGAAGAAGTTGACGTTCAATTCGAACACCATCGGCAACAGGCCGAGCATGGCGGTGATGGACGTCAGCAACACGGGCCGCATGCGCTGCGAGCAGGTGCGGATTGCCGCTTCAACGCCATTCTGGCCCGCGTCCCTGAGCCTGTGGAACGTATCAATCAGCACAATGGAGTGACTGACCACCACGCCTCCCAGCGCCATGATGCCGGTGCCTGTCATGATCACCGAGAAATACTGCCCTGTAACCAACATGCCCAGCAACACGCCAACGGTTGACATGATCACCGTCGAGAGCGTGATCATCACGTGATAGAAGCTGTTGTACTGCACGATCAGGATCATGAACATCATGAACACCGAGGCGGCCAGCGCCTTCATCAGGAACTCGGATGATTTCTGCTGGTCTTCATCGGCGCCACGGAATTTGAACACAACGCCCTGCGGCCAGGTCTGCTTGCCAATCCACTGTTCAAGCTCCTGAACCTTGTCGTTGCCCAGGAAGCCCGGGGCGGCATTGGCCTTCACGAAGATGGATGGAACGCCATCGAAGCGATAAAGTACGTTCACCAGCGGCTTCACCGATTGCTTCACGAAGTTCGACATCGGCACTAGGCCGTTCGGCGTTGTCAGCTTCATATCCTGTACGGCCGTGATCGAGCGTTCGGATTCCGGCAGGCGCACGCGGATATCGATTTCATCCTTGCTGTCATCGGGGCGATAGGAACCAACCTTTGCACCGGTCGTGGCAAGTTGAACCAGCGTACCAGCTGAAAGAATGTCAGCGCCAAAGCGACCCGCTTCTTCGCGGTCCACTGTCAGGCTCCACTCATAGCCGGGCAAAGGCAAGTCATCATCAATGTCGCGGATTCCTTCCATGCCGTTGATCATGTGGTCTTCGATCTTGTGGGCGGCGGCAAAGGCCGCATCCCGGTCAACGGCTGTGATCTGCAGCCGAATGTCCTTGCCGGAGGGTGGACCGCCTTCAAGGGCACGAATTTCAACAAAGGAACCCGGCACACCGACAACGGCTGCTTCCAGATCCGTCTGCAGTTCTTTCCACGGCTTCCTGTGGCCAACGGGATGCAATTCAAGCTGTATCTGGCCAACCACGTCAGCTGGTACGTCCTGGTCGCCAAAAATGCCGCCGCCGCCGGATTTGGTTCCGGCGTAGGTGGCATAGGTCTTGATGCCTTCCACTTTCACGATGAGGTTTTCAACCTGGCGGGTAAGCGCCAGTTGCTCAGGGTTGCCCAGGTTGCCACGAGCGCGGACATAGACGTTCACCTGTTCCGGTTCCGTATCGACAAAGAACTCAACACCTGTCGGAAACATGGCAAAGGTTGTGACGATGCCGCCCATCAGGCCGAATACGGCAGCGCCCACCAAAAGCGGATGGCGGATGATGCGCTCGATGAAACGGAGATAGAGGCCGGTCAGGCCTTTCATTTTGCGGAAATCGGCGTGTTCGTCGTCGGCGAAATGGCCAAACTGCTCCATGGTTTCCTTGTCGGTCTTGCCGATGAAGAAACCAACGGCTGGCACGAACACCATGGCTGTCACCAGCGAGGCCGCAAGAACGGTAATCACGGTGACGGGCAGATAGCTCATGAACTCACCGGCAATGCCGGGCCAGAAGAGCAGCGGCAGGAAGGCCGCGATCGTCGTGGCCATGGATGAAACGATGGGCCAGAACATGCGCTTGGCGGCAGCGATATAGGCTTCCTTGGGCACAACGCCCTCCGCCATCTTGCGGTCGGCATATTCGGCAAGCACAATGGACCCGTCGACGAGAATACCCACCGACAGGATCAAGCCGAACATGATCATGATGTTGACGGTGTAACCCATCATGGCGATCACCAGGAAGCCGATGAGGAATGAGGTTGGAATGGAAATGCCTACCAGAATTCCGGAGCGCAGACCAAGCGAGGCCACGACGAGGACCATCACCAAAATAATTGCAAGGATTACGCCGTCTTCGAGCGACTGGAGCACGTCCTTGATGGTGTTGGACTGGTCGAGCGCATAGTCAATGTGCATGGCGCTGGGCCAGGATTTGAGCAGCGTCTCGGCGACCTTCTTAACTTCCTCATTGTTTTCAATGATGTTGGTGCCCTGGCGCTTCACCACTTCAATGGTGATGGCGGGCCTGCCGTTATAAAGGGCAAAGCGGGTGCGATCCTGGAAGGTGCGGCGGACTTCGGCCACGTCCTGGAGGACAACAACCGTGCCTTCAAAAGTCTTGATCGGAAGATTCAGGAGATCCGTGGCCGATTGCACTAGACCCGGAAGCTTCACACTGAAACGGCCATTGACACTTTCGGAAGAACCGGCGGCAACCAGCAGGTTGTTGCGCGAAACGATATTGTAGATGTCCGCCGGTGCGAGGCCATAGGATTCAAGCTTCTGCTTGTTGACGATGATTTCAAGAACCTCGTCGCGCTGGCCTGTGAGTTCGGCCGAAAGAACACTGGGAATGCGCTCAATGGCATCCTGCAGTTCCTTGGCCTTGGCATCCAGGGTGCGTTCGGGCACATCACCAGAAACCGCGACAAGAATAGTGGGCTGAAGGCTGAAATTGATATCTGAAATCGTCGGCGTGTTAGCATCGGCCGGCAATTCGGGCGCTGCCTGGTCAACCTTTTCGCGCACATCGCGTCCGGCTTTGTCGGTATCGACTTCTGATTCAAACTCGACAATGATACCGGCATGACCTTCGCTGGCAATCGAGTTGATTTGCTTCAGGCCCTCAAGGCCACGCAACTTCACTTCGATGGGTTTGATCAGCAGACGCTCAGCGTCCTGCGGTGAAATGCCAGATAGCGAGGTGGAAATATAAAAAACCGGAATAGTGATATCCGGATTGCTTTCCTTTGGGATGGTCATGTAGGCGATCAGGCCAGCGATGACCAGCACAAACATGGCGGAAAGAACCGCCCTTGGCCTTCGCAGGATTTTATCGAGCCAACTCATTGTGCCACCTCGGCAGTTTCAACAACCGGTTCAATCTTTTCACCGTCGCGCACATAGTCTTGCCCGAGCACAACAATGTTCACTGAATTGTCGAGGCCCGTGACCCACATGCCATCAATGTCCTGGGCGATGACATCCACAGGCTTGAACTGCGTGGTGTTGTCGGCATTGAGAACTCGCACGCCGAATTTGCCAGCATCGTTGAGAATCAGAATCGAACCTGGCAATTTTTGGGCAAGCTGCGGCGGCAGACCCACGGACAGTTCCGTGGATACACCTTCACGCATGCGCTCGCCGGGATTAGCAACTTCAAGTTCAACCTTGAAGGTGCGCGTTGCAAGATCGGCGGTCTTTGAAATGAAGCTCACCTTGCCGTTTACTTCCTCTCCCGTTGCGAGCTTGGCCTTGGCCGTCATGCCTTCAACAACGTAGGGAACATAAGTCTCGCTGATCTGCACTGCGACTAGCAAGGGATCAAGCTTGCTGATGGTGGCGCAAAGGCCGCCAACCGCCAAAAGACTTCCCGCCTCCGCCGGCTTCTCAATCAACACGCCGTCAACGGGTGCCTTAACCTCGAGGTAGCCCACATCAATTACAATGCTCGTCACTGCGGCCTGGGCCGCATCGAGCCTGGCCTTGTCAGACCAAAGTTTCGCCTCAGTCGCATAGGAATTTTTGACCAGTTTTTCCGTGGCCTCAAAATCGCGCTGGGCGCTGGCCAACGATGCCTTGGCCTGGAGCAAGTCGGTCTTGCGGCTTGCCATATCGAGCTTGCAGAGAATGTCGCCCGCCTTCACGCTTTGGCCTTGCGTAAACAGGGTTTCCATTATGGTGCCATTTGTGCGGGCACGTGCATCAACGCGCTTTGAAGCGGCAGTCACGCCATTCGCGGTGACAACGGCGACGCGCGAAATCGCGGTGAAGGTTTTCACCCGCACCTTGAACAGTTTTTCCGGCGCAGCGATTTCAACGGCTACGCCCTCTTCCGATGAAGATGCACCCAAAATGTAGGGTGAAGCCATCCACAGCCCCAACCCGACTGTGATTGCGGTGGCCCAAATATAAGATTTACGCATAGTGCATCTTCTCCAAATTACTCAGCGGTCCGTGCAGCCATCTGCCGCAAGAGTTCCGTCTTTTTATATTCCAGACATTTGACACCAGCTGTCAGCACGGCGTTTCCGTAATCGGCCACAAAATGCGAGCCATGACCGATGGGGGCCTCGTGGCTGCATTCGGCAATGCGCCCCAGATCTTCGTTCAGATCATCCAACTGCTTCTGGATGGCCACCAGCATCATTTCAGGCGACAGGTAATCCTGCAGCAGCATCTGAAAAAGGAACTCGGATTTGTACTTGTCCTTGGCAGGCGAAACCGAAATGGCCCGCGCCAGGGCATTCCGCCCTGAGTCGGTGATGGCATAAACTTTCTTGTCGGGCTTTCCGGTCTGCTCTTCCTCGCGGACAGTGACATAGCCTTCCGCCGCCAGCTGGGTGAGGGCGGGATAGATGGAGCCGAAGCTGGCATCGATAAAATGGCTGAAGAGGCCGTCTTCAACGTCCTTCTTGATCTCGTAACCCGAAGCCTCCTGCAGCGATAAAATTCCAAGACACAGCGTTCGCACGTTCATATTATGACAATCCGATATATGGCAAATCGATATAGGCCACCGCATATATATCAATCTGATATAGCGTCAAGGTTGAATTTATATTGAAGGGGGAGTAGCCTTAACTTGAGACGATATGGTGTTTCAGCGTACGGTTCCAAGTCATTAATTTTGCACATTTTTTGTGCAATTATTCGCCAAATTTTTTAACCTGTCGAATTGTTACGCACGGTTGCACCGCTGGAAGCATATGAAATTAAACAGAATTTCAAATTGCAATTCACTCTTGTAATGCAATTTGGAAAACTCTAAGAGCGACTCTGAAAACGCAGCCACCGCATGCGCTGCGAACATAGGTAGGCAACATATAGGGGGGCCAATGGAGTATTTTCTCCAGCAGCTCATTAACGGCGTCACACTCGGTTCAATTTACGGTCTTATCGCCATCGGCTACACGATGGTTTACGGGATTATCGGCATGATTAACTTTGCCCATGGCGATGTTTTCATGGTTGGCGGTTTTGTGTCGCTCATTGCCATCGTGGCCTTAGGGGTCACCGGCGGCAGCGGCTTTTTCCCCATTATTCTGGCCCTGGTTCTGGTTGTCTTCATCGCCATGATCATTGCGTCGGCCTATAACTGGACCATCGAGCGCGTCGCCTACCGGCCCTTGCGCGGTTCTTTCCGCCTTGCACCCCTGATCTCAGCGATCGGCATGTCAATTGTGCTCCAGGAATTTGTCCGCATCGCCCAGGATGGCCGACCGAAACCTCTCCAGCCCATCGTCACCGGCGGCTACGAAATCATGAGCCGCGCGGCTGACCAAGGTGAATTTGTTGTCCGCCTTTCGAACATGCAGATTTTCATCATCATCACGACCCTCATTCTGATGGCCCTGTTCACTGCCATCATCACCCGCACATCCCTTGGCCGGGCCCAGCGTTCCTGCGAGCAAGACATGAAGATGGCCTCACTGCTCGGCATCGACATCAACCGGACGATCTCCATCACCTTCATCATGGGAGCAGCACTTGCCGCCGTCGCCGGGCTGATGTTCTTTCTCTATTACGGCGTCACCGACTTCTACGTGGGCTTCCTCGCCGGCATCAAGGCATTTACGGCGGCAGTTCTCGGCGGCATCGGCTCCATCCCCGGCGCCATGATCGGCGGCTTGATCATCGGTTTGATCGAGGTCTTCTGGTCGGCCTATTTCACCATCGAGTACAAGGACGTGGCGGCCTTCGCCATGCTGGCGGCTGTTTTAATCTTTCTGCCTCAGGGTATTCTCGGCAAACCCGAAATTGAGAAGGTCTAACGCGTCATGGCCTCTGCCCCGAAATCCAATGATGTCACGACTGAGGCCCGGCCACTCCATATCGCCGCCATCGCCAAAGACGTTCTGTTCACCGCGATCCTCGCCTTCGTTATCCTTGGCCCCATTCTCGGCCTCAAGACATTTGCCATCTCCGGCAGCCTGGCGCTGGAGCAGCGCTGGGGCCTAGTCGCAGTGTTTGCCGCCATCGCCGCCGCAGGCCGTCTCGCATACCACTTGCTGGTGTGGAACAAACCGCAGGCCAGACCATCGAAGGCAGCTTCGGCATCTTTCTTGCCGGCCATCAGTTTTGGCAAATACCTCGTGCCCGTCGTCCTGATTTTGGCGATAGCCCTTCCTTTCATTCCCGGCGTTGACCGGCGGGTCGTCGATCTGGCCATACTCATCCTCACCTACATCATGCTGGGCTGGGGGCTGAATATCGTCGTGGGATTAGCCGGACTGCTCGACCTGGGTTATGTCGCCTTCTATGCCGTCGGCGCCTATGCCTATGCGCTGCTGGCGACGATATACCTGCCCGCCTGGTTCGGCGACGGCATCGTTCCCTGGGCCTTCTTCGTTACCTTGCCCATCGCCGGCATCCTCGCGGCACTTTGGGGCGTGATCCTCGGCTTTCCTGTGTTGCGCCTGCGCGGCGACTACCTCGCCATCGTGACGCTCGCCTTCGGCGAAATTGTCCGTGTGGTTTTGATAAATTGGTCCGACTTCACCGGCGGACCGGCCGGCATCGGCAACATTCCGCGTCCCTCTTTCTTTGGCCTGCCCTTCATTGAAGGCGAAGGCGGTTTTGCGGCGTTTTTTGGGCTGGACTTCAAACCCATCCACCGCATCATCTTTCTCTACTACGTTATCCTGGTGCTCGCCCTCTTCACCAATTTCGTGACCATGCGTCTGCGCCGCCTGCCGGTGGGCCGCGCCTGGGAGGCATTGCGCGAAGACGAGATCGCCTGCCGCTCCCTGGGCATCAACACCACCAGCACCAAGCTTACGGCCTTTGCCATTGGCGCCATGTTCGCAGGATTTGCCGGGAGTTTCTTCGCCACGCGGCAGGGCTTCGTCAGCCCTGAGTCCTTCGTCTTCCTGGAATCGTTCATCATCCTTGCGATCGTCGTGCTCGGTGGCCTCGGCTCGCAGATCGGCGTTGTCGTCGCTGCCATCGTCATCATTGGCTCCTTTGAGGTGTTTCGTGAACTGAATTTCCTCAAGGCCGTCATGCCTGCGGGCTTTGATCCCGTGCAGTATCGAATGCTTGCCGTCGGTGTTGCCCTTGTGCTGATCATGCGCTGGAAGCCGCGCGGCTTCGTGACCCGGCGCGATCCCTCGGTTTCGCTCAAGGAGAAGAAAGCCATACCCACCGATCTCGTTGCTGAGGGGCATGGCTAATGACTGTTGCCGGACAAGACGCACTTTTGCACGTCGAACACCTCACCATGCGCTTCGGCGGCCTCACCGCCATCGGCGATCTCTCGTTCACCGCCGCCCGCAACGAAATAACAGCGATCATCGGCCCCAACGGCGCCGGAAAGACGACGGTATTCAATTGTCTCACCGGTTTCTACAAGCCCACCGAAGGCAGCGTCATCCTCACCCATGAAGATGGCAAGCAGTTCCTGCTCGAGCGCATGGACGACTTCCGTATTTCGCAGCGGGCCAAGGTGGCACGCACCTTCCAGAATATCCGGCTCTTCGCCGGCATGACGGTTCTGGAAAACCTGATGGTGGCACAGCACAACACGCTGATGCGCGCCTCGGGCTTTACCGTAACTGGCATCTTCAATTCCCCCACCTATGCCCGTGCCAACCGCGAGGCTATTGAGTTTTCCGAGTATTGGCTGGAGAAAGCGGGCCTCGTCGACCGTGCCGACGATGCAGCGGGCGAATTGCCCTATGGTGGCCAGCGCCGCCTTGAGATCGCCCGCGCCATGTGCACGAAGCCCGTTCTGCTCTGTCTTGATGAGCCCGCCGCCGGCCTCAACCCCCGCGAGTCCGAAGACCTGAACGTTCTCCTCCTAAATATCCGCGATG
>CAZHCO010000346.1:0-4325 GCA_964530965.1 uncultured Aestuariivirga sp. | reverse complement strand
CTACGAAGGCGAAGCCAGGGGATTTACAGTCCCCCCCCTTTGCCACTCGGGACACTCCCCCGATTCGCTGATGAACAAGCCAAACGCCAACAAGCCCGGGGGGTGCCCGGGCCCTTAAGTGAAGCGCTGTATGCCGGGGTTAGGCATCTGAGTCAATCAAGAAAGCTAAGTTTTTCTCAAGCCTTTTTCAGGAACTCGACGCGCAGGACCAGGCCCTTGATTTGCGGGTGGCGGCAATCAACTTCGTCTTCATTATCGGTCAGGCGAATGGACGAAATCCTGGTGCCGCGCTTCAGCGTCTGGCCCGCACCCTTCACCTTCAAATCTTTGATAAGAATAACGGAATCACCATCCTTCAGGACGGCTCCATTGCTGTCATTAACGTCCACCCCGCACTCCAAACTGGTGCCGATTACAGGACTCGAACCTGTGACCCCCTGATTACAAATCAGGTGCTCTACCAACTGAGCTAAATCGGCTTCACCTCAAAGGCCCCCTATAAGCCATCCGGCCCCCGCCCCGCAATACATCTTCTGCTGCCCCGAAATTGCCACACTTGCAAATTGTCCGCGAAGCGTTCTAAATAGGAATAACTGCAGAATCGCGGGACGGTGACAGGAGCGGCCAGGCATTGAAATGTCTGGCTGTTTCGCTTTAGCGGGTGAGTGCGTAGAGGGCGACCGCCGCCGCATTCGAAACATTCAAGCTGCGGATTGCCCCGGAAAAGTCCAATTTCGCCACCACGTCGCAATTCTTACGCGTAAGCTCGCGCAGGCCTTTGCCTTCCGCCCCCAAGACCAGCACCAGAGGCGGGGATTTATCAACTTCGGCAAGCGCCACATCGGCCTCCGAATCCAACCCTACAAAACGGAATCCTTCAAGCCTGAGCTCCTCCATGGCGCGCGCCAGATTGGTGACTTTGACAAAGGGAACATGTTCATAAGCCCCTGATGCAGCTTTGAAAAGTACGCCCGAAGCCTCCGCCGAATGGCGCGCCGTGGTGACCAGCGCCGTCACCTGGAAAGCGGCACAGGTGCGGAGTATTGCCCCCACATTATGGGGGTCCGTCACTTGGTCCAGCATCACCACAACGCCTGATTTTTCGATCTCGTCGAGCCGCGGCTGGCGCAGCGCCCTCGCCTCCAGAATCATGCCTTGATGCACGGCATCAGGCTCAAGTCTCCGGTCCAGCACCTTGGGGTTTACGATTTCCGGCGTGATTCCGAGAGGCTGGGTAAACTCCTTGAGCCGCTCCGCTCCGTTCAGAGTGGTCGTCAGCTTGACAAATTTGCGCTTGGGATTTTTCAGCGCTTCCTCAACCGGATGCGCCCCGTAAATGACATCATTCTCATCGCTCATGGCTGCGAGCTATAGGAGCAAAGAGAAAAAGTGAAGCGAAATAAATTTTCAACAGCGTTCACTAGTCTCGCACTTCTTGCTTGTTTTTCCGCTAACGGTCAGACGTCCTTTGTGGAAATTGCCCACGCCCAATCCGTTCCTTCAACCGAGCAGGATGCCGTTCAACTCATCCGCAACTACTATCGCTGGATCAACCAGAAGAAATATGCAGGCGCTTTCGGCATCTGGGAAAAACGCGAGGATGGCAACGCAGCCAATGGGCAGAGTTTTGAAAAATTCGAAAACGGCTTCAGCGATACGGCGTCGGTAAGTGTGGAAATCGGTGAGCCGGGTGAGATTGAAGGGGCAGCAGGATCAAATTACATCGAGATACCTGTAGTCATTTCAGCCATGACCAAGTCGGGTCAGGCCCAGAAATTCACTGGCACCTATACGATGCGCTCGTCAAACATGGCCGATGACAAGAGCTGGTATATCTATTCGGCGAAGGTGCGGAAGGTGAAGTGATGTATTATGCGCGTGAAATTTTCTCCGCCCCGCCCATATAGGGCCGGAGCACTTCGGGGATGGTCACGCTGCCATCATCATTCTGATAATTTTCCAGAATGGCAACCATCGTGCGGCCCACGGCAAGCCCTGAGCCATTCAGCGTGTGCAGATAGCGCGGACCCTTGCCATCGGCGGGCTTAAAGCGCGCTTCCATGCGCCGCGCCTGGAATTCGCCGAACTGCGAGCAGGAGGAAATTTCGCGGTAGGCATTCTGCCCCGGCAGCCACACCTCAATGTCGTAGGTCTTGCGGCTGCCGAAACCCATGTCACCCGTGCACAACACAATGGTGCGGAACGCAAGCTTCAGGCGCTTCAACACTTCCTCGGCGCAGTTCAGCATGCGCGCGTGTTCGGCTTCCGCCTGTTCCGGTGTTGTGATGGAAACAAGTTCAACTTTTGAAAACTGGTGCTGGCGGATCATGCCGCGTGTGTCTTTGCCTGCGGCTCCCGCTTCCGCGCGGAAACACGGCGTATAGGCTGTCATGCGGATGGGAAGTTCCTTCTCCTCCACCACGCGCTCGCGCACGATATTGGTGAGAGAAGCCTCGGCAGTCGGGATCAGCCAATGGCCTGATGTTGTCTGGAACAGGTCTTCCTTGAACTTAGGGAGTTGGCCCACGCCAAACATCGCCTCATCGCGCAGCATGTAGGGCGCATAGACTTCCGTATAGCCATGATGCTCCGTATGCAGATCAACCATGAACTGTGCTAGCGCCCGCTCAAGCTTGGCAAGCTGTCCTTTCAAAACGACAAAACGCGCACCAGACATTTTGGCCGCCGTTTCAAAATCCATCAAGCCAAGCCATTCGCCAATATCAAAATGCTGGCGCGGCTCGAAATTAAACCGTGGCTTCTCGCCCCAGGTATGAAGCTCGCTGTTGTCGTGCTCATCCTTGCCGTAAGGCACGCCTTCCATCGGAAGGTTCGGAATGACGGCAAGAGCATCGTTGAGCTTTTGCGTGAGCACGCGCTCGGTTTCTTCGCCTGACGCAATGAAATCCTTGAGGCCTGCGACTTCCGCTTTGAGGGCGTCGGCCTTTGCCTTGTCCCCAGCCCGCATCACTTCACCGATTTCCTTCGACAACGCATTGCGGCGCGCCTGCGCATCCTGAAGTTTCTGGATGTGATCACGCTTCTCGGAATCGATCTTTAGAAGCTCTTCCGATTGCGCGGAAAGCCCGCGAAGCGCGAGACCCTGATCAAAGGCAGCAGGATTATCTCTTATGGTTTTTATGTCATGCATCGGCGGCATCTTTCACGGCTTGGGCCTTGGCCCGGCGGCGTTCAAGGAATCGCACGGCCAATACGGCCACCTCATAAAGCCCCATCAAGGGAACCGCCATGGCAATCATCGAAATGGGATCGGGCGGCGTGATGAGGGCGGCGAGCGCGCAAACGCCCACGATGGCAAAACGCCTGCCCTTGGTAAGCATCTCATGGGTCACAATCCCGATCTGGCCGAGCAGGGTGAGCACCACCGGCAACTGGAAGGTGAGGCCAAACGCGAGAATAAGCATCATGACAAAATCAAGATAGGCTTCGACATCGGGCATCAATTGAATTGCGGCCTGTCCCGCATCGCCCGTCGAGGCCGCCAAGCCATAGAAGAAGTGAATGGCGACCGGCAGCAGGAAGAAATAAACCAGCGCCGCACCTAGCACAAAAAAGATCGGCGTGGCGATGAGATAGGGAAACAGCGCCTGCCGCTCGTTCCGGTAAAGGCCTGGGGCGACAAAACGATAGAGCTGCGTGGCAATGAGCGGGAAGGAAATGAACATGCCGCCGAACATGGCAATCTTCAGTTTCACCAGAAACACGCCAAGGAGCTTGATGGATATGAGCCCAACATCCGTGCCCGTGCCCCATTTGAATGGCAATATGAGCAGTGTGAGAATTTCCGAGGAAAAGAAAAAGCTGATGATGAAGGTGGCGATGAATCCGATCACGCAATAGATCAGCCGCGTGCGCAGCTCAATCAAATGATCAAGCAGCGGGGCTTCAGAGGCGTCAATATCTTCCTTCGTCATGGCTTCGGTGCTTCATCCGAAGCGCCAAAATACTTGTCGAAGTCATTGCTTTTGCTGGGGGAACTCAAACCAATTTCATTCTTTGCCATGGTCATGGGATTGAGGCTCTTGAGACCTTGCAGATCTTTCTTCACGTCCTCAAGGCCTGCATCCTTCATGGCGGAATCCACATGGCCTTGAAATTCCCTGGCCATGCCGCGCATCTTGGTCATCATGCGCCCAAAGGCGCGGAGCACCTTAGGCAGGTCCTTGGGCCCGATCACGATTACCGCGATCAGGGCAAGAACAAACATCTCGGAATAGCCGACGCCAAAGTCAAACATGGGGCCTCTTGAAAGTCTTACGACTTGACCTTCTTTGCGGGTGATTTAACCGTTTCTTCCGCGGTCT
>CAZHCO010000345.1:0-28582 GCA_964530965.1 uncultured Aestuariivirga sp. | reverse complement strand
GGTGTATCACGAAGCCGTCGCACTGGAAGCCTGCCCTGCGTTGGTCCTTAACGCCGATTACCGGCCGTTGAGTTACTACCCCTTGTCCCTGTGGAGCTGGCAGGATGCGATCAAGGCGGTGTTTCTTGAGCGCGTCAATATCGTGTCCGAGTATGACCGAATCGTGCGCAGCCCTTCTTTTGAGTTCAAACTTCCCAGTGTCGTGTCACTCAAGACTTATGTGAAGCCATCGCGGACGCCGGCCTTCACCCGGTTCAATGTTTTTCTGCGTGACCGATTTACCTGCCAGTATTGCGGTGCCCATGATGACCTCACCTTTGATCACGTCACACCGCGTTCAAAGGGCGGCCATACGACATGGGACAATGTTGTGGCGGCGTGCTCTCCGTGCAATTTGGCCAAGGGCGGATACCTGCCCCATGAAGTCAAAATGTTTCCGGCCCATAAGCCGCACTGCCCCACGGTCAACCAGCTGCACAGCAATGGGCGGCATTTCCCGCCAAACTATTTGCATCAGAGTTGGCAGGATTATCTTTATTGGGATACGGAACTCGATCCTTGATGACGAGCGCCTGCCAGGGCAATTGCCGCCAGCACTGCTGAAATTATTGCATTCCATCCCGCAAGCGAAATTCCAACGATACGGATTGCGGCTTCATTACAGGCCACGACTGGTTTGGTGAGATCGGGAAGCCCGCCTGAGATGGCGCCACTGCAGGTTTCGGGTCCTGGCCACCATGTCCATTCGACGCCGGCATGATAGGCCCCAAAGATAGCGCTGCCGAGCATAACAACTGAAAGAAGGTAAAGGCCGCGCTTCGCCCCGTTGGGATTGGCTCCCGCGCTCACCGACAACAGCAGAGAAAAGGGTACCGCAAAATAGTAGGCCCAGCGCTGCAAAAGGCAAAGATGACACGGATCGTAGCCTGCGAACTGAAAAATCCACGCGCCTGCGATTGTTGCGGTGGCAACGGCAAGAATGACAAGCGAAGTTTTTTGCGGGTTCAGTTTTTCTAGCATGCGGTTCCCAATCCTGATGTGCTGAAGTATCTTACAATGAAATAAAGGCCAATGAGCACTGCAGCGGCAACTGTGGCAATAAGGCTCAAGCGCTTTTCAATAAAAATCCTGATGGGTTCGCCAAATTTTCTCAGAGCCCAGGCCAGAGCAAAAAACCGCGCTCCGCGAGCGAGAATGCAGGAGGCAACGAAGATGAGAAAACTTGCGTGGACGACACCGGCGAGAATTGTCACAACCTTGATGGGCGGAAGATGGGCCAGACCCGAAGTGACAAGAAGCAGGGCGATGGTGTTTTCATCGGTGCAGGCTCGCAAGGATTCAAATGCGCCGAGCTTGCCGTAAAAATTCAAAATGGGTTGCGCGATGGTTTCATAGGCAAAGTAGCCCAGGAAATATCCGGCAATGCCACCCAGTGTGGACGCTGCCGTCGCGACAAATGCAAAACGGTAAGCGCGCTCTGGCCGGGCCAGTGCCATGGGAAGGAAAAGCACGTCCGCCGGCACAAGAAAAAATGAACTTTCGATGAAGGCAATTATCGCAAGCCAGACTTCGGCGGATTTTCTGGCTGCGAGCGAAATGGTCCAATCGTAGAGTTTGCGGAGCATGGCTGAACTGCTTAATCAAATGATGGTTTGCTGCGTCTCAAATTTTTTGTCGTGGAGCGTTTTGATTTCGAATCGAGACGCCGTGTTTTTGAGGCCTTGGTGGGCCGTGTTGCAATGCGTCTTTTTGGTCGAACCGAGGCCTTGCGCAGAAGTTCAATTAATTTTTCCAGCGCCGTCGCACGGTTGCGGTCCTGGGAACGATGTTCCTGCGAGGTAATGATAAGAATGCCGTCCTGGGACAATTGCCGCCCCGCGATGGTTTCCAGCCGATGCTTCACTTCATACGGCAATCCGGCCTTGGCCACGTCAAAGCGCAGTTCGACGGCGGTTGAAACCTTGTTCACATTCTGTCCACCAGGCCCCGAGGCGCGGATGAAGGATTCGGAGATATCACGCTCATCTATGCTTATGGAATTTGAGATCCGGATCATGATTTCCCGGTTTAAGCGCCTTTCCGGTTGACGGCGCAAGCCTCGAAGCTTTAGAGGAAGGCGCTGGAATGCCCTTGTGGTGGAATGGTAGACGCGGCGGACTCAAAATCCGCTCTCGAAAGAGGTGGGGGTTCAAGTCCCTCCAAGGGCACCAAAATCATGGCCGTACTTTTATCGCATTTTTCGGGTGTTGATGGTATGTTGCAGGTGATTTGTTTGCAGCAAGACCGACGCGACAACCGTGATTGCCAGGCAGGGAACACAACTTGACGGCGCCTATTCTAAAATCGTTGCTTATGTTGGGGCTGTTAAGCCTCTTGACTGCACCTGCCGCAAAGGCTGGGCCTTCGCTCCTGTTTGATGCGGCAACGGGTGAGGTTATTTCCCACGAGCGTGCCGGTGAACCCTGGTATCCCGCCTCGCTCACTAAGTTGATGACCGCCTATATCGTTTTCAAGAAGTTGAAAACTGGCAGCCTGCGCATTGACCAGAAAATCCTGGTGTCGCCCCTGGCCGCCTCGCAGGAGCCGAGCAAGATCGGCATGAGTCCAGGCAGCACCATTTCGGTTGATTTGGCGCTTCAGACCCTGCTGGTCTATTCCGCAAATGACATGGCCTATGTGCTTGCCGAAGGCGCAAACGGCACAGTCTATAATTTCGTCAAGGAGATGAACGCCACCGCCCAGAAGCTGGGTCTGAACGCCACGCATTTTGTGAATCCCAATGGATTGTTTGACCCTCGCCAGCTTACATCGGCGCGTGATATTGGCGTACTGGCCGCAGTCATAATTTCAGAGTTTCCCGAGCACAGCCGTTATTTTTCCCAGCAGTATGTGGCGATTGGCAAACGCAAATTGATGAACCGCAACAGCCTGGTCCGGACCATGCCGGAGGCCGACGGGATGAAAACGGGCTTTGTGTGCAATTCAGGATTTAATCTTGTGGCCTCGGCCACGCGCGACGGGCGCCGATTGATCGCTGTTGTTATGGGCGCTCCCAATTCGGGAAGCCGTGCAGAGATCGCACGGACACTTCTGACCGATGGATTCTCAAAGGGCTCATTGCCCAGCCGTCCCCGTCTGGCGCAAATCACTGACACCACGCTGGGGGCAATCGTGCCCGCCGATATGACGGGTACGGTGTGCAAAAAGAAGCCGCCGGTGAGCGCTGTCCGCGCTAAGGAACTTGCGGGATGGGGCATTTCATTTGGAAACTATGAAACTCTGCAAAAAGCCGACATGGCGCTTCGAGGGCGGTTGATCAGCCCGGCAGGCATGGATGCGCCTGGCAAGGCTGGTGTTGTCCGCATGCCAAACAAGCTTGGCTTTGCGGCCATGCTCTGGAATATCGACCAGTCCACGAGCCAGGCGTTGTGCAATGATTACCGCTCGCAAAATGCAACATGCGAAATGATGACTCCTGCGGCCTTGGCGCAGATTGCTGCCCTGTCAAAAGAGCCTGAACCCAAACCAAAAGTACAAGCCCCGGTGGCGCAGGGGTCTGACGGGCAAAAAATAAACAAGAAAAAGAAAATCGCCAAGAAAGCAGCCAACTGAGTTCTGCAGGAATGATCAGTCGGGTCAGGCTTGGAATTGGTTGCGCCCTGGCGGCGGCAAGCATCTATGGCCTTGTTCCAAACTTTGTCCGTGGCGCTTTTGAAAATGGCATTCCCCCCGTCGAAGCCACTTTCTTCAGGACTTCAGTTATTGCAATTGTATTTGCACTCATCGCCGTGCTGCATGGTGAAAGTTTCAAAATTCGCCGTGCCGCACGGCCCGCTTTCGCCGGACAGGCGGTCGCCACCCTTGTGATTTCAGTTGCCTATCTGGCGTCCGTCCAATTCATTCCCATTGGCCTCGCAGTCATTATCTTTTTTACCTTTCCAGTTCTCATCATGCTTGCGTCTCCTATCGTTGAAGGGCATTTCCCCGGTTTGTGGCGGATTGTCATTGCGATTTTTGCCTTTGTCGGACTGGTGGTTGCCATAGGGCCCAGCTTTGGCGATCTTGATATCCGCGGCATTGGGCTTGCTACAGTTGCAGCGCTTGGCGGCGTGGTGCAGTTTTTCACCGGACGCTCCATTTCGCGTTATCTGAAGCCTGCGGTGTTCGGCAGTTTGGTGCATATCGTCATATGGTCCGCAACCCTACTGGTTGCACTTTATGTTGGCGGCGGAACCTTGCAGATGATGCCTGGCGGGGCTGGTACAGCAATGGGGCTCTATTTCCTCATTGGTGTGGCCGCCGTCTATGTTGTGGCCTATATGCTGCAAATGTCTTCCCTGCGTTTTGCGCCAGCCTCAGCCGTTGCACCATTTTACAACCTGGAGCCTATTGTCACCACCATCTGTGCCGGCCTGCTATTTGGCGAACGCCTGACTTTCAACCAATATGCCGGAGGCGGTATGGTTCTTGCCGCTCTTGTTGTATCAAGCCTGCTGGGAAGCCGGGAAACTAGGGCATGAATGAATTTCCCATTCCTGTCGCGGTGCTCACCGGTTTTCTCGGTGCAGGCAAAACCTCGCTGCTCAACTCGCTTCTCAAGGACGAGATGCTGTCCAACGCGGCTGTCATCATCAATGAGTTCGGCGATGTCTCGCTTGATCACTTGCTGGTCGAAAAATCCGATGAAAACATCATTGAACTGGCTTCGGGCTGCCTGTGCTGCACCATCCGGGGCGATCTCATCGACACAGTGAATGACCTGCTGGGCAGGCGGGACCGGGGTGAGATAAAGGCCTTTGACCGCATTGTCATTGAAACAACGGGGCTTGCCGATCCGGCTCCTGTCCTGCATTCGGTTATGAGCGAGCCCACGCTGCTTGAACGCTGCCGTCTGGAAGGCGTGGTGACAGTCGTTGATGCCTTCAATGGCGGGGCCACGCTGGATGCCCACGCGGAGGCGGTCAAGCAGGTTTCGGTCGCGGATCGCATCGTGCTCACAAAGGTTGATCTTCTCTCGGGGCGCGAGGGGGAGGACATACTGTTTGAAATTATTGCGCGCCTGCGCAAGCTTAATCCTGCGGCGCGGCTGCTCACAACTCATCGCAATGAAGCAACGGCGCCACGGCTTTTCAATATGGGCCTGTTTGATCCGGAAAAGAAAACATTGGATGTACGAAAATGGCTGGCCGCCGAAGCCTAT
Source organism: uncultured Aestuariivirga sp. (assembly GCA_964530965.1). GTDB lineage: Bacteria > Pseudomonadota > Alphaproteobacteria > Rhizobiales > Aestuariivirgaceae > Aestuariivirga. The sequence continues at coordinate 23,382 of CAZHCO010000345.1, read as the reverse complement.
GAGACGGCAGAGAAACGCCACCGCCATCATCACCACCATGATGTGTCACGTCATGATGCGCATATCCGCTCATTCAGTTTTACCGAGACCCAGCCTATCAGTCCGGCCGGGCTTGAACTCTTCATGGAACTTTTGAAATCCTATCATGGCGCCAACATGCTGCGCATGAAGGCCATTGTGAAAACCACGGATGAACCAAGTAAGCCAATTGTGCTGCATGGCGTGCAACATGTTTTTCATCCGCCAGTGCGATTGCCCAACTGGCCTGATGGAGACGAAACCACGCGCATGGTCTTTATTGTAAAGGATATCGAGAAAGCTATGATCGAAGGCCTGTTCAAGGCCTTCACCGATCAGCTTACCGGTGGTGCAGAGGCTTTCACCGACAAGACACTTTCGTTAAACAGGTAAATGATGAGATTGAAGGTTTTTGGACTAAACAAGTGTTCAACCTGCAAAAAGACAATCGCATGGTTTGATGACAATAATATCAGCCATCACTTCACTGACGTGAACGAAGCTCCACTCGACCCTGTGCAAGTCTCGAAATGGTCCGGCGCGTTGGGCGGCTGGGAAAAATTGATCAACCGCGCCGGTTATACATGGCGTGGCCTCTCCGCGGCAGACACAGCAAATCTTACCGAAAAGAAAGCGATTGCTCTCGCCCTGCGCAATCCTTCACTCATCCGCCGTCCGCTCATTGAACATGCTGATGAATCAGTGACGGTCGGGTTTTCGGAAAAAGTGCGAACGCATCTCAGGCCCTGACGAGTGGCCTGGTCATGCATGTGGGGCCGCCCTCACCTTTGCGGCAAATGTCATGACCCTTGATCACTTCGACATTGACCCCGGCAGCGCGCATGCGCTTTTCGGTTTCGGGATTTCCCTCCACCATCATGGCGTGGCGGGGGCCAAGGGCCAGCACATTGCAGCCCATCGTCGAGAATTCCTCATCGGGCACATGGATAAACTTGATGCCGCGCTCCTCCAGAAATTCAACCAGCCGCGCGGCCATGAGGGGCAGATAGACAACGGCCAAATCCGCATCAAGCGGGCTGAGGCAGGACATGAGATGGAAGACATCGGACCTGCCCTTGTAGTGGGGCATGTCGAAGGCAAGAATTTCCACATCGGGGCCAGCAAGCTTTGAAAGTTGACGAATACCCTCCTGATTGGTGCGGTAACCGATGCCGGCGAGCAACGTGTGCCGGTCAATCCAGACGAGATCGCCGCCCTCAAGGAGGCCTGGTGCCGAGATTTCACCAATAACAGGAATGCCCAGGGATTCGAGGTGGGCGCCATTGATCTTGGGTTCGAGGCGGCGGGCGGGCTTGCCCATGTGAGGGCGGACAAGGCCTCTCGGTGTGACGATCAGGGCATCATGGGTGTAGAGGGAATCGAGGGTGAGGCCATCACCATCGGGCAGCCTGATGATGTCGGCACCGGCCTTGCCGAGGATTGCCTCGACCCGGGTGAATTCCTGCTTTGCCGATATGAGGTCGGGCCTTGAATGATAGTTGAGCTTTTGCCATTCGGCATCAATTCTGGCATCGCTGTGAAAGGCCACATCGGGGGTGCGGAGAGCTACTCTCTTGAGGGTGCCCCAATTATTGAAGCTGCCGAAATCATAGGTCATTTGCGCTGGATCCTAAAGGTGAACACGTCGCCAATTTTTGAATTTGTGAGAAGGACATGGCCCTGCTCATTGCAAAAGTGCGGCATGTCTATGGCCGACATGGGGTCGCTGGCAAGCACCTTCAGGACATGGCCGGAATGCATGGACTCCAGGCGCTTTCGCGCTTTCAGCACTGGCAAGGGGCAAAGAAGCCCCGTAAGGTCGATGAGCTCTTCGAAATCAACGTCAGACATGGTTATTGTATAGGCTTAAATCACAGGAATGGGAGCCACCTTTGCCACAACTTTTGTCAAAAGCGCCATTTGTGGGACGGACCAGAAAACTGCTGCTCAGCGCGGATCGCGAGAAGAGCCTGGAAAAAGTGGAAGTGGCGCGCCTTGAATTGCTGTTTTCTGGCATCAAGGGCGATTTTCACGGAGGGTTGACGCGGAAATCGGATGTGCGCACGATCAAGCAGTATCCACGGGATACGGACATTCGCAATGTCAGGCAGCTCACCCTTGTCTCAGAAGAGGAGCTGATCGACATCGCAACGCTCATGGGAATTCCTGAAATGAAAGCGGAGTGGCTGGGGGCAAATGTCGTGACCTCGGGCATTCCCGATCTGACAATGCTGACGCCTTCAACGCGCATGCAGTTTCCATCGGGTGCGACCATTGTGGTGGATATGGAAAATTTCCCCTGCCGCCAGGTGGCTGATGTGGTTGCACAGCACTATCCCGAGCCAAAGGCAGGCCTTGTAGCTTCTGCTATCCACAAACGCGGGCTGACAGCCTGGGTTGAGCGCGAAGGCGTTATCGCTTCGGGTGATGAAATAGCTCTGTGGGTGCCGCAGCAGCGGCTCTATGCCCACATGAGTCCATGACGATCATTGGCGCCATTATTGCGGGCGGGCAGTCCAGCCGCATGGGGGGCCGCGAGAAAGCACTTCTTGAACTGGATTCCAAACCTGTCATTTTGCATGTGATCGAGCAGTTTGAACCCCAGGTCGACCGGCTCGTTATCAATGCCAATGGCGAGCCTGCGAGATTTTCAGAGTTTGGTTTGGAAGTCGTTCCTGATGTCGTAACATCGTTGTCGACGCCGCTTGCGGGTTTGCATGCAGCGCTGCGGTTTGCGAAAAGTGTTGAGGCGGACGTTCTGGTGACCGTCCCATCTGACACGCCGTTCCTGCCTTTTGATCTTGCCGCAAAGCTTTATGAAAATACCGTGGCTAGTGGTGCCGCGATCGCCTCGTCTGGTGGACAGGATCACTACATTATTGGAGCATGGAAAACGGAATTGCTGGATGATCTTGATCTCGCGGTAGCGAAGGACGGTTTGTTCCGGGTCAAGGATTGGGCTCACAGAGCATCGGCGCAAAAGGTGGAATGGCCGGTTGAGCCCCACGATCCTTTTTTCAATGTGAATACGCCGGAGGACCTGTTGCGGGCTGAACAAATACTCAAGGCTTCTCCATGAAGCAAAAAATCATCGGCGTGGCGGGATTCAAAAACGCGGGCAAAACGACACTGGTTGAGAAACTGGTGATTGAACTCACGGGCCGGGGACTTCGGATATCAACGGTGAAGCACGCCCATCACTCTTTCGATATCGACCACGAAGGCCGGGACAGCTTCAGGCACCGCAAGGCAGGGGCCACGGAAGTGGCCGTTGTGTCGAGCGGGCGCTGGGCCCTTATCCACGAGCTGCGAAACGAGGCGGAACCATACCTCGAAGATGTCCTTAAGAAGTTGGCCCCTTGCGATCTCGTCATTGTTGAGGGCTATAAGCGCGACGATCACGACAAGATTGAAGTCCGCAATCTGAGCCTCGATCATCCACCGCTTGCTGGCGAAGACCAGACGATTGTGGCCATCGCGGCAACGAAAGCCATTGAGGGTGCTCCGGTTCCCGTATTTGACCGGGATGACGTAACGGCCCTCAGTTCCTTCGTTATAAGCCACATGGAACTTGCCAAGGGCTAGCCCCCGTGTCGGATTCCGCCCTGCCCCCGTCGCTCCACTTCACGTCTGTTGAATTTCTCTCACTAATGTGACCAAAATTCAGTTTCCAGGTCCAAAGGAATTCCCATGAAAACGCAGGCGCGGGTGGTTGTTATTGGCGGCGGTGTGGTTGGCGTCTCGACGCTCTATCACCTCGCCAAGAAAGGCTGGAGCGATGTTGTGCTGGTCGAGCGCAAGGAGCTGACCTCGGGTTCCACCTGGCATGCGGCGGGCCTCCTGCCCCTGTTCAACTTGTCCTATTCGGTGGGCCAAATTCATAAATATTCAGTCAAGCTCTATGGTGAGCTTGAAGCGGAAACGGGCCAGCATGTGGGCTTCAGCAAGGTGTCCAACATCCGCGTGGCGCGCACCAAGGACCGCTGGGACGAGTTCATGTATTACGCCGGCATTGCCGAAACCATTGGCGTCAAGGTCAACAAGCTTAACCCCCAGCAATTGAAGGAACTCTGGCCACTCTGCGAAATTGATGGAATCATCGGCGCCATCCAGCATCCCGACGATGGCTATATCCAGCCTGCTGATTTAACCCAGGCGCTGGCCAAGGGTGCCCGCAACCGAGGTGCGGAAATTTATCGCAACACCACGGTGACCGCCATTGAGCAACTTCCTTCAGGTGAATGGCTGGTAAAAACTGACAAGGGCGATATAACCTGTGAGCATGTTGTTTCATGCTCAGGCAACTTTGCGCGCAAGACGGGCGCCATGGTGGGACTCGAAATTCCAGTCATTCCGGTTGAGCACCAGTACATCGTCACCGAACCATCACCCCTGATCAGGGAGCGTCAGGCCAAGGGTCTGCCTGAAATGGGTGTTTTGCGTGAGGCCGATTCTTCCTGGTACTTGCGTGAAGAGAACGGCGGATTTGTTCTCGGAATTTATGAAAAAGGCGCGCCTTGCTGCTATATGGATGGTCCCTCCGACCAGAGCGAATATGAATTGTTCCAGGGCGAGCTTGAGCGTTTGGAACCCTACATCGAAACAGCCATTGCGCGGGTACCGGCGTTTGGTGAATTGGGAATAAAGAAAGTTTACAATGGTGCCATTGCCTATACGCCCGATGGCTCACCCATCATTGGTCCTGCCTGGGACAGGAAAAACTTCTGGCTGAATGAGGGCCATTCCTTTGGCGTTACCGCTGCCGGTGGCGCAGGCTGGCAATTGGCGGAATGGATTGTTGATGGCGAGCCCACCATTGACATGATGGGTGTCGATCCACGCCGCTTCGGTCCCTATGCCTCGAAGGGATATCTCAAGGAAAAGAATGAAGAGGCATACGCCAATGTCTTCACCATGCATTATCCGGAAGAAGAACGTGCCGCCGCGCGTCCCCTGAAGCGCACGCCATGTTATGACCGGATGAAGGATCTGGGCGCGGTGTTTGGCTCCGTCTATGGCTGGGAACGTCCGGGCTGGTTTGCGCCGAAGGGCTACGCGCTTGCGGAAAAGGATTTGAACAGGCCGGATGTGCTGCTCAATCACAATCATGCAGCACCTACCGATGATGGGCGCATTGTCGAGAAGTGGTCGTTCCGCCGCTCCAACGCATTCCGTTTTGTTGGCGAAGAATGCCGCAATGTGATGGACAATGTCGCCCTGCAAGACATGTCGGCCTTTGCCAAGATGGAAGTGTCTGGTCCGGGGGCCCGTGTATGGCTTGATTCAATCTTGGCCAACCGCATTCCAAAAAAGATGGGCCGTATCGCACTCTGTCATCTCCTGACAAAGCTCGGAGGAGTTCGTGCCGAGTTTACGGTTTATGAATGGGCGCCGGGCCGCTTCTATCTCGTGTCCGCTGGCGCCTTTGAGCGCCATGATCATGACACGCTCCACAAGTTGCTGCCTAAAGATGGTTCGGTGAAACTCAATGCGATCACGACGCGTCTTGGTGTGCTTGTACTTGCAGGCCCTAATGCGCGGAAAGTCTTGCAGAAGTTGACAACAGCTGATCTCTCCAACGAGGCCTTCCCTTGGCTTTCAGGACAGGCCATTTCGGTTGGGCATACAAGCTGCCATGCGTTGCGAGTAAACTTTGTGGGCGAATTGGGTTTTGAGTTCCATCATCCCATCGAGCAGCAGATCGCATTGTTTGATTTGCTCATGGAAGCGGGCAAGGAATTTGGCATCAAGCCATACGGCATCAAGGCCATGTCGTCGCTTTCAATTGAAAAGAGCTACCGACTGGTTCCGCGCGAACTTTCGATTGAGTATTCAGCCTTCGAATCAGGCCTTGATCGCTTTGTGCATCCCAACAAGGGCCAATTCCTCGGTCGCGATGCGTTGGTCGCTGGCCGTGAAAAAGGTTTGAACTGGAATTTTGTCACCATGGAAGTTCACGGTGTGACTGATGCGGACTCAGATACACGGGGCTCCGAGCCAATTTATTCCAAGGGCAAGCTTGTGGGCCGTGCCACCAATGGCGGCTTTGGATGGCGGGTGAACAAATCGCTCGCGCTTGGAATGGTGAAACCAGAGTTTGCGACTTTAGGTTATGAACTGGATATCAAAATCCTTGATAAAATCTTCAAGGCTAGCGTTATCGCCGAAAGCCCCTATGATGCGGCCAATTTGAATTTGCGCGCCTGATTCCTTTAGTCGTTATCTTTCAACATTCCGTGCGCGCTTTGACGTTGGCTGAGGTTGAGCGACGGCGAGGTCAAGATTGGGGACATCTGAACAGAGTTACGGAACTGGTGTCTTCTTTGTACTTTTAGCCACCTTGGGATGGAGTCTGTCGGGCATTTTTGTCCGGGTCATGCCGGGGCTCGACGGCTGGCAGCTGAATTGCTGGCGTGGCTACTGGATGGCTGTCGCCCTGATGGTCTATCTCGTTGTCGTCTATGGCCGCAACGCGCTCCGGAAATTTGCTGAAATTCCGCCGCTCGCATTGGTCGCATCGGCGTTGTTCTTTGCTGTGGGCTCCACACTTTATGTATCTTCTCTCACCATGGTGAGCACCGCCACGGTTTCCGTCATAGGCGCAACCTCACCACTGTTCGCGGCTCTTCTCAGCCCGTGGGTGACCGGAGAAAAGCCGGGCCTTGAAGCTTGGGTTGCGGCGGGGCTGGCGCTTTTTGGCGTGGGTGTCATCGCCTGGGATGGCCTCGAGGCAGGCCGGTCGATGGGTTTGTTTCTCTCCATCTGTGTTCCCATGGCCTTCGCCGGGCAGACCCTAGCCCTTCGCAGATACCGCCACGTGGACATGGTTCCGGCCATTTGTCTTGGCGGCATCATGTCGTTTTTAATTGCAGGACTTCTTGGGTTTACGGCAGGACACTTGGGTGGTGGTTTCAATGTTGGCTTGCGGGAAGTTCTGCTGCTTGCGGTTATGGCAACTGTTCAGCTCGCCATTCCTTTGGTCTTCTATATCAAGGGAGCCCGTTCGGTTCCTGCTGTAACGCTCACCCTTATTGCCATGCTGGATGCTGTCATCAACCCGCTGTGGCCGTGGATTTTTGTGGGCGAGAATCCGGGACAAGCCGCCTATCTTGGCGGCAGCATTATTATCGGCGCTGTATTGATCAGCGTTTTCGGGCGCAAATTCTTCACTTCAAAACTCACCACAACCGACCTCAATGCTGCTGAAAAACCAGCCTGATAGCGCGCGACAGCTTGGTCATGTTTTTAAGGATCAACTGCCCACTTCCTGACGGTGCGCTATGACCAGACCGGCCATACTGTTGAAACGGAAATTATGCTTGGGCGCGGCACCAGGATTCATCGTCGCGCCAAAGCCCTGTTGATCATGGCGCCGATAGATCCAGCAGGAAGCCAGTCCGTGCTTGTTGGCCGGAGCATGGTCGTGGAACAGGCTTTCGGCGGTATGAAGAATTTCAGACTTGGCGATGCCAAGGCCTAGCAGCTTGGCGATCATGTAGTCGAAATTGCGGTCGCTCGGCTTGTAGGAGCCAATATCCTGTGCGGTATAGATCGCATCGAACGCAACCTGCAGGCGCCGGTTGCTGGGAGCGAAGCTGGCGTTATCGATGTTCGACAGGATGACGAGCTTGTAGTGTTTTTTGAGATAGACCAGCGATTCGACAGAATCCGGAAACGCCGGCCAGTCCTTCACCGCGTTGCCATAGGCCTGGCACTCGTCCCAGGACGCGGCGAGGCCCCACTCTTCTGCAAGGCGCTTGTAAACCACGGCGAGAAGATCGCTGTATTTCATCGTCGGTGTGTAGATTTGCTGCGAGGATTCGTGGCGCGCATGTGCTTCGAGGATGGCGTCACGGGAAATTGACTTTTTCATCCGCGAGGTCAGTGGCTTGAGCGCTTCGACCATGCCGCTTTCCCAATCGATCAATGTGCCATAGCAGTCAAACGTGAGGGCCTTGAAGTCGCTCAGCTTCATGTTCCCAGCCTTCACTTGAAACTGTTCTTTTGGTGGCGAAGCTCGGCAAAAACCTCGGCATCCGTGGCGGTTTCCATCTTGAGATTACGGCGGATTTCTGCGCTGTCACAGCGCATGAAGGGATTGGTTTTGAGTTCATCGCCAATGGTCGAAGGGCAAGTCATTTCGCCCCTGGCGCGCTGGTTTGCCACGACGGTGGCGCGCTGCTGCAGGGCGCGGTTTCCCGGTTCGATGGAAAGGGCAAAGCGGCTATTGGCCTCCGTGTATTCGTGGCCGCAATAAACATAGGTGTTGGGCGAAAGCGTGCGGAACTGATTAACCGAATTCCACATTTCTTCCATGCTGCCTTCGTTGACACGGCCGCAGCCCATGGCAAAAATCGTATCGCCGACGAAGAGTGAATATTCCGATTTAATATGAAATGCGATATGGCCCCTGGTGTGGCCGGGACAATCAAAGACGTTAACCTCACGTCCTGCCCAATTGAATTTGTCGCCGCCGGACACGGTTACGCCAATGCCGGGAATTTTTTCAGATTCGTTCTTTGGTCCAATAATCTTGCAGCCAAAAAGCTCCTTGAGCCTGAGGTTTCCTGCCACATGATCCTCATGGTAGTGGGTGGTAAAAATATGGGTGAGCTGCCTGCCAAATTTCCTGAGCTCCGTCTCCACCGCTTCAGCATCGGGGGCATCAATGGAGGCGGTGGCCCCGGTTTTGGAATCGTGCACTATCACGCCGTAATTATCCGAACGGCACATGAATTGGCGCATATCGAGATGGGACATATGGTTTACTAACCTTATTTCTCTTCTTTGATGACCGGCCAGGCGTTAAACGCTAAAACTTGCCATCATGGATGTTGTTGAACTACGTGAATTCTACGCGAGTCCTTTGGGAAATACTACTCGACGCTTGATCTCTGCGAAATTAAAACCGCAGCTGGGTTCGCTGAGTGACGCCTGCGTGCTGGGCATGGGATTTGCAACGCCCTATCTCGACGATCTTCAGACTGAGACAGGGCGCAGGATTGCATTCATGATGGCGCGCCAGGGAGTAATTCATTGGCCTGGGGAAGGGCCTGTGCAATCGGCGCTGGTCGATGAATTTGATCTGCCCCTTCTTGAAAGTACTGTTGACCTGGCCCTCGTTGTTCACGGGCTTGAGTTGACAGACAGCCCTATCGAAATGTTGCAGGAGGTTTGGCGGGTCATGGCTCCGCAAGGCCGGCTTATTTTGGTGGTGCCGAACCGCAGGGGCCTGTGGGCCGCTTTTGATTCCTCCCCCTTTGGCTATGGCCAGCCGTTTTCACGCACACAGCTTGCGGGCCTGCTCAAAGAGGCGCAGTTTTCGACGGTTTCCTGGGGCCATGCGCTGCAAATGCCGCCGACAAAACGGGGATTTGTCCTGTCGGCGGCCAGCGCCATTGAACGGGTTGGCGACTGGATTACAGCCAGGTTCTCAGGGGTCATTATCGTCGAGGCGGTAAAGCAGGTTTACGCCTTTTCATCGGGGAAGCGGGTCAGGCGCCTGATGCCGCGGTTCAAGCCGGTCCTCCTGCCCTCCCACGTCCGCTTCGACGGCGGGAAATAACGTGAAGTCTTTGCTTTTGTAACAGCTACCAGTATGAAGGTCCAGTCCTGCCGGAGCGGCGCCAGCGGGCTGCCTGCGCACGATAGAGATTGAAGAACATGAGCGAACCAGCTGTTTCAGAAAATGAGCTTGAAGACATCCGCCGCGAAATGGACGCCATTGATGACGGTCTCATGAGCCTGCTTGAGCGGCGCTTTGCGGCCACCGAACATGTGCGGGCAATCAAGTCAAAAAATGGCGCCCTTGGCGGTTCGGCCTTCAGGCCGGCGCGCGAGGCTGCAATTTTGCGCAGGCTCCTGTCACGGCCAGTCAGCCTTGTGCCATCGGACCTCATGGTGCGTCTTTGGCGCTCGATTTTTTCCGTATCGATGCAAAGCCAGGCGCAGATTTCCATTCACATCAGCAAGAAGCTCAATGCCACAATGGGATTGCGGCTGCGCATCAGGGATCACTTCGGCGCGCTCCCGGTTGAGGAATACCGCGATGAGGCCCAGGCCCTGATGCAAGTCAACGCGAGCCCCGGCGACATCTGCATTGTTGAAACGGAATCGCCCTGGGCGGAGGCGTTTGTCGAGGGGATGGCCGGCCAGGCAAGGGTCGTCGCATGCCTGCCATTTTTGCAGGAAGATGTTGTTCCGAAACTTCTAGTCTTCGGCCATTCGCCTGCCGAGCCCACGGGAAATGATGAAACGCTCATAATCAGCGACGGAAAACTGCCACGGGATTTTTCACCTGCGCCCCTCTGGCAGATCAAGCTTGGTTCGCGGCGGGTTTCCTGCCTGCCGGGTTTTTTGTCGGATCATGAAAGCCCGCTGGTCGGTCTCAACCGGTCAAACGCCCTGCTTGGCCTTAAAATAGCCGGGCGTTATCCCTCGCCGTTTGAGATCAAATCATGAGTTTGAAGTCTGATGCCGTTCGCCCTTTTCCTAAAGCGGGCATTCTTGATTTTTCCCCCTATGTGCCTGGCAAAAGTTCTGCAAAGGGAACGAAAATCCATAAGCTTTCATCCAATGAATCACCTTTCGGTGCTTCAGCAAAAGCTGTTGCCGCCTATGCATCCAAGAGTGCCTCGCTTGCGCTTTATCCCGATGGTTCGGCAACAGAGTTGCGTGAGGCCATTGCGGCGCGCTACGGATTGAATGCTGAATCTATTGTCTGTGGCGCAGGTTCCGACGAGTTGCTGCAACTCCTGGCGCACGCCTATCTGAGCCCCGGAGATGAAGCCGTCTATTCGCAATATGGATTTCTGGTTTATCCCATCGCCATCGCTTCCAATGGTGCCAAAGCCATCGTTGCTCCAGAAGTGAATCACAGTGCAAGCGTTGACGAAATGCTGAAATGCGTGACTCCGCGGACCAAGATGGTTTTTCTAGCAAATCCGAATAATCCGACTGGAACTTACCTGCCCTTCAATGAAGTGAAGCGGCTGCACGAGAGCTTGCCTAAAACCACCTTGCTGGTGCTTGATGCGGCCTACGCGGAATATGTCCGGCGCAATGATTATGAATCGGGACTGGAACTTGTGGCGACGTCCGACAATGTTGTGATGACGCGCACATTCTCCAAAATCTATGGTCTTGCGGGCCTGCGGCTGGGCTGGGCCTATTGTCCGGCCCACGTGGCTGATGTGCTGAACCGCATTCGCGGGCCTTTCAATGTAAGCGCTGCCGCAATGGCCGCAGGTGTGGCGGCAATCAGTGATCAGAAATTTGTTGAAACCGCCGTCACGCATAACGAGAAATGGTTGAGCCTGCTGACCAGTCAATTGGAAGCGCTTGGCTTGCGTGTGACACCAAGTGTCGGAAATTTCGTGCTCATTCATTTTGCTTCCAAAGGTGAAAAAACAGCCACACTGGCAGACGCCTATTTGAATGACCACGGCATCATCCTGAGGCGCATGGAAGCTTACGGCCTGCCCCATTGCCTGCGCTTGACAGTTGGCGATGAAGAAGCCAACAGGGCCGTGATTAAAGCTTTGTCGGATTTCCTGAAATGAGTGTGCAGTTTGAGCGCGTGTCTATCATTGGCATCGGCCTTATCGGGTCGTCGCTTGCCCATGTCATCAGGCGTGAAAAAATCGCAAACCATATTGCGGGTTATGCCAAGAGTGCTGAAACGCGGAAAGCGGCCGTTCAGTTGGGTTTGGTTGACAGCATGCATGAAACGGCAGTGGCTGCTGTCGGTGACGCCGATCTGGTTATCCTGTGCGTGCCCGTGGGGGCCTGTGGAGAAATTGCCAAGGAAATTGGCGCTGCACTGAAGCCGGGTTGCATTGTAACGGATGTGGGGTCAGTGAAGGCCGCTGTTGTGCGCGATGTCGGTCCTAATATCCCGCAGGGTGTTCATTTTGTACCAGGCCATCCCATTGCGGGCACGGAGCAATCGGGGCCTGCCTCCGGCTTTGCCGACCTGTTTGTGAAGCGCTGGTGCATTCTCACACCCCTGCCCGACAGCAATGCTTCGACTGTCACCCGGCTTGAAAAATTCTGGCATGCCTGTGGCTCCGAGGTGGAACTGATGACGCCGGAGCATCATGATCTTGTGCTCGCCATCACCAGCCATCTGCCGCATCTCATTGCTTACAACACAGTGGCAACGGCGGCTGATCTGGAAGAGGTAACGGATTCGGAAGTTATTAAATATTCTGCCGGCGGCTTTCGTGATTTCACCCGAATCGCGGCCTCAGACCCCACGATGTGGCGTGATGTGTTTTTGAATAATCGGGAAGCCGTGTTGGAAATGCTGGGGCGGTTCTCGGAAGACTTGTCGGCATTGCAACGGGCCATTCGCTGGGGCGACGGGGAGACGCTATTCAATCTCTTCACCCGTGCGCGCGAAGTTCGCCGCAACATTATTGCGGCGGGCCAGGAAACCGCGGCTCCGGATTTCGGGCGAGATCCCAAGCATCGCTAATACAGCGGTTGCAAATCCGCAAGCTTGAACAGTCCCCAGTAAAGGGCACCGTCTCTTGCGGTAAAGTCTGCCCTTGTCGTTTTCGTTGCGGGATCGGTACCAGCCAGGCCGACGAGATTTTTTATGGCCGCGCTATCTTCGTCATTCAGCGCAAAGAGGGGTGCTATTAACTTCATCAACCCATCGATATCATTGGTTTGGCTAGAGAGCCTGCCCGCCAAACGATGCTGGGGATCGAGAAAAATTCTGCCCTGGGCGGTGAGTTCGATGGGGCCTTGGGAAATTTTGAGAGAACTGATTTCGAGAGGCTCTCCTGCTGCAATGACAGCATAGGGTTGCCTGAGGAGAGATGCGTTGGTTTGGGCGATGATCGCCGCCTTGGTAATTGAAATGGGCAGGCCGGGATCAAGAACAGCGAGCCCCTCGGTATTGACGGCGAGATCCAATTTGCCGTTGATTTTTCTGCCGTAGAAATTCAGCCGGTCGGTGGAAAATAGCCCCGGTGCATTCACCTTGGCTACGTCTGAGCTTACGTCCAAATTGTCGCTGCCGTTGACTGTCACGGAAATCCGGGCGCGTTCATGGGTGAGTTCAACTCCGTTAACTGTGCTTGGGCCATCGATGAGGAGAAGGACATGGAAGGGATTGTAGGCCTGGGCAACGGCCAGCATAGTCACTGATTTAATGTCATAGGTTTTGTTGGCCTGGGCAAATTGCAACGATGCTCCTTGGCACTGAAATTCAAAGCGGAAGGGAAAGCCGCCCCAGATTTCATTGGCACAGTCGAGTTGCAGGCCCTGACTTTTGAACTCAAGTCGCTTCGCCTGTACAAGTTTTTTGGCGCCCTCGAATGCAATAGACCAGTAGCCGCACCAGAGGGTGCTCAGAAGGATCATTCCGATGAGAGGATAGAACATAAACCATGGGCGTTTTGTCGAAGGGATCATATGATTTGGTGATTCTCTGGGTTGGAATTAGACAGGGCAAGCATGCAGCAGCGATGGATATTTGGCTACGGCTCACTGATGTGGAGGCCGGGTTTTGAGTTTATGTCGCAAGCCCACGCGCGCATTCGCGGGTTTCATCGCAGCCTCTGCGTTTATTCTCTGCACCATCGGGGCACTGAAGCCCTGCCCGGTCTCGTGCTTGGGCTTGATCGCGGCGGCTCGTGTGTGGGTGTTGCTTTTCAGATCGCACCTTCACAATGGGATGCAACTCTTGCCTATCTGCGCGAGCGCGAGCAGGTGAGCCAAGTCTATCTGGAAATGATCCAGACTGTTGAACTTCTGGGCGGCGATGAGAAGGTTGAGGCCGTGGTTTATGTCGTTGATCGGACCCACGCACAGTACGCGGGCAAGCTCTCGCACGCGGACCTGCTGAAACACGTCATGCAGGGCGAGGGGAAAATGGGCCACTGCCGGGACTATGTCATGAACACGCTGGTGCATCTCCGACAGATGAACATTCACGACAAGACGCTTGAAGCCATCGGCACCGAGCTACATCTTCTAGTGCGAAATGATTTTTGATGGAATTACCTGTGTTTTTCCCTCCCCCTTGTGGGGAGGGATTAAGGGTGGGGGTCGCTCCGGCCCTTACCATTGAATTCACAACACCTTTTTAGACTACCAGACCCCCACCCCGACCCTCCCCACAAGGGGGAGGGAGAAAATGTTGGCTCTGTCTGACCTCATTCCGCTCTAGGCGGCTAGACTCAGGGCCTGGCTGGCTTCGCCAAAAGCTGCCTTGAGATCGGCCAAGACAGCGTTTGCCGCGGAATTGTCGCGCGCCAGGAGATGAACATGAATCTCATCGGCATCTACGCCAGCGAATTCAGAAAATGCCCCATCCCAGAAGGGAGAAAACCTGCCAACCGCAATGGCAGTGCGCAAATGGCCAATGCGCCGCACGGCCACATAGATGGCGCCGGGAAGGGGCGGGCGGGCATTGGCCGCGTAAATGGAATGGATATATTTTTTGCCTGAAACCCCGCGCCAGTACCAGAAACGCTCGTTGTCGCCGGAGCCCTGCGGGAAATTTATCGAGATGGGGGAACCATGTATCTGCATGAGAACAAATATAGAACAAATTGAAATTAATTGCAAGCCTTAATTAGCTGCATTTCGAAAATCCGCAGGACAGGCAGGTGGCGCAGCCTTCCTGGAAAATCAGGGAGAGTTCGCCGCAGCGCGGGCAGGAGGCTCTTTTGGTGAGCCCTGATGGGGCGATTTCAGCCTTCTGCCGAGGCTCCAGGAAGCCAATTTCAATCATGTGTTTTTCAATGATTTCGCCAATGGCCGCGAGCAGGCTTGGAACGTAATGGCCCTCCATCCATTGCCCGCCACGGGGATCGAAAACCGCCTTCAACTCCTCAACGATAAAGGAAACTTCGCCGCCGCGCCGGAAGACGGCGGATATCATCCGGGTCAAGGCCACGGACCAGGCAAAATGCTCCATGTTTTTTGAATTGATGAATATTTCGAAGGGCCGGCGTTTGCCGTCCTTCATGATGTCGTTCATGGTGATGTAAATGGCATGGTCGGATTCGGGCCATTTCAATTTGTAGGTGAAGCCGCTCAACGCGGCGTGGCGTTCCATGACGGTTACGTCTTTGTCCTCGCTCACGGAGGCGGTCGAAAGCACGGATCCCGTCACCTCATTGGGACGGAAGGTGGTGCAACCCTTCAAGCCCAAGTCATAAGCCTCGCTGTAGACGTCCTTGAACGTCTCGAAGTTGCAGTCCTCGGGCACATTGATGGTTTTCGAAATGGAACTGTCGATGTGCTTTTGCACAGCGGCCTGCATGACGAGGTGTTCATGGGGAGTGAGATCATCGGCGGTTACGAAAGCAGGGGGCAGGTCTGCATCGGCGCCTTTGAGGTGCCACCACAGCCTTGCGGCATAGTCATCCACACGCAGCGTCATGCGACTGCTGTCAGCGAGCCTCACCTTGCGCTCATAACTCACGCTGAAAATAGGTTCGATACCGCTGGACACATTTCCGGCAAAAAGCGAAATGGTGCCCGTGGGTGCAATCGATGTGAGGAGGCCATTGCGCAAGCCAGATGAAGCGATGTCCTGCCTTATGGCTTTGGAAAGCTTGCTGGCGTGGCCACCTTTCAAATAGGCCTCCGCATCAAACAGGGGAAAGGAACCCTTCTCGGCGGCAAGCTTCGAACTCATTTTATAGGCGGCACCTTCGACGATTTTTGTCCAGGTGTTTGCAGCTTCCGCGGCAGGGCCAGAACCATAACGCAGGCCACACATAGCCAGGGCATCGGCGAGACCGGTCACTCCCAAACCAATACGGCGCTTGGCGCGTGCTTCCTGCGCCTGCTGTTCAAGGGGATAATTTGAAACGTCAACAACATCATCCAAAAAGCGGACTGCAACGCCAACTGTCTTGCTCAAGGCCGCCTCATCGATGCTGGCATTGGCTTCAAAAGGATATTTCACAAAGCGCGTGAGATTGATTGAACCCAAGAGGCAGGCGCCATAGCTGGGCAAGGGTTGCTCGCCGCAAGGATTGGTGCAGTGAATGGTTTCGCAATAGCCGAGATTGTTTTGGGCGTTGATGCGGTCAATAAAAATGACACCGGGCTCGGCATAGTCATAGGTTGACTGCATGATCTGGTCCCACAGGCTGCGGGCCGATATGGTCCGGTAGTCGAGGCCGGCAAAGCTCAGGGTCCAGGGGCCGTCGGCTTTCACCGCGGCCATGAAGGCATCGGTCACCAGCACGGACAAATTGAAGTTGCGCAGGCGCAGGGGATCGCGCTTGGCCGCAATAAAGGCTTCGATATCGGGATGATCGCAGCGCATGGTTGCCATCATGGCGCCGCGCCTTGCGCCGGCGGACATGATGGTGCGGCACATCGAATCCCACACATCCATGAAGCTCAGGGGTCCCGAGGCATCAGCACCCACGCCTTTGACCGGGGCACCCTTGGGCCTAAGGGTTGAGAAATCATGGCCAATGCCGCCGCCCTGTTGCAGGGTGAGCGCCGCTTCCTTCAGGCCATCAAATATGCCCAGCATGGAATCATCAATGGTACCCATGACAAAGCAATTGAACATTGTGACGCTGCGCTTTGTGCCAGCACCAGCCACAATGCGGCCGGCCGGCAAAAATCGGAAATCCGAAAGAGCCTCATAAAACGAAGCGGCCCAGGTTTCCCGAAGGGAGGGCGCTTCGACCGCAGCCACGGCGCGGGCCACCCGCCACCAGGTATCCTCGATGGTCTGGTCATGGACAGCGCCACCCACATCCTTGAACCGATATTTCATGTCCCATATCTCTTGCGAGATGGGATCGAGAATGCTCACGCTTTGATCCATTGAACCAGGCCACTCCTGATGCGACAGTATCGCAAAGTCAGGCCGAAGTCGAGAATTTGTTCTTGATTCGTACCGAAGTGCGCCCTTCCGCCACCAGTCTTGCCGTGGCGGTTTCGATGTCGTTTTGCAGCCTGTCCTGAAAAGCCTTGCGGGGAAGGCCTGGGGGAATGAGGGGCAGGAATTCCAAAATGATGGTGCCGGGAAGGCGCAGGAACTTCCGGCGGGGCCAGAACAGGCCGGAATTCAGGGCAAAGGGCAGGCAAGCACAGCCGAGCGTGCCGTAGAGAGCGGCCGCACCGGGCTTGTAGGCGGGCGGGGCATCGGGGCTCCGTCTGGTGCCTTCCGGCATGATGACGATCTGCCTGCCCGCTGCCAGTTCCTCAACGCCTCTGGCCATGAGGTCGCGCAAGGCGGCAGTGCCGGCGCTGCGCTCCAATCTGATCATGCGGAATTTGAAAATGAACCAGCCAAAAAGCGGTATCCACGACAATTCCTTTTTCAAGACCATGCAGGGGTCATCGAGATAGGGAAGGATGGCGAAGGTCTCCCAAACGGACTGATGTTTGCCCGCCACCAGAACAGGTCCTTTTGGAATATTTTCTTTCCCACGCACTTCAATGTGGAGCCCGCAAATCACGCGCAGCAGCCACAGCGACGAACGCGCCCAGACCTGAAGGGCGCGAACAGCCCATTTGCGTGGGGTTAAAAAAAACTCCGCACCCAGCAAAAGAAAGAGTGAGAGGTTCACATAGAAGGCAATGTTGAAAATGAGCGAGCGCAGACCGATCACAACACGCTTCTCAACATGCGGATGAGCGCCATGCGCGAGGTGACCAGGCAAATCACCGTTGCAATGATGGGCACGCTCAGGAGAATGCCGTAACTCCATACGGCAGTTTCAGGCGGCGCAAACAACAGTCCGCGGCTGGCATCAGCAACGCCACCTGCGCCAATGGTTCCCGAAAGACCGAGGAGAAAAAAAGTTGCAACGCCAAGGCCAGCGCCCAAGAGGCCAGCCATAAATCCGGTTTTCAAAAAACGGCGGTCAATCTGGTGGGCGATATAGCTGTCCTTGGCGCCCACGAGATGCAGCAAGTCCACAACCTGGCGGTTGGCATCGAGCACCGTGCGCGTGGCAAATATCACCATGGCAATGGCTGAAATACAAATGAGAACAAGAATGGCATAGGAGAGTGTTGACAGGTCTCTTGCCATGCGGGTGAGTTCGACCTCCCATCTCCGGTGGGTATCGAGGCTCGCACCTTTCACTGATTTTTTGAGCTGTTTTTCCAAAGCCACAAAATCAGGCGGTGCCGCCTCATTAATGGTTACGCGAATGAGGCGCGGGATCGGCAGATCATCGAGATTGCTTGTGCCAAGCCAGGGCTCCAACAACTTTGCACCGGCATCGCGTTCAAGAACCGCCACGTTGACAATGCCAACGGTTGTCTCAAGAAGTATTTTTGCCTTGGAGAGTTCCTTGTCGATGTCAGCGTCCTGCATAAGCCTGACCTGCACGGTGACCTCACGCGACAGCCCGCTGGTCCAGTTTTCAACCGCGCGGTCAATCAGGATCAAAGCGCCGATTGCCAAGCAGGCGAGATAGCACATCACGGTCATGGTCACGGTCAAGGCTTTCAGGGGAGCTGCTTCGGGGGGGATGATAGGCCCGGCCCGGAATTTTTTCTGGCGCGTCATGCGGCTTTCAATATTCCTTTTTCCAGGTGAAGCACAGCGCCCTTGCCTTGCGAGACGAGTTTAAGATCATGGGTCGCCAGGAATACCGTGGTGCCAAGGCGGTTCAGTTCCATGAAGAGATGGAGCAGTCTTTTGGCCAGAACGGGGTCCACGTTTCCGGTGGGTTCGTCGGCAAGCAGAAGTTCCGGTTTGGAAATGACAGCGCGCGCGATTGCGGCGCGCTGCTTTTCACCACCCGACAATACGGGGGGATAGGCCTGGGCCTGATCGGCAAGGCCCACCCAATTCAGCAGGTCCATGACATCGGCCCGGTAGCTGTCTTCGCGTTGGCCCATGACGCGCAGAGGCAAGGCTACATTGTCAAAGGTCGTGAGGTGATCGAGAAGGCGAAATTCCTGAAACACCACGCCGATGCGGCGGCGGAGTAGCGGAAGTTCCCAGCGGCTAACCTGGGAAACGTCCTTGTCAAAAATATTGATCAGCCCGCGGGTGGGTTTAAGCGCCAGAAACAACAGCCGGAGCAGGGACGTCTTGCCAGCGCCCGAAGGCCCCGTGAGAAAGCACAGGGACCCGGGCCTCAGGTGGAAGCTGACGTCCTTTAAAATTTCGGGCCCATCGCCGTAACGCAGGCCCACACTGTCTAGACGAACCACGAAACCGCACTCCATGTCGAAATTGCTGTCACATCACACCCGGCCTTAACGCCCCATTAACCCTGTTGGTTGTTAACAATTAAAGGGGGCTGGGGCCAGAGGCTGCTGGCCTGAAGCGAATCAACGGATGATATGATTTTACGATGATAATTTCCTGTCCTTCCTGCACGACACGCTACAATTTTCCCGATGAGCGCCTGTCCAACGACAGCATGGCCATCAGCTGCGCCGCCTGCGGCCATAGCTGGGTTGAAAGCCGGGCCATCGAAATCGTCGATGTTTCACCGCGCAAAGTGCCAGCAACCGTCATTGAACATGGCTACGAGCCGGACAGCGAAGTAAAGCGCCTGGTTGAGGCTTCCCGCCTCGCGCGGGAAGCCTTTGCGGTTAAAAGACAGCAAAGACTTCACCGTCTGCGCGGCTGGGCAGTTTTAGGCGCCTGTGCGCTTGCCCCCGTGGCTGCGGCGGCCTCATTTCCCGAAGCCATCGTGGGATTAGCCCCGGTCACGGTGCGCGCTTATGATGCTGTTGGTTACAGTGTCAATATCTATGGCCTTGAAGTTCGCCGCGTTGAGCAGCAGCATGCCGTGGTTGACGGCGTGCGGGTGCTGACCATCAAGGGCGAAGTCAGCAATATTTCAAACAGCAACCAAAAAATTCCCTGGCTGCGTTTTGCTTTGAAAGACGGGCAACAGCTGGAAGTTTACAATTGGACGTTGGATACGGGCGCCAGACCCTTGCGGGCCGGTGAATCCACGAGTTTTGTGACCCGCGTCGCTTCGCCGCCGGAAACTGCCAAAAACTTGCAAATTCGCTTTGCACACAGGGATGAAATCGGCTCAAACCCTAGTCCATGAGCAGCATTACGATCGACGGCCACCGCATTTCAGTCCTGTTTTCAGAAGCTGAAATCGCCAAGCGCATAGCTGTTCTCGCGCAGGAAATTGCGGCGCGAAAGCCGAAGAATCTGCTGGTGATTCCGGTGCTCAAGGGCAGCTTCATTTTTGCCGCGGATCTGATCCGCGCAATGCACCATGCGGGGCTTTCACCGGAAGTGGATTTCATGATCCTGGCCAGCTACCGCGCGGCCACGACATCATCGGGGCAGGTTGAAGTGTTGCGCGATATTGAATCGCCAATACAGGACCGCGATGTCATGCTGATTGACGATATCCTGGAATCAGGCCGCACGCTTGCTTTTGCCAAGGACTTGCTGATGGCGCGCGGCGCGTCAAGCGTGATGACGACTGTGCTTCTGGAAAAACCAGGGCATCTCGCGGCCAATATCAAAGCCGATTTCTGCGGCTTTGTTTGCCCGGACAAATTCGTCGTGGGTTATGGCATGGATATGGCCCACCAGTTTCGCGAACTGCCCTTTGTGGGCCATGTGGTGACGGCCGCTCAATAAAGTCCGCGCAGCAACCGGTCGATGTAATCCTTGTCGATACGCGGAAGGTCCGGCGTATTGGCACGTGAACGCAGGATTTCCAGGATTTCACGGGCGCGCCTGATGGCAAGTTCCGATGGCAACATGTTTTTGTCCGGCCCAAAATTGTCGCCGCGATTGGGCATCGGCCGACCCAGGGGATCATGGGTGTCCCCCATGGCCTCACCATCCCTGCCGGTGTTGTCCTGGCCGGACTGGCCCTGCTGCTGAATCTGGCGGGCCATTTCCTGGGCACCCTCGCGCAGTTGGCTCAAGGCCTCACCCTGTTGGCCAAGGGCCCGTTCACGCTCCTGTTGCTCGAGTGATTGTTCAGCTTCGCCCATCTGTTTGCCCGCCTCACCGAGGGCAGGCGGTGCCCGCAATCCGTTCTGGCCCAATTGCCGCATGAATTGCTCAAGCTGACGGCCGAGGTTGCCCTGTTCGCCTGACAGCCCATTGGAACCCATGTTTCCGCTACGGCCGCCGGGATCATCGCCCTCCTGATCGAGAGGATCGCCTTCGTCTCCGGGTTGCATGCGCTGTGTCTGGTCCATCAGCTCCTGCTGGCGACGCATCATGTCTGAAAGTTCGTTGAGCATTTCGGTGGTTGCCGAGTCACCGGGAGGGCCACCCTGTTCGGCCATGCCGGGCTCAAGATTTTTCAGGATTTCATCCAACTGCGCGAGCAGTTCCTGGGCTGCCTCGTTCGCGCCATTCTGGGTCAGTTTCTCAATCGTATCCAGCATCTCCTGCAGGTCCTGCTGGGTGATGGTCTTGCTGTTTGGCGAACGCCGGTTCTTGTTATTTTGACCCTGGGCAATGCGTTTTTCCGCTTCCTTTTTCATGGACTGCATGTAGCGGTCCATGGCATCCCGCAGGTTCTGCATCAGCTCTTTCAAGCGCTCCGGCGAAGCGCCTTCGGCAAGCGCCCTTTCAAGCGCCTTGCGTGCGGCTTCAAGTTCAGCGCGGGCATCGGAGAGATCACCCTCCTCAATGCTCAAGGCCGCTTGCCACAAAAGATTGACGGCTTCTTCCACATCGCTGTGGTCGCGTGAATTTTGTATGCGCGAGATTATGGTTGCGATTGCAAGATGGGTTCCGCTGTTTTCAATCAGACCCTCGGGATAAATCAGGAGTGCCGCCAGCAATTTTTCAACGCTTTCGGCCTCCTCGGGATCCATGATCAGAGTTTTGCGCTGTTCAATCAGGGCGCGAGCCAAGGGCTTGATGAAAAACCGTTCGGGAAGCATGAAGGATTTCACATGGCTTTTTGTACTTTGTTTTGCCGCGTCACTGGCTTCAAGAGTCAATTCCACCATGAGGCCCGCCCAAGGGTGTGACGTGAGATCGGCGCTGGTTGATCCCAGTTCTTCTTTTGGTGCGGATTTCCGCAGGCCCACGGGAAATTTTGGAGGCTCAAAGAGAAACACGCCATTGCCGGTGAAGCCTACGCCATCTTGCTGGTTATCGGACAAATCGATCTGCGAGGTGATGGCAGAGACACCATAGTCGTCGGTGGCTTTCCATTTCAAGGTGAGTGAGCCGAGGCTTTCGGCTTTTGGTTCACCCACAACGGCGATGCTTGGCGGGTGGTCGGGAATGAGAGAAACATGCCAGGCGGCCAGTTCACTTCCGCCATCGAAAACCTTGATGAGCGCCGGGAGACTGAGTTTGGCTTCTGCTTCAAACAGGCCATTTGCAAATTTGGTGGTCGCCTTTTGGGTTTTTAATTCAGTCGCTGTTCCTGACAAATCAAAGAAGGCGACGCGCGGGTTCCTCGCGCCGTCAAGACGAAGCACAAGGCCGGAATTCTGCGCGACAAGTATTTTGGGGTCGGTTTTCAGTTTTTCGATCTGGGCGGGGCTGGTCAACAGCAGTGGTGGCTTTCCCGTATAGGCCGGAGGCTTCAACCAGGCATCAAGGCTCAAGGGTTTTTGAGACGTAATCGGACCCACTTGAAAAGCGTTTTTGAGATTTGTAACACCGTCGCCTTGGGCCAGAAACAGGCAGGCGAGCAGGGCGAGGCTTGCGGGCACACGAAGTGACCGGGGATCGAGGTCGCGCCAGCCGGACTGCGGCCTGCCAATTTTCAGGTCACCCAGGGCTGCGAGTTGCCGGCGTTTATGTTCTTCCCAGAGGGTCAGGCTTCTTTCGTCGAGACCGTCTCCGGCGAGCGTGTCATTACTTGTCGATATGGGCCGGTTGAAAAGACTCGATCGGGCTTCAATCCGGCGCATGGCGGCATAGGCGCTGGGCCAGTTTATTTTCCAAACGGAGCGCAGCGACCAGAAGATGGCGGCGATCAGAAAAGCCAGGAAGCCATAACGCAGGGCATCGGGCAGCAGGGGCAAAAGGCCAGAGAGCACCGTGGTGGCCAACAGCATGGTTAATATGAGAGGCCAGCATAGGGCATCCCACAGGCCTTCCCAAGCCAAGGCCAAGCGTGCCCAGGCTATTTTCCGGTCAATTGCAGCTCTTGTGAGTTCGGCCATGCTGGCATTGATAATAGCACAGATCGGCGAAATTGTGCCCAGCGAAGTTGATCACATTATTAAAAGTGGCACTCCTAAGGCCCCAACTGCAAATATCATTTTATTCCTTGACACTATATTCCTATTATGCCATTTATGTTCCTGTCCATCCCGGAAGGGGTCTCGGTCATGACGGTGGCTTTGATGGGGTGGATGTGGCGCCTGCGGGTGTGGTGAGACGATCATCATGTTCCCGGGAGCGCTGGAGCGGCCCTGCGGACACTAGGATCCGTGCGCCGG
>CAZHCO010000344.1:0-30757 GCA_964530965.1 uncultured Aestuariivirga sp. | reverse complement strand
AAAGCTGTTCCCGCCTCAATGATTTTCCGGCGGATATCGGACAGCACCACCCGGTCCCGGCGCGGTTCAAAATTCTCATTTCGCCCGGCATCCTGAATGGGCTGGAAGGTAACGCCGCGAACACACTTCCATTGCAGGGCGTAATTGATGATGTCGCCCAGCTCATCATCATTCACCCCGCGCTTTACGACCACCACGAGAGTGGTGGAAATTGCTTCCTTTTCAAGGGCTTCCAGCGCCTGCCTGCGAATCCGGGTGAGGTCGGCCCCGCGCAATGTCTTGAGCGCTTCCGGCCTCAGTGAATCAAACTGCAGGTAGATTTCCAGCCCCGGTTTGAACCCCGCCAGGGCCTTCACGAACTCCGGCTCCTGGGCAATCCTTATGCCGTTGGTATTCAGCATCAAATGCCGGATGGGCCGCCGTTTCGCTGCCGCGATGATCTCCAGAATTTGCGGATGGATCGTTGGCTCTCCCCCGGACAACTGCAAGAGGTCGGGTTCACCCTCGCTGGCGACCAGGGCATCCATCATCCGTTCAATTTCGGCCAAGGGACGATGCGAGGTCTTGGCGGTCGAGCTATCGGCAAAGCACACGGGACAGGTGAGATTGCACGCCTCGTTCACATCAATCAGCGCAAGACACGAATGCTGTTCATGGTCAGGGCAAAGCCCGCAATCATAGGGGCAACCAAGCTCCGTGCGGGTTTGCACCTGCAAAGGCCTGTCGCCCGGTTTCAGATAATCGTGGCAGAGTTTGTAGTAAGTGGGGTCTGTCGAGACCAGGGCCTTCTGAACCCCGTGGGTTTTGCAGCGCTTAAGATAATAAACATTACCATCCTCAATGATGATCTTGGCCGGCACCAGGGCATAACACGTCTCGCAGAGTGATGTGGTCTGCCCATAAAAAACATAAGGCGTAACTTTACGAATTGGCCCGTCCATTACGCCTCCCGATCATCCAGATACTGTAGCAACAAAGTCCCGCACAAATGAAATGGAATAAATTGAAGGGCCCAAGAAGGGAATCATAAGGCTTGAGAAACTCCCAAACAAACCTTTGCCCGGCATAGAACAGTACCATCAGATAGAAGCCATTTCGCATAAAGAAAGGTTGCCGACGCGCCAGCAGGATCAAAGCAACTGCAAGAAATAAAAGCATGGAGAAAGATTCATAAAGCTGCACGGGATGACGCAAGACTCCGTCCCCAAAATCATGCGCCCACGGCAATGTTGTAGGCAGGCCATAGGTATTGTCTTCAAGTCCAGACAGGTAGCACCCGATGCGCCCGATGACCACACTCGTTGCAAAGGCCGGGACGAAAATGAGTCCCGTCGATCCCTTGATGCCCTTTCGCCCCTTGATTATTTCGATTGCGATTATGGCACCAGCCAACGCACCCACAATGCTTCGGCCAATTTCCGGAACACCTGAAAGCCACAGATTAAGCGTGCCCGCCCCATAGCCACCCGCAATCGCTCCAAAGACCAGAGCCAGAGCATAGGCCGCACCAATTGTTTCAACGCGGGCCGCCGCATCACTAAGCCGCCAGCGATAGCAAACCGCAGTCATAACTACGGAAGCCATCACTGCCAGAAAATCAAAAACTGTATGTAAAATCACGCCTTTTTGATAACGGGAATTGCGATCCACGCAAACAGCAGCATTCCTGCGAAGAACAGGATTGAAGAAATCGCCGTCACTGGTTCCACTCCCGGATTTCCCGCCAGAACGAAATAAAGCGAAACGACGAGCACTACAATGCTGACGGCGTGGATCCAGAAATGTATGGGGGCCAGCTTGTTTTGCCTGGCAACCGGAAACAAATGATAGAAGAAGCCGAACACGGCCGACATGAGCCATGCCGCCACCATGATATGGGCATGAACCGGCATTTGAACATGATCATTCGTCATGGCCATCTTTAGGCCAAGCATCATCCCGGCAATCGCCATAATAATGCCAAGTATAAAAAACTGTCGCGCAACGCCCTGCATCTTATTACCCCTAAGAAATGAATCACCCCCAGGGCACCATTCCTAGCAAGATTCCAATTCGCTTAACAAGCTTATCCCTGCTATGGTAGTAACCCCGTTTGAATTTCTGCCAGCGCGATAGTAGCAAGTGCCATGCTACAACCAATACCAGTCATCTTGGCCGCCTATAAGCCCGAATGGGCCAAAATGGCGGCAGGTCATGTCGAACGTTTGTCTGTGCTTGGTTCAACCCTTGCGGCCGTTCATCATATCGGCTCGACATCGGTTCCAGGTTTGGCCGCCAAGCCGATCATCGATCTGATGCCCCTCGTAACCGGCCTCACCGGCCTTGACAGGAAACGTAGGCTCATTGAAGCGCTCGGCTATGTTTGGCACGGTGAGTTAGGCATTTCGGGAAGGCGCTATTGCACTCTCGCTGATAAGGCCGGCGTTCGCGTCGTGCAACTTCATTTTTTTAAATCGGATTCGCCGCACGTCGAGCGTCACATTGCATTCAGGGATTATCTGCGCGCGCATCCCGACGTGGCCAGCGCCTATGCGGTTGAAAAGCGCCGTGCGCAAGACTTGTACCCCACTAATTCGCACGCTTACGCCGACGAGAAGGCCTCGTGGATTCGAGATACGGAAACAAAAGCGCTTATTTTGTTTTCAGAACAGCAAGCAGCGCATTAGCGTCAAATTTCAAACTGCGGCCTCAGCCCTGCTTTTCAAAGGCATCCCGGATGATTTTTTGCAGTTCTTCGCGGCGATAGGGTTTCATGATAATAAAACCCTGCTTGAAGCGCGGTTCATCCTGATGCACCATCGCTCCCTTGGGATAGCCCGAGGTATGAACGATCTTGAGGTCAGGCCGCATGCCGCTGGCCGCCTGGGCCAGGTCGAAGCCATTCATGCCGCCCGGCATCACGATATCCGAAAACATGAGGTCAATCTCTGGGTCTTCCTGAAGCTTGGAGAGAGCCTGGAAACCATCTTCCGCTTCCACCACGTCATAACCGAAATCCGTGAGGAATCCGCAGGCCACGGCGCGCACAGCCTCCTGGTCTTCAACCACAAGTATCTTCTGCAGCCTTGGCTTCTTCGGAGCTGCTTCAACTTCCACAGGAACCACAGCTGCCACTGGTGTTGCCTCTTCCGTTCCGGAAGAGCTCGTGGCAACCGTATCCGTCGAAATTTCACCGGATACAATTTTCCTCGGCAGATACATCTTGACCGAAGTGCCATGCCCAACTTCACTGTAAATGCTGATATGGCCACCCGATTGCTTGATGAAGCCATAAACCATGGAAAGGCCAAGCCCCGTTCCCTTGCCCGCTTCCTTCGTGGTGAAGAACGGGTGGAAAACCTTTTCAAGCAGTTCCGCAGACATGCCTACGCCCGTATCCGAAATGGCAACCAACACATGATGCCCCGGAACAACTTCCGGATGCTTCTCGGCGTACTCATGGTCCAGATAGACCGTCTGGGTTTCAATCGTCAGCAGGCCGCCATTCGGCATGGCATCGCGCGCATTGATCGCGAGATTCAGGATTGATGATTCAAACTGCGACGGATCGATGAGCACTTTGGGCGAACCTCCGGTCACATCAACCTTGAGCTCCACATTCTCGCCAAGCGTGCGCGAGATCAATGCTTCCATGCCAGTAACCAAATCATTGACCTTGACTTCCTGTGGTTCAAGGTCCTGCTTGCGCGCAAAGGCAAGCAACTGGCGCGTAAGGTCAGAGCCTTTGCGCGCCGCGTCCAAAGCTTCATTGGCGCGCTTGACGGCCTTTTCGTCACCACTCAACTTGCCCTCGAGCAACTGAAGATTGCCCATGATAATGGTCAAGAGGTTATTGAAGTCATGGGCAAGGCCGCCTGTTAGCTGTCCAATTGCTTCCATTTTCTGCGCCTGATGAAGGCGCTGGGTTGTGAGCTTGCGTTCCGTGATATCGACAATCTGAACGACAAGTTGCTCAATTTCCGCGGTCTCGCTTTTGACCATAGAGACACTGGTTGAGCCATGGGCAACGCCGCCCGAGCCCGTCATGTAACGCAGATCCTGCTTCAGGGATGGAACCTCACCAGCCAAAAGCTTGCGCATGCCATTCAGGAACTGGCCACGATCATCACGATGCAAAGTTTCGTCAAACGCCAGCGTGGACCTTTCAATTTCCTGCCGGCCCAGGAAGCTGCCAAATGCGGAATTTGCAAGTTCAATCTGTCCCGTTGGTGAAACGAGCGCCATGCCGTGGGCAGCCGCGGAAAACGCGCCGCGGAAACGCTGGTCACTCCGCGCCGAGGCAATCTCGGCAATCTTCTGTTCGGTAACGTCATGCAACAGGCAAATGGAACGCTCAATGCGCCCCTTGTCGCCGCGATAGGCATTCATCGAAAGCGTCACCGTGGCCAGCGTGCCATCCTTGCGATGCACAAACATTTCCTCGCCGCGGCATAGGCCGGTCTGCAAATACTTCGGATAGATTGTGGTAATCAGATGCGAACGCGACTGCGGCGTCAGAAGTTCATTGAAGGATTTCCCGATGACATCGGAAGGCATGTAGCCAAGCGTCTTGCACCACTGGCGATTGACCGAGCTTAGCCGGCCCGAGCCATCCATGGCATGCATCATGAATGGGAAATTGAACAGCAGCTGTTCGTAAACCCCGCCATTTTGATCCGGGAAAAATGGCGCCAAGGCGTCCGCCTGAACCTCCTCCCGTTCAATTTTCCAGCTTGGTCCCTTGGGGCCCAATTCATCCCAGCCCAAGAATGAGGGAGCCTTGTTGGCAGAAGTCGCAGAAGCATTCATGGGGAAAATTCTCTCTAAAAACCTTACCCAGACTATCAAATTTGCGGTTAACAGGGCCTTTCGGAAACCGCATCAATCCCCGCCTGGGCAGTTACCCTTCGACTACAGTTGAACTATGGTAAATAGACAGTTAACGCCCAGGCGCGGCCTACGCTGGAGAAGGCCTGCCAATTGCCTCGGCTCTGATTTCAGCCTTCAGCAAGCCATTGTCGTCCATCGCATCGGGCAGAAAATACTTCTTTGTATCGACGCTGATCTTCGGAGCAACTGCACCAACAGCGAGCGCCATGCTTTCTGCCTGGTCATGTGCGGCAGCCGTTGCGAACGCCAGCGCCTCCATACCGGAACCAAAAATCCTTGTGCCCTGCCCGCCATGAACGCGAAATGCGCCGTTGCCGTCACCTTCAACGGTGACCATCACCTGCAACGCCACAAGTCCCGCAGCAGCGCCAATCGCATTGGCCACTTCGCACCACTCAGCAAAGACAACCTCACAATCCAGGCGCTTCGCAACCTCAGTGTAGAAAACCCGTGCCGGCCCACCCACCGCAACTAT
Source organism: uncultured Aestuariivirga sp. (assembly GCA_964530965.1). Taxonomy (GTDB): domain Bacteria; phylum Pseudomonadota; class Alphaproteobacteria; order Rhizobiales; family Aestuariivirgaceae; genus Aestuariivirga. Next base: position 25,413 of record CAZHCO010000344.1, on the reverse strand, counting down.
GGGAATGGTCGGCGAGATCTTGATGGCAGCCAGGCCCTTCACAGGAGTTCCTGCCACAACACTGTTGATCAAGGCGTTGTCTTCAACCGAAATGCCAAGGGCCGAATTCAATATGGCCTTTGCCGACAATCGAACTGTTTCATTCCACACCTCCTGGCAAAATGCATTAACCCGCTCCGGCGTACCCAATCTCATATCCCGAAATCGTACCGCCAGTTGCGCCGCCAACAATGCGGCAGGCTTTGACCAGTTGGCCTGCAGGCCAAGCACATGCGATGCATCGGAGGGGGTAAACCCGCAGAGCTGCACCAGTCCCTTCTTGCGCAATGACAACAAGGCCCGCTGCGCACCCGAGGAAATGGCGATTTTCCGAAGCGGCTTCGGACGGTCGGTGACAAGTGCCAGAAATTCAATCTCGCGCGCTGAGAGCCCACTGTGATCGTGGGGCCCGGATTTCCCGAACGGCGCCACAACAAATCGCCCATGCTGCGAACCACCTTCCGTATCTGAAAGGTCGCCTTCAAGCATCGCCAGAACTTCCGGATAGCGCTGTCCAATGAGGGAAATCGGTACAATGCGCTGGGGTCCAATCTGCATGGAACCGTCCATCGCCAGATGAACCTCGCTGTCACCACCAAGACCAATAGTCGTCACATCGATGGCTTTCACCATCGTGCGCCAGCCGCCGACCTCGGCCCCCTCTTCCGCGACGCGCGGCCGCCCACCTTGCAGAATTCCGATATCCGTTGTTGTGCCGCCAATGTCCGACATGATGAAATCATCAAGCCCTGAAAGCCATTTGGCTCCAACAAGGCTCGCAGCAGGCCCCGACAACACCGTTTCAATTGGCTTGAGCGCCACGCTTTCAGCCCGCGCTAAAGTGCCATCGCCTTTGACCACCATAAGCGGACAGAAGATGTGCAGTTCGCCCATCGCAAGCCGGACAGCTTCAATCAACATCGATATCCGCGAAATCAGCCGCGCGTTCAATACTGCCGTAAGCGCCCGCCGCGGCGCATCCAGTGAAGAAGTAAGTTCCGTGGAAAGCGTCACAGGCTTGCCTGTCACCCTCATTATAATGTCACGGGCGATCTTTTCGTGTTCCGGGTTCCTCACCGCAAAAGCCGAAGCAACGGCGAAGGCTGAGACCTCCCCTTTCAGTAGCTTCGCCTCGCGCTCTAACGCTGCCACATCCAAAGAAACCATTGGATCGCCGTTATGATCATGACCACCGGCAATCAGCCTGAGAGGCACATTCGGAAAGGCTTTCGCGATGCCGGTCCGATCAGCCATCAGCCTGTCAAAGCCAATGAGAAACACGCCAACCGGGCTGCCATGCCCCTCCACGACAGCATTGGTTGCCAGTGTTGTTGAAACCGAAACCAGGCCAATGGCGGAAGACTTTACGCCGGATGGAAGCGTCTGCATCACCGTTGTGAGAGCTTCCTTCACTCCAATGGAAAGATCGCCCTTCGTCGTCAAAGCTTTCGCCCGACCGAGAATCTTCTGTGTGTCATGCTCAATGATGACCGCATCCGTATAGGTGCCACCCGTATCAATGCCGATGAAGAAACTCTTAGCGGACGTCATTGCCTGGCCTTCAACTGTCATGTGGCCAATGCTTTTACTGGAAGAAACCGTCATGTCCACCACCAGGCAATTGGCGGACTTTAAGGCGGTTTAGCCGATGTTGAGCCGTTTCATGTTTTGCTCAATCTCTTCAATTGAACCGTCAATGGCCGCCTTGTCTGCCTGCAACCTGACAACCTGAATTTTCGCCGCAACGAGGGTGCCTGCGAATTCGGGACTTTTAACCGAACTCAGGACAGTGACCAGTTTTTTGGCCTCAGCCAATGCTTCGTTCAGTTTGGCCCGGGATTCAGAAAGCCCTGCGAGCGCGCGCTGGTGGGCTTTGTGCAGCATCTGGATCTGCCAAAGTGTTCCGCCTTCCTGGTCACGAATTGCCCTGAGCCTGGCTTCCTTCGCCCTCCGCTCATGGACAAATCTTTGCGGCGATAGAGCTCCGAGCTTGATCGAAAAGCTGATCTTGCCCCTGAATGAATTATCAGGAGCATCAAATCCATCGTCAAATGTGCTGTCATTCCAGCCCGCGCTCAAGGAAACATCCATGGCATCGGCAGTGCGGATTCTGTTGTTGATGTCTTCCAGTTCAGCTTCCGCCTTGATCAGGTCTTCGCCCAGAATTGCGGCCCCCAACGGCCTGTCAAAATCATCCGCAAGGCGACGGTCCGCCTGCGATTTCGCGGCATTGCCCTCGGCATTGATCTGGTCAATGAGCACCGACAGGGATGTTGCTTTTTCAACGGTTATATTTCCGCGCCGGAGTTCGTATTTTATCTGCTGGCGGAGTTCCGCCAGATCGTTCTTGCGCGCCAGAATGCTGACGGACTTTGCGCGAAAGCCCGCCGCAGTCAGGCCCTGCGGCGTAATGAATGCAAGTTTCTGCAATCCTGCTTCTGCAAGGTAGCGGCGGCACTTAACCCGCGCCGCTTTCTCAATCAGGTTGGCCTTGGTAAAACTCGAGACACTGAGCCCCAGACTCATCGCCGCCTTGCCGCCGTCATCCACATTGCCGCTTATCGTAGGCGAGCGCAGAATTGTGGCCTCAGCTGCCGAATCCTCTTTGAGATACCGGCACCACGCCGAGGTCTCCGATTCATCATTTGTCTCAAATGTCGCTGGCCTGATCTGCACGACATCAGGCTTTGTCTGAGCGCCAGCTATCGCCGAAGTTGAAGCCGTAATTTCCGGCGAAGAATCCAGCGTGACAAGGCGCAGTTCCCCAGGCCCGTCCCGGCCCGCAAGCAGGCCAGCACCTGCCGTGCATCCCGCCATGCCAAGCACGCTTGTGAGAACCAGCAAAGCGGCCTTGCGGCTAGAGGAAGAACGGCGGCCGTCCGGCATGTATTATCTCCTGAGAGGCAGCGCCGGCGTCGTCGAGGATTGCCTCGACGAAAAATCCGCGGATTGGCTTGCCGAAAAATGGGTGAACTGTGTTGGATTCGCCGGGAACCGCCGCGCCGACCGTACCCGCACGGCTGCAGAAAACCACGGTCAGGGCGCAGGTGTAGAGAGGTGTACCGGCTTGAAAACTCGCCTCATTCCCGTAGGGAACAAAGATCACATAAACATTGGATGCAATCGCCCTTCCCAGCGGAGACAGTTGCAATTCGGAAATGCGCTTGTCGAGTATTTCCTTGCTGTTTCCAAGCAGTGAAAGTCGCCGTTGCACCGAAGCCAGTTGAACCTTGGATTGATCAAGAATTGAACGCGCTTCTACGGCCTGCTTGGTCAGGAAAATGAGATCGGCGGAAGCGGCCGCAATGGTGACCATAGGCCCGCCCTTGAGCTGCTTCTCAAGTGATTTCAGCATCTTTATGTCCGCGTCCGCGGACACAACATCATCCTTGGCAATTTCCAGCTCGCCTTCAAGACCCGAAAGCCTTTGGCCCGCCTCAAGAAGCCCGAGCGTGCCTGATTTGTAGGTGTAGTTGTCAATCAACCGCTTTTCAAAAAGCTTTGCCAACTCGGCCGACATGCCGCTGGACTTGAGTTGCTTTTCAAACGTGCGCTTAAGGCCGGAAATGCGCTTCACGGACTTACCCAGCGTGGTCTGGCGCGCTGTCCGCGCTAAAATTTCCCCCTCAACCGTGCCAAGTACATAACCCACCAGCAGCTTGGCATCCTCATGGGCCCGCGTCGCCTGTGCCGCTTCAAGTTCAGCTTCGGAAACGCGTTGGCTGGTGAGATTTGCATTCACTCTCATATCGTTGATCTGCTGCTCGACCTTGACGACGAGCTCATGCCCGCTTGAGAGCGAAACGGGCGCGCCCCAAGTCGTTGAGATAAGGAAGTAGCCAATGAGAATGCCATAAAAACAGAACGCACCGAACAGCACGGCCAACAAAACGAATGCGGCATTCTTGTAGAATGACGATATCGTCTTGACTCCGTGATTCCGGATGAGTTGAAGAAAATACAGAGGCACGAGCGCTGCGGGAATGGACTCCGGCTCAGGCAGCGTCTTTTGAACATCCGGCATTCGCCGCTTGAAACCCAGCGCCGAACGCAATTGCTCATGCGGCACAGGACATTCGAGCACCCGGTCGACGCCGCGTACCCGCAAATACTTGCCGACATATTCAGGCTGGCAGATCACGATCAGCTTGAATGAGTGCTCGGTCCCCGCCAGCAGGGTAATCAGCAGTGCGAGCGTATTTTTCTCATTGCTTTGATCAACAACCACATACTCAAACCTGTTGCGGTTGACCAAAGCGATAGTGTCCGAGGTGCCGTGCGATTGGGCGATTTCGAACTCATTGGATTCATCGCGGAACACATCGACGATGTCATCCTGGACCATCCCCACATAAAGAACCTTCGCATCGCTCGTTGATGCAGGCCCGCGGAGCAGCGCTGAAGCGTCCACCTTCATGATTCCACCCCGGCGGATTTAGGAGCACGCTTTCGTTTTGTGCCGCGCGTTTCCCAAGAGGAGGTTCCAAGTGTTGCAAGCGCAAGCGGCGTCATGGTGATGTACATGACAGGAAAAACGAAGGCCATGGACAGAAACCAGATACCGGATATTTGCGCAAAGTCTGGCAGCTTTGATTTGTTCAACTCATAGACCAGGGCAAATATCGTAACCAGCAGTGCATGTTCCAGCATCGGGATTACAAACCCCAGATGGATGATCTGGCTCACCAGGAACAGCGGATAGAACAGCAGCAGCAGGGCCATCGAAATGTAATGCACCAGCACGACTGGATTGAACTTGTTCAGGTTCGGGATGGCCGAAATGAAATCGACAATATTGGACCGGCGCCAGCGCAATTGCTGGTTAAGATAATGCGCGATTGTGGCTGGCGCTTTCGTGAAGCAACGCGCGTTGAAGCACAGCCTCGTCTTGCGGCCCGACTCCACCAGCTTGCGCGTCAGGTAACGATCCTCGCCGTATTTCACTTCGTCGCCGAGAAATGTACGCGATTCAAGCTGGTGATCGACGGCCATGAGCGCCTCGCGCCTGTAAAGCGTGAGACAACCTGAGAGGCACATGACATGGCTGAAGGCATTTTCAAGGTTCTTGAGAAACTGATAGCCAATCCAGTATTTCACCGCCTGCATGCGCGTCAGCCAGTTTTCGCTGGCATTGGATACAAACACACATCCCCCCACGGCATCCGCTCCGCTGCTGTGCATGTGGCGGACCAGGTTCTTCAGCGCATTGCCCTCAACAATCACATCCGAGTCAACTGAAAGCACCAGCTCGGCCTGTGTCCGCATGACGGCATTTCTGATCCCCAGCCGTTTGCCCATGTTGCGCGGATTGCGCACAACCTGCATCCATGGGTATTGATCCACGACAGCCAGCAGGTGCCCGTATGTATCATCCGTAGACTGATCATCAATGAAAACCGCGGTCAGGCACTCGCGTGGATAATCCAAGGCGCTGAATGATGCCGCAGTTGCGCGCACGTGCGACCCCTCATTGTAGACGGGAACGACAATGGCAACCGTTGGCCAATAATCGGGATCGCGGTCAAATGAGGGCGAGGTGCGCTTGTCAATCAGCCGCAGAAACGAGCCGAATACGTAGCGATTGGTGAAGACAATCAACACCAGCAACGCAAAAAGCCACTCAACCGTTACGAGAGACAGCATAAACCAACACAACCCACAACACACAAATCCCCTTGTGCTGCGGGCAATCTAGGAAGGAATAATTTCTTTGGCGTTAATGGCAGGCCCCTGAAACACGACGTTTCACTAGTGTCAGTTCCTTAACCTTTAGACGCATTTACCATCCGGCTTTACGAGTCATACACGCACAATGGTGTCTCTTGCTTCCATACATTCCGTATCTGGGGAGATCCAAATGGAATTGGCGGCCAACCTCGTTGGTGGACACAACCACCAGCCAGAAACAAAGTTCTTGCGTCTCGTCAAAGAGGAACCTGTAGGCTTTCCGGATCCGGAAACCGCCCGCGTTGCCGTAATTGGCTTGGGCTACGTCGGCCTGCCTCTGACCCTCGGATTCTCAAAAAATTCCCGCTCCATTGGCTTCGATATCAATGCCCGGAAGATCGCAGAACTTCGCGCAGGCCTTGACTTCACCGGCGAGATAAAGCTGGACGAACTCAAGAACATCAATGCCGATTTCTCCTCGGATCCAAAATTCCTGGCGAACGCGGATGTTATCATCGTCTGTGTGCCAACTCCGGTAAGCAGCCACTATCGGCCCGATTATGGTCCGTTGCTGGCCGCTTCAAAAACCATTGGAACCCACATGAAGCGTGGCGCCTTCGTCGTTTTCGAAAGCACCGTCGATCCGGGAACGACGGAAGATAAATGCCTGCCGGTTATCGAACTTGCATCAGGCATGAAGCAAGGGCTTGATTTTCACCTGGGCTATTCGCCCGAACGCATCAATCCCGGCGACCCGACACGCAAACTGACCGACATCAAGAAGATCGTCGCTGGCTGCACTGAAGCTGCTACGGATTTTTTGGAGGCGCTCTATTCACGCGTGGTCAGCGCCGGACTGTTCAAGGCGGCATCCATTCGCGTCGCCGAAGCCGCCAAAATTCTGGAGAACACCCAGCGCGACGTGAACATTGCGCTGATGAACCAGATGATGACACTGTTTGACAAAATGGGTGTCCGCTCAACCGACGTGATCGCCGCCGCCAGTTCAAAATGGAATTTCCATCACTATCGGCCAGGCCTGGTTGGTGGACACTGCATTGCCGTTGACCCTTATTTCCTGGTTGATGCCGGCAGGCGCCATGGCCTTTCCATGGAACTCGTCGCCGCGGCTCGCGCTGTAAACGAACAGACGCCACACTTCATTGTTGAAAAACTCGAAGAACTTATGGAGCAGCGCCGCGAGAAGCTGAACAAGTCCCGCGTGCTTGTGCTAGGTCGCAGCTTCAAGGAGGATTGCCCTGACACCCGGAATTCCAAAACCTTCATCCTGATGGACGCCCTTTGGAACCGCGGTGCGGAAGTCTTCAATTTTGATCCCGTGGCCTTCGACGATCACTTCGAAGGCGGTCGTGGCGTCAAGATCATCGGCGATCCATTTGCCGAAGAGCCCTTTGATGCCGTTATCATCACCCTGAGCCACACGGTCTTTCGCGAGCAGTTTGATGGCAAGACCTTGGCCTCGCTCTGCAAAAAGCACGGGCCCCTCATCGACATGCGTGGAAATTTCGAAAACGACGAAACCCGCGACTGGTTCAACTACTGGCGCCCATAAAGCCTCAGAACTTGCCAACCGCATTTATGAAGACGCCGTGATCGTCGTAGGTCAGATCGCTGAGGTCATCGGAGAACCGTCCAAAATTGTAGCCAAGTCCGACTTTGAAGTTTTCACCGATATCGCGGTAGAGGGCTGCAAGGAGGCCAAAGTCCGTTGAATCACTTTCGGGGTTCCACATGACACGGCCTTCCAGCAGCGCATCCCAATTCTCGTGGAAAGTGATATCCGCCCTAACGATGCCAAGATGCGTCGAGGACTTCTCCCAGGAGCTCCCCGCTGTCCTATCCTTCGTCTCGCCAATCCTGACGCCATACTTGGCGCCAAGCGTAACGATCTTGGTCAAATCATAGGACACATCAGCAGACAGGATATTGCTGAGCTGGGCGGGACCGGATGTCGTGCCATTGACGGTCACCTGGTCAACACCCGGATAATCGTAAAGGAACGTGTATTTGAATAGCGCGTTCAGCCGGTCAGTTTCCACCGGGCGATAGGCATAGCCAATGGAGCCCTCAACATATTCGCCATCCAGCGAGTCCGTGGCAGATTCTGAAATGACCGCATCAAGACTGATCAACAGCCGCCAGTCCTCGGAGGTCTGAATATTCAAGCCGGCGCCCAGAAGATAGGTATCGCGATCACGCGTATCATCCTCGGAATCCTCAAAACGCACTTCGCCCTTCAGGCGGCCATCGGTTCCGCTTTCGCCGTGATAAGCCATCGAAAGTGAAGCGGCGATGCGGTCAAAGTCGCTATTGGTCGTATCATCGGCAATTTCACCCACTTCCAAAGCACTGCCCACATTCCATGTGGCAGTGGGTGTGTAGGTCACGCCATAGGTTTGGGTCAGCGTCCGGCGCTCGCCAAAAATGTCATAATTGTCTTCGGCAAAAGTGGAAAACTGCTCATTGAAGCGGTGACGCGCACCAGCCACGATGACGCCCAGGTCATCACCGGCCAGCACACTTGACATGTCGCCCGAACTCACCCGGTCCGGATCGAGCCTGTAGCCGAGGTAGTAATGGTCATCAGCGGTGGAGTGATAGTCAATTCCAGCCTGCGCGCCAAAGCCTGTTGAGCCCGTGGAAACCTCGCCCGACATGCCAACCTTTTCAGTCAGGGCCTTCTTGCCGCCGACACCAACCCGGTCATCCTTGCCACGGTCACCGGACCTATCCACCGTCGTCTGAACCAGCACATAGGCCGCCGTGCCCTCATCCCACCTGTAGGTCGCAACCGCGCCTACACTGGTGCGTGTGCCATCATCGGTGCCCGTGCCGCCGGCCGTCACTTTCTCTGAATACTTGACCCCAGGCGCAAGCCTAACATGTTCGCCCAATCCAATGCTGACACCCGCGTTCAATTCCCGCGCAACCTTGCCATCGGCGGAATTCAGATCCTCGTATTTGCCTTGGGCTTCCACGCGCTCCGAAAGCTTCATGCGCCCATCCACACCCCAGGTCCGCTTGGTAGCCGTGACCTGCTCATCGAGGGAAGAAAATCCACCCTGTTTTCTTTCAAAGTGAGCGCCAACCGAACCATTCAATGAACCATCGGTAATTTCTTCCAGTGCCACCCGGCCCTGCACCCGGTAAGCAGTAGCCGTTTCCCCGGAAATGCCGGAGGTCGCGGTGTCAGAAATGGTCAGGCCGCCATCCGCCGACATGGAATTTCCAAAGCCCGGCCCCCTGGATTGGGCCACTTCCGCTTCAACATAGGTTTTTTCCGAATGCCGGAGGAGAATGTCGGCCCCATAAAGCTTCTGTTTGGCTGGCCCTGTTTTTTCCTGCGCCGCCGTAACGCCAACTCGAACCCTGTCACTCAGCCATTGCTGGGCCCGCCCGCCAAGCACATAACCGTCGGCGTCGCTCGCCACAGGCGTGAATTCATAATTGACCACCAGATACTGGCTTCCGTCGTCGTCCAGGCCCGGAGAAGAAGTCGACGATGCCAGCGGCGTAGTCAGGATGATGAGGCCCTGCACATAGTCAAAGTCGTAATCGAAGCCATAGCGCAGGGATCGGCGGCTGATGACCTGCCCCGTTGTGCTGTCGCGCACCTCAACGGTCACCGTCTCTGATCCCGAGGTGATGTCCTGATGCTTCAGGAAATATGCCGAGCCGCCGGTGCCACGGAACACGTCGCGCTGCGGCAGCGTGCCGGGCTGGGCCGCATAGACGTTGAGTTCCGTTTGGCGCTCGCCAAACTCGGTCGTCTTTTCCGAACGGTAAAGCGCATTGGCGCCATATAGGGCCCGTTCATTGCGCAGGAATTGTGTGCCCGTAATGCGGGTTTTGAAATTCCCCCACACGATCCGGCTGTCACCACGCTCCAGCCGCACATAAAATTTGCCGCGCGTCGGCGCATCTTCAACCGTGGTCGAACCATCCCCATAAACCGGATAATAGTCATCGGGATCAATCCGGTTGAGGAATTGCCGCGGATCTTTCGCATCAAGACCTTTGAAAATGTCCGGCAGCCTGCCCTCGCCCGTATCGGCCGAAGCCGTGAGCAGATAGCGCCCCTTGATTTTGCCCTTCACATAAAATGCCAGACGGCCCTTGGTATAGACATCGTCAAACTCGCCGGGTTTCACATCCTCAATGTTGTCGGAACCAAAACGCTTACCAACAGTGAGATCAGCGAGCGCCACATAGAACCATTCGCTCGTCGGGATGTTGACCGAGCGATTGAACTCAAGCCCTTCGTTTGTACCAGTGAATACCGCCACATCAACATCATGATCACCCGGCGGCAGGATGCGCTGCACCACGAAGGCGCCGTCGTCATCAATCGGAACCCCGTCGCCCAATACGCGCACATCGTGCCGCTCAGGCACATTGCGTCCACTGACGGTGATTGAACCGCCATAAATCGGAATATTGCGGAACGCCGTGCGGTCCTCGCCATAGCCCGGAGCCACCGCCTTATCAGCGGGCTCATGTTGCGCAAATGCTTTGGAAGTCCGCGCCAGTGACAATGGCTTTGTCTCATCAAATCTGCCGGTGCTGTCGCTCACGCGGAGCACATACACCAAATCTGAAGGCCCATCCGCCGGCATGGTCCAGCTGGCAGCACCCTCTGGAAGCACTTCTATCCTGTAAAGCGGGCTGCCCTCGCCTTCCCTGCCCTTTTCAAAGACCCTGATTTCTGATTTCGCGATCCATGCCGGATAGTTCGAACTGGCAAGAAAGTTGATCTCCTCGCCAGCCTGATAGCTCCGTCGAACAGGCCACGTCGAAACATTCAGTACGGGCTTTACTTCCAGGCCATCAAACTTGACTTGAATATCCACCTTGTCGAGTGCCACACCAGTCTTGCGCACCTCATCGGCAGGCACGGAGCTGCCGAATACGGTCTCGCCATCAACACTGATGGATACCGGAGCCTGGTTTTCCTCAGCGGCGGCAAATGGCGTGCCAAGCAAGAACATCGCAGCTAGCACCGCCGAACGCAGCAAGTTCATGGGTTCATATCTCATTTCGCACCCATGACGCGTGTTTCGATAGGCAACTCGTATCCACCACCCTGTTCGGCCCAGCGCGAAAGAATTAGTTTCTCCACCCCGGCGATGCGCTCAGCCGCAAGTTTTTTGTCCTTGGTCTTGGCAATGTAAGTGAGCCGCAACGTTGACTTGTCGGTCTCCAGAACGGAGATCAGCTTGTCCACCGCCCGCAACCATTTCGCCTTGAGCTTCACAGAACCGGGAGCAAATGCCTCCTCGGTCATGTCGAAGCGCACCACACGCGTGATCGCGGCGCCATAATTCAGCTTCGACATCTTGCCGGCCGTGAGCCGCACGATGCGCGGATTCGCCGTGGTCATCTTGAAGCCCGTGGGCAAGGTCCGTGTGTCGAGCTTCAGGATGAAGTTGGAGCCAATGTCGGCGTCGGGAACATCCGCGCAGGCCACATGGAAGCGCCCGTGCTTGTCCGTTGTGATCAGCACGCCCTTGACGGTGACCAGGCGAACCCCGGCAAGCCCCGGCTCACCCTCATCCTGGCTGCCGTTGCGGTTCCTGTCATCGAACACCTTGCCGATGATGTCGCCGCAATCAAACACATGCTCGGCCAACACCGTAACCGTGGCACGCGCCGTCCCAACAACCTGATCAGTGGCAGGATCGATGAGTTGCGCCGTGTTCACATGCGGCCCCGTCGTCACCGCAACCGCCGCAATCAATGTCAGCTCTATCGTGATGTCGCCGCCGGGGTCCGGAGCCACGATCGGACCTTCAAAGGTCAGATTGCGGCCCGCGATGACGGGCTCCAGTGCCACACCATTGACCGTGGCCGAATTCGCAACATAGTCAAAGCCTGGCGGAATAATGTCCACGATACGAGCCAGCGCCAGCGTCGTGTCATTGGCCGTAATCACATAAGGCACCCGCTCGCCACGCCGCACCTGCGTAACCAATGCCCGCTTCAACAAGCCAGACGCAGCCGACGCCAGCGGATCAATCGCAATGTGATTGTTCACCACATCGGGATCGCCAGCGATAAGCAGGAACGCCATGTAATAAGATTCAATGAGTGGCGCTACCGGTGGCGTCGTGTTTGCCGACATCTGGCAGGAACCACCGGGCACCACGTCGCCTGGGCAGGTCGTAGCGTCCAACGGCCCCGCCAGAGGCGGCAGGGTGGTGGAAGCACCTGGTCCATATCCAGGAGGATTGGTCAGGCTGATACGAAATTCCGTTTCAACTAAGAGACAGGCCGGAACAAGATCAAACCGGTAATCGCCGGTGATATCGGTCACCTGATTTTGTTGGGTTGGATCAATCAGGCACGCGGGCGCCAAAGGAACGCCGCCAACATCAGTAATCGTAACCATAACACCGGCAACAGGGGCTCGCGTAACCGAATTATAGACAACACCAGAGGGATCAATTGGCGCATCCTGATCAATTACAATCTGACTTGATGTCAGTGTGAGGCCAGTTATGGTCCCGATAGCCACGAGGCTTGCCTTCCTGAACATCAGGCTGTAGCCAGCACCCGGCGCAGCAGAAAGCGTATAGTCGCCCGTCGCGTTGGTGGCAGTTGTGGCAACAACTGCCCCACCGCTGTCAATGAGCTCTACAACGTAGCCGGCGCCGGCATCGGGATCAGTACCGCCATAACTGCCGTTGCCATCCAGATCATAGTAAACCGTGCCCGTGACCGATGGGTTTGGAATTACAACAACCGTCACATTCGCGGTGTCGCAGTTTGCTGGATTCAGCGTCTCGCAGATTCGGTAAGTTACGGTATATGGGTTTGGCGGGGTCCCCGCAGGTATCGTTAAACTTCCGTCAAAGTTGAACACAAGGCCGGTAATTCCACCATCCGAGACAATCGATCGAATGACATCTGCTGGCAGGAACGGCGCTGCATTGATCTCGTCATTTGTGTAGACGGTGGCTGTTGTGCCGCCTGAGACGCCATTAACAGGGGCCGCCGAGAAATCATCATCATTGGCGACAATGGCTGCCGCCGTGACCACCACGATCACGTTGGCCGTATCGCAATTGGTAGGGTTCAGGACTTCGCAGACCTGGTAGGTCACCGTATTGTAGGTGCCGGCAGGCGTCCCAGCCGGGATAGTCAGCGCGCCAGCACCGTCAATAGTAAGGCCCACAATGCCATCATTTGAAACAATCGTCGGCGTTACTGCCGCGGGCGCAAAGGGCACCCCATTAAGCGTGTCATTGGTGAATACCGTCGCTGTTGTGCCGCCAGCAAAACCGCTCACCGGCGAGGCCGAGAAATCGTCGTCGTCGGCAACAATCGCTGCCGCCGTGACAACGACCGTCACATTGGCGGTGTCACAGTTAGTCGCGTTCAGAGTTTCGCAAATCTGGTATGTCACCGTGTAAGTGGCCGCCGGCGTCGCCGCCGGGATGGTCAGCGTGCCGTCCGCATTCATCACAACGCCCGTGATGCCGCCATTCACCGTAATCGTTGGCGTCACGTCGGCGGGAATGAATGGGGAACCATTGAGGATGTCATTGGTAAACACCGTCGCCGTCGTGCCGCCAGCAAAACCACTGATCGGTGACGCCGAGAAATCATCATCATTGGCTATAATCGTGGCAGCATTGACCACCACAATGACGTTGGCCGTATCGCAATTGGCCGGGTTCAAGACTTCGCAAATCTGGTAGTTCACCGTGTAGGTGGCAGCCGGTGTTCCTGCCGGAATGACCAGCATGCCGCCGGCATTGATAGTAACCCCCGTCAGCCCACCGGTAGCAGTAATCGATGGTGTCACCGCCGCCGGGGCAAATGCCGCTCCATTAAGTGTATCGTTGGTGAACACCGTAGGCGTGTTGCCGCCTGGCAGGCCATTGACCGGTGAGGCCGAGAAGTCATCATCATTGGCGACAATCGTAGCTGCCGCAACCAACACTATGACATTGGCCGTGTCACAGTTGATCGCGTTCAAGACCTCGCAAATCTGATAAGTCACCGTGTAGGTGGCCGCCGGTGTTCCCGCCGGAATGGTCAGCATCCCGCTGCCGTTGATGGTGACCCCGGTCAATCCGCCGGTGACCGTGATCGAGGGCGTCACTGCCGCCGGGGCAAATGCCGCCCCGTTCAGCGTATCGTTGGTGTAAACCGTTGCAGTATTGCCGCCGGTGAGACCGTTCACCGGCGAGGCCGAGAAGCCGTCATCGACCGCAACAATCGTCGCTGCGGTGACCACGACCGTCACGTTCGCCGTGTCACAGTTTGTTAGATTTGCCGTCTCGCAAATCTGGTAAATGACAGTATAGGTGTTTGCCGCCGTACCCGCAGGAACGGTAAGCGTACCACTGGCATTGATCACCATTCCGGTAATTCCGCCATCAGATATGATCGAGGGCGTTACAGCCACAGGCGCAAATGACGCCACATTCAAGGTGTCATTGGTGTAAACCACAGGCGTGCTGCCCCCTGCGAGACCATTCACCGGTGAGCCTGTGAAGTCGTCATCAACCGCGTCGATAGGCACCATGAAATAAGTGTTGGTCACGTCATCGTCGGCGCCCGTGTCGTCACCCGGATTCTGGCTGTCGGAAACATCGGTGACGTTAGGGGGGGCACTCGGCGGCGTCGCCGTAACCGTGGCACTGTTTGTCACCTGAAGGGCCAGAAGGTCCGCTGCCACAAGCGTGTAAGTTGCCGTGAATGTTGTAGTATCGATTGCCGCCGGGGCCAGCGAGGCAATGGGGCCGCCCGACACAGTAACGGTGGGGTCCGCCAGCGTGATGTTGGTAAGCGTTACATTGCCCGTGTTCTGAACCGAGAAGGCGTAGGATATGGTCTCGCCAAGCTGTGCAAAACCATCGCCACTTTCATCATTGAACGTCGAGGATTTCAGAAGCTCCACGGCTGGCGCATAGAGAACCACCGGGATCGATACAAATGAGTTCCCCGATACGACTGGATTTCCCAAGTAGGTACCGCTCGCCGTCGCATCATTTAAGATAGCGGCAAAGGCATTCTGCGTCAGCGAGAACGACAGCAGTAAAACCATGGCAAGCTGGGCGAGGAAATCTGTCCCCCGCCTCCACATGCCTATTGGTTTCTGTCTTTGCGTTTTCATAAAGCTCTCACCGACCGCCGCTAACTCAAACGGCAATTCAGGAATTCAACGCGTACAAACTGGATTTGATGGCCGCCGGAACTCACGGCTCCAGCGGCGTTCTTGAATGGAAGCTACTTAGCCACCATCAACTTCGGCCTGTGTTACAGTGTGGATGTAGGTGAATGTGACCGTGGCACCGGGCTGGATGACATCCCAGGAACCGTTGACCGCGCCGTCTGTTGATGCTGGTGTCCCGAGCGGACCTTCAGTCGTTAGTGCTTCCGTAAACAACGTTGCCGGGGCGATCGGCGAACCCTCGTGCGTGTCATTGATTACAACCGTGCTGATCGGAACGTTGCCGTTGTTGAAGACAGAGTAGGTATACGTAATGGTATCGCCTACTTCGGCATCGGCATCCAGGTTTCCAGGTGCTTTTGCCGTAATGCTGCCGGCCTTGGTGACTTGAAGCAGAGGTCCGGCGGCAATCAAGGTCGTGGCCGAACTCGGAGTCACAGCTGCAAGTATACCTGTCGCAGGCGTTCCAGTTGCCGTGGCGGAGTTGTTGACAGCATCGGCCGGAATCGTCAGGCCTGCAGCGCGATAAACGTCCACATCGGACAAGGTGTAAACGGCTGTAAAGGTTGCGGTTGCTCCAGGAAGAAGTGTTGTCGAATCAACTGTTGTGAACGCCCCCATGGAACCGGTGCCCGCAGTCTGCGGGTTGCCGAAGGACGGTCCGGCATCGACCGGCGTCACGCCACTGATCGTCACATTGCCGTTGTTCTGAATCACATACTGATAGGTAATCGTATCGCCAGCATCAGTAATGCTCGATTCCGGACCCGCCGCGATCGTTGCGGGCGTGAGCACTGTCTTCGTCACGCTAAGAACCGGATTTGCCGCCGCGACCGGAATGTCCACAGTGTCCGGAGCAGACGTAACGGGAGTTACGCCATAGGTGCCGCTTGCCGTGGCCGAGTTGGAAATGTCGGCCAGTGTCGGCTGTGCGAGCGCCAGAAATGATGTTGCCATGACCGGCGCATAGATCCACGCTCGCGCAATCGACCTGACCTTCGAACTCTGTGTTTGTTGTCTCGTTATCATAATATTTTCCCCAGATGTTTTTGATGTAAACGCGGTGTGATACTCAAATCCTTGACTCATTCATTTCGGACTTCAGAAAACTCATAATTTTTGAAAATGTTTCTCATTGCAGGAGATCCACATCCTGCTGGACCACGGTGTAAGCTGCGATGAAGGTCACCTCGTCGCCGGGTGCGAGCACGTCCCAGATGCCGTCCGCCGGTGTGCCATCGGACGAATCACCGAAAGGTGCCACATCAAGTGTCAGTGCTTCGCTGCCGGGCACCGGTGCGATGCCGTAGCCGTTGAAAGTATCATTTACCGTCACGCCCAGGATCGTAATGTTGCCGATGTTATCGGTCTCGTAGGAATAGTTGATGATATCGGCGGCCGAGACCGGGCCAGCCGTATCGGCAGTCTTCTTCATTTCCAGCGCTGGCGACTGGGTGATCGTCGTTGTCGTGGTATTCGAAGCCAACGGCGAAGTTTCAGCTGTATCAAATGTGGCGGAGTTGGTGATGTTCGCCCCGTTATCAATGTTGGCCTGGGTGGCCGCGTAGGTCGCCGTGTAGACCCATGTTTCGGCCACATTGAATGTGCCCAGGGGAACTGCATCACCCGAGCTCAATGCTGGACCCGACGTCAGTGTCAGGGCGCCGCCCTGCGCCAGCGCATCCGAAAAGGATGGTGCGGTCAGCGGAATATTGCCCGTGTTGGCAACGGTGATTGTGTAGGTGAGCGTGGCCGGCAAGGAGATGTTGCCAACGTTCACAGCTTTTAAAATTGTAAACGAGGCAATATCATTGTCAGCAATCGTATTTGTGGCCGTGAGCGTAGCGCCAAGCGACGCGAGCCCGGACGAAACCGAGGATAGTGTCACGATCACGGTTTCGGCCGGATCCAAAATCAAATCATCAATTACAGGGATGGTGACGGTCGCCGTTGTGTCACCCGCAAGGACGGTCACCGTGCCGGAAAGTGCTGAGTAGTCGGTGCCGGACGTCGCTGTTCCAGCAATTCCGTAGGCAATCACCGTATCCTCGGCGCTCACCGCCGTCTGCGTAAGCGTCATCACGCCATTGGTCGCGGGCTCGGCACCATTCGTGGTGTTGGCGATGGTCACCGTGGCCGAGTCATTGTCGGCAATTGTATTGGTGGCTGTGAGAGTGCCGCCAAGTGTTGCAAGCCCGGAGGTTATGCTGCCAAGCGTGACAATCACCGTCTCCGGCGCTTCCACGATGGCGTCATCAGTTACCGGAATGCTGATTATGGCCGTCGTCGCACCCGCAATGATGGTCACCGTGCCCGAAAGTGCCGTGTAGTCCGTGCCAGGCGTGGCCGTTCCGGCAACGCCATAGGCAATCACCGTATCCTCGGCGCTCACCGCCGTCTGTGTCACCGTCATCACGCCGCCCGTTGCAGGCTCAGCGCCATTGCTTGTATTCGCAATCGTGACAGTGGCCACGTCGTTGTCGGCAATCGTATTGGTGGCCGTGAGCGTAGCGCCAAGAATGGCCAGGCCAGCGGTGACGCTTGTAAGTGTGACAATGACAGTTTCAGGATTTTCAACGATGGCGTCGTCGGTCACCGGAATGGGAATCGTCGCCGCCATGTCGCCGGCAAGGATAGTCACCGATCCGGAAAGTGCGGTGTAATCGGTTCCGGGTAAAGCCGTTCCGGCCACCGTATAGGCAATAGTAGAATCAGTGGCGCTGACTGCCGTCTGCGAAACTGTCATTATTCCGCCTGTCGCGGGCTCCGCGCCATCGCTGGTATTGGCAATGGTGACAATCGCCGGCTCGTTGTCTTCGATGGTGTTAGTGGCGGTGAGCGTGGCGCCGAGAATGGCAAGGCCGGATGTGACGGCCGTGATGGTTACGACGACCGTTTCGTCACCCTCCAGAATCAGGTCATCGATCACCGGAATGATGATTGTGGCCGACATGTCCCCTGCAAGGATGGTTACCGATCCGGAGAGAGCCGTGTAGTCCGGGCCCGGCGACGCGCTTCCGCCAACCGTGTAGGCAATGGTGGAATCAGTGGCGCTCACCGCCGTCTGGCTCACGGTCATCACGCCATTGATAGGCCCTCCCTCATCACCTTCCGTGGTATTGGCAATGGTGACGATGGCCGGTTCGTTGTCATCAATCAAATTGGTTGCAACGAAGGTCACGCCCAGCGTCGCAAGGCCCGAAGTGATGGATGTCAGGGTCACGATGACCGTCTCGTCTCCCTCTACGATAAAATCGTCGATAACCGGAATGGTGATGGTCGCGGTGGTGGCCCCAGCAGGAATGGTCACCGTGCCGGAGAGTGCCGTGTAGTCAGTGCCGGGCGTCGCCGTTCCGGCAACCGAATAGGTGATAACAGTATCGGTGGCACTCACCGCCGTTTGCGTAAGCGTCATCACGCCATTGACCGGGGTCTCTTCGCCTTCCGTGGTATTGGCAATGCTCACGGTGGCTGAATCATTGTCGGCAATTGTATTGGTGGCGGCCAGCGTTCCACCGAGAGTGGCAAGACCGGATGTCACACTGGTCAGTGTAACAATCACGGTTTCGGGGTTCTCGACAATGGCATCATTGGTCACCGGAATCGTGATCGTGGCTGTGGTGGCACCGGCAAGAACAGTCACCGTACCCGAGAGTGCCGTATAGTCGGTTCCGGATGTCGCAGTTCCCGCAACCGAATAGGTCAAAACCGTATCCGTGGCGCTCACCGCCGTCTGCGTCACCGTCATCACGCCATCGACCGGCCCGGCCTCCGCTCCGTTCGTCGTGGTTGCAATTGTGACGGTGGCCGAGTCATTGTCCGCAATGGTATTGGTGGCCGTAAGCGTCACGCCGAGCGTCGGCAGGCCGGATGTAATGGAGGTCAAGGTTACGATGACCGTTTCCGAACCCTCTACAACGGGATCATTGATCACCGGGATCGGAATCGTTGCAGTGGTCGCTCCTGCAATGATGGTCACCGTGCCGGAGAGCGCCGTGTAGTCCGTGCCAGAGGTAGCAGTTCCTGCCACGCTATAGGCAATGACCGTATCGGTGGCACTGATCGCAGTTTGCGTTACCGTCATCACGCCGTTGGCCGGACCGGTTTCCGAACCGTTAGTTGTATTGGCAATACTGACAGTCGCTGACGTATTGTCGGCAATCGTATTGGTGGCCGAGAGCGTGCCGCCAAGCGTGGCAAGGCCAGACGTTATGCTGGTCAGCGTTACGATCACTGTTTCCGGACCTTCAAGAAGGACATCATTGATCACCGGAATGGCGATCGTGGCCGTTGTCGCCCCCGCGATGACGGTCACCGTGCCGGAAAGTGCGGTGTAGTCAGTTCCCGATGTTGCAGTTCCTGCCACCGAATAAGCGATGACTGTATTGGTGGCGCTCACCGCCGTCTGCGTGACTGTCATCACGCCATTGACCGGGCCCAGCTCCGCCCCATTCGTTGTGTTTGCAATCGTCACTGTCGCCGAGTCATTGTCGGCAATCGTATTGGTGGCTGTAAGTGTTGCGCCGAGAGTGGCCAGCCCGGAGGTAATGCTGGTGAGCGTAACGATGACCGTCTCGGACGTTTCAACAATGGCGTCATTGGTCACTGAAATGGGGATCGTGGCCGTAGTGGCACCTGCGAGAATGGTCACGGTGCCCGAGAGTGCTGTATAATCCGTGCCAGAAGTCGCCGTTCCCGCCACCGAATAGGCAATCACCGTATTGGTGGCGCTCACCGCCGTCTGCGTGACCGTCATCACGCCATTGACCGGCCCCGCCTCCGCTCCGTTCGTCGTATTGGCGATGGTGACAGTGGCTGAATCATTGTCAGCGATTGTATTGGTGGCCGTGAGCGTGGCCCCAAGCGTGGCAAGGCCGGATGTGATGGAGGTCAATGTCACGATGACAGTTTCAGAACCCTCGACGATGGCATCATTGGTCACTGTAATGGGGATAGTGGCTGTGGTGGCACCTGCGAGAACGGTGACCGTGCCGGAAAGCGCGGTGTAGTCAGTTCCGGAGGTGGCAGTTCCCGCAACGCTATAGGCAATTACCGTATTGGTGGCGCTCACCGCCGTCTGGGTCACCGTCATCACGCCATTGACCGGTCCCGCTTCCGCTCCGTTCGTCGTATTGGCGATGGTGACCGTGGCCGAGTCATTGTCGTTGACGGTGATAGTGGGCGCGGTGCCGATTGCAGTGCCGAAACTGCCGCCAGTCGCGGTGACGCTCGCCGGGGTACAGCTGTGTACGCCCTCCACGATGGCATCATTGGTGGCCGTTGCAGTAACTGTCTGGGCCGTATTCCAGTTGGCCAGCGTAAAGGTGAGCGGTGATGGCGCGAACGTGCACTGCGTGCTGGTGCCAATGGTCACGCTCGCGTTGGCGGTTGGGACCGTGGTCAGCCTGACCGTGAAAGCCCCGGTGTCTCCGCCTTCCGTTGCCGAGCCGTCCGTCGTCGCAAACACAAATCCGACCAAGCCATAGTGCAGGTGGAAGGTGCCAGTGTTGCTCGCATAGCCATCCACCTGAAAGCGATAGGTGGTGCCGGAGACTGCGGTGAAACTTACGGTCGAACCGTAGTTCGCATTGACGGTTGAGTTGCAGCCCGTGGTGTCGTCATTCGTTCCAACCACGGTGAGCGCATTCACGGCAGCGCCCGTATAGACGCCAAGGGTTGTGTCGAAGTTGGTCGTGGTTGAGGCCGTTGGATTGCACGTTCCGATAACCACAACTCCGGCCGCAGGTGCGGTCCAGCTGTACCACATCGTGTTGAGCGATCCGCCGCCGAAGGTTGCAGGCTCACCGGCCTCCCCCGTTGCGCCAACATTGGTGCCGGTAAAAGTTCCGTTGCTGCCGGCAATTACGGTGCCCGGGAAAGTATTGTTGGCGAACGCCGGCGCTGCTTCGAGGACCGAAGCCAAAAGCACGACCAACAGCGCACTGATCAGCGCGTGGATTCGCGTTATGGTCGTTCTGTCAGGCAAATCACCAGGTCCAAAATAGATCGCACATGTGCCGCGCCGCACATCAAGAAACACAAGAATGACGCTGGAAAACTCACACACCGAGGGCGTTGGACTGGTGAATGTGCAGGCGGGGAAGCCACCAACTGGCCATGCCGCTCTTCCGTCCATCTCCAATCCCCGAGACGAGCGCAAAATTGTCGCTGATTTTGAGTAGGGTTTTGTAGTTAAGAACGGGTTAACCTGATGTGCCAAAATCCAAATTTGGATTGGCTGTGGCGGTGCTGCATTAAATTTCGTCATTGCAGCAGATCCACATCGGCTTGCGTAACCGTGTAGGTTGCCGTGAAGGTCACCTCATCGCCGGGAGCAAGAACCGACCAGGTCCCGTTGCTGGGCGTAACGTCGGTTGAGTCACCCACTGGCATCACGTCATCCGACAACGCCTCATTGTCCGGCACAGGCACCGAACCATAGCCATTGTGAACATCGGCAATGCCCATGCCGTTGACTGTCAGGTTGCCTGTGTTTGTGACTGTATAGGTGTAGGTGATGATGTTCCCGACCGACACCGGCCCCGCCGTATCGGCAGTCTTGTCTATTGTCACTCCGGGTGACTGGGTAACCGTCGTCGTCGCCGCATTTGAAGTCGAAGCCGTTGTCTGTGTCGAGTCAAACGTCGCTGTGTTGGAGAACGTGCTACCATCATCGATATTGGCCTGGGTGACCACATAGGTCGCGCTATAAATCCACGTTTCTGTCGTATCGATGGCACCATCCGTATCCGTATCGCCAGAGGAATAAGTCGGACCCGATGTGAGCGTTCGTGCTGAAGCACCCTGCAGCAAGCTGTCGCTGATGATGAGGCCCGTCAAGGTGACGCTGCCCGTATTCTGAATCGTGATTGTGTAGGTGAGCGTCGCTGGCGCAGCGACAGTTGCCAGATCAACAGCTTTGGTAATTGAAAACGCGGGAACGCCGTTCGTAAATGTGCAAGTGATATTCGCTCCAGCAGCGGTAGCTGCTACATCGAAGTCAAGCGCTCCGGTAGAAAGATTGGGTGTGGCAGTACCACCAGATCCCAATCCAGAGCAGCTCACAGCGGTCAGGAAATAACCGGGCGGAATAGACTCGGTGATCGTGGTTGCAGTTGCGGCCGCCGAAAGTGTTTGTGTCGCTCCAGCAACACCTACACCAGATGTTATTGTCGTTATCGTCTGGCTTGCCCAGCCATTCGTTCCTGTAAAGGTAAACCCGCCTAAGCCACCGTTCGATGCCTTGGTCAGCGTGATGGTGGGCAGCTTGGTGTTGGTGAAGGTACAGGCAACCACATTGCCCGGAGCGGTCGCTGCCGCATTGAGCGTCAGCACATTGCCAACAAGTGTCGCCGTGCCGCCGTTCATGCCGCTGCAGGTGGCCGAGGCCAGGCTGTAACCGGCGGGCACGGTTTCGGTGATGTCCGTCGAGGTCGAAGCCGCAGCCAGGGTTCGCGTCGCCCCGGCAACGCCGGTCCCCGATACCAAAGTGGTGATCGTCTGGGCTGCGCCAAAGCCGTTGGTGCCATTGAAGGTGAAGGGGCCCACATCGCCATTGCTCACCTTGGTCAGCGTGATGGTGGGCAGCTTGGTGTTGGTGAAGGTACAGGTGTAATCCGAGCCAGCTACCACATCGGCGGCTGGAAGTGTGAGTACATTGCCAGCCAGCGTGCCGCGCGCGCCTGTTCTGCCGGTCACCGCGCTGTTGGCGTCGGTGCAGCTTGCGGCGGTAAGTGCATAGCCAGACGCCACGGTTTCAGTCAGAGTGACTGCCGTTCCAACAGTTGTCACATTGATCGCGGTAGGAGACGCGGGAGTAGCCGTGCCAGCGGCGGTGGTTGTAATCGCAGCTGGAGCAATTGCCAGGTTCGTTTGGGCAAAGCTGAACGGCCCGCTAAAATCGCCCATCGTTATTTTCTGCACCCTTACTCTGGGGCGGGTATTCGTGAATACGCAGGTAAAATCAGAACCTGCCACCACATTGCCCGCCGGAATGGTGAGCACGTTGCCCGAGAAGGAACCGATTGCCCCGCTGTTTCCGGTTACGGCGCTGTTGGCATCGGTACAACTGGCTGCTGTCAGGGCGTAGCCTGCAATCGGAGTTTCGGTAATGGTCACCGCTGTTCCAACGGTCGTCACATTGAGGGCCGATGGCGAGGCCGGCGTCGCAGTTGCTTCAGCCGTCGTGGTGATGTTTGTGATTGCTGCCAGGTTGGTTCTGGCAAAAGCAAAGGGCCCGCCGAATCCCCCAAGCGTGGTTTTTTGCACCCGCACCAGCGCACGCGTGTTGGTGAAGGTGCAGGCAATTGCCGATCCTGGTGCCGTTGCCGCTGCATCGAGCAGGACACTGCGCGTTGCCAGGTTGACCGTCGCCGTGCCGCCTGCGCCAAGCCCCGAGCATGAAACCGCCGTTAGTGCAAATCCGGCAGGCGGCGCGCTTTCCGTGATCGTGGTAGCCGTTGAAGCACCCGTCAGTATTTGGGTCGCACCGGCAACGCCGACACCGCTCGTTATCGTGGTAATCGTCTGGCTCGACCAGCCATTGTTTCCGGTAAAGGTGAAGCCGCCTGTTCCGCCATTGCTGACTTTGGTGAGTGTGACCGTAGGAAGCGCATATTGAATGGCAACTTCACCGTTGCCGCCGGTGCCGTAGCACGATCCGGTGCCGATGCCGGAAGTGTAGAGTGAGTCACTGGCACCGCCCGATGCCGCGGTGCCGGCGCACGCCGAACCTGAATAAGGGAAATTCGCCCCTGCCGTTGTCGAAGCAGCGGTAACACCGGTGCCTCCGATGTAGGCGGAGCCGCCACCGCCGCCGCCATTCTGTTGCGAGGCACTTTGGCAAACCCCGCCGCCGCCGCCGAAGTAACCGCCGCCGCCACCACCGCCGCCCTCATTCTGGGCCGCGTTTGCGTTGGCGCCATTGCCGCCCTGGAATTGCGCTCCCGCCGTGGGCGCCAACGGGCATGAGCTGTTGCCAGTCGCTGCGGCACCACCTGCCGCCTGCGTTCCGCCACGTCCCGACCGGGCGGCATCGCCGTCCTGGCCACCGGTTGTAGCGCCGCCGCCGCCAGCGCCGACCGTGCCATTGTCCGCGCCCGGCGATGCACCGCCGCCGCCGCCAGCGATGACCAATGCATTGGCCGCAGTTTTTGCTGCCGCGCTAAAAACCGCTGACATGCCGCCGCCGCTGCCGCCGCGCTGGTTGGCGCTCGCGGTCGAACTGCCGCCTTGGCCGCCGCCGCCATAAGTTGTAGCGAGTGAATTGGGAATGCCGCCTTGGCCTGTTACAATTGTCAGCGTCTGGGCTGGCGTAACGGCTACGGTGCCAATGGAGTAACCACCGCCCGCGCCACCACCCTGCCCCGTGTAGTAAGTGCTATTGGCACCACCACCTGCCGCCCCCCAAACCCTCGTCTGGATGCTGGTAATGCCAGCCGGAATTGTAAGTGTCTGGTCAGCGCCGCTGTAGGTTATCCTGAAGCAGACCGTAAAACCTGCCGTTGGCGTACAGGCTATAACCGCAGCTTGCACACCCAGAGGTGCCACAACTGAAATCAGTAAAAGAACCACGAAAAATAGGAAAAGCCGGGCACCGCTGAAGAGTGAGCCTCTCCGCGCACGCGGTCTCACGGTCTTTAATATTCCAACCAACAATCCCCAGCCCCTCCCCAGAGGCAATGTCAACCAGCAACAGACCGTTAAGACCTGTTAATCGCTCTCTGCTTCCGCTGATTTGGTTAATCGCCGGTTAAAGGGATGCCGCACAGTGGCACAGCAAGACCAGGCAGTTCCCGCAGAGTTGTGATTTTTCAAGCTCTTGTGCCAGCAAAATCGAACGTCTGTGCGCGGTTCAACTACCCACTTGCCAGCAATGCGCCATCCAGACATGACTACACTTTTCGAAGTTCCAAAATTCTGCTGGCAGATCATCATCCGCGAAGGGGCAACGCATGAGTCAGTTTTTCAACGAGAAGGAACGGCTGGTTACTGAGTCCATTGACGGCCTGCGGATGGCAGCCGGAAATCCGGCAATTACCACGCTGGACGGCTATCCACACATCAAGGTTGTTTGCCGCACGGATCACAAGCCGTACAAAGTTGCTCTGATATCCGGCGGCGGCTCAGGTCACGAACCGTCGCACGCAGGCTATGTCGGCAAGGGCATGCTTACAGCAGCAGTCTGCGGCGAGGTTTTTGCGTCTCCGAGCTTTGACGCCGTCCTGGCGGCGATTTTGGCTGTCACCGGAAAAGCCGGCTGCCTTCTCATCGTCCCGAACTATACCGGCGACCGACTCAATTTCGGGCTGGCGGCAGAGCGCGCCCGTGGCCTTGGCAAGAAGGTCGAGATGGTGATTGTTGGTGATGACATTGCCATTCCAGGCTTGGCCCAGCCCCGCGGCGTTGCGGGCGTGCTGTTCGTCCACAAGATTGCGGGATATCTCGCGGAAAAAGGGGCAAGCCTCGCGGTTGTCGCCTCTGCTGCCCGCAGTGTTGCTGCAAAA
>CAZHCO010000343.1:0-22048 GCA_964530965.1 uncultured Aestuariivirga sp. | reverse complement strand
ATCCCGCCTGATTTTTCCAGGCGAAACCACTGGAAATGCCGTGGCAAAGTCTTCAACAAGATCGGATTGCGACACTGGCTCACCCAACATTTCCCAGACTATTGCAGCTGTCCCATTTAGGAAGTGAATCTTGTTGAGCTTAGTGTCTAGCAAGAACAGGTCATACTCTATCTGTTCACTTGTGATCCAGTGATGCCGCACATATTTTCTGGTGCTGACTGTGTTCCTTTCACTCATGAAGCAAAGGCCTTCGTCAGCGAACTAGCCGCATCCTCTACGTCGCTATAGGTGAGTTTGTAGGTTTTCGAGTTGAGGGTAACTTCTTTTAGAATGGAAAATATTTTTGTAACATCATGCGCCGTATTGAAATTCTGTGTGATGATTGTCCGCAATGCTTCAGCCGCTCCAACGGGCGCAAGTTTTGCTGGCGTGTAGCGTGATAGCCGTTCAAGAACAACAATCGCCGCGATCGTGCCACGCTCGCCCAAACGCGCCTGATGTGCATCGCCCAGACCAACATAAAGTTGTGTCGGACTTTCGAGGCAGCGGCAGGTTTGAAGAAAATCTGACATCAATGGGCTGATGGCTTTGGTTGGCAATGGCAGACGCAGTCGGGGCAGTATACCAAGCGAAACAGCCTCATGGTTCTCCATATCAAGTGCCACAACGTCGTCAGCATAGAGCCTGTATCCCTGGGATGCCAAGACAACTGAGAGTATGCTTTTCCCTGCCGCGAAGGTATTTGGAAACAATACAATGCCATTGCCAAATTTTACGGCAGCGGCATGAATACAAAGTTGATCCCTAAAAGCCGAGCGATACCAGCGATAGGCTTCATAATGAAAGTCGCAGACCGCATCACATATGTTACGGGGTATTCCACTAAGCTTGGTTGCCGTAAGGCCATCTGAGCGGATGCTCCAGTCATAACCCCGGCGGGCCTTTGTGAACGTCATGTCAGCACGATCTGACAATTCATTATTCTCCTGCACATCCCAGCCGCAAAGAATACTGCGAAGGCTATCGGCAAGTTCCGGCGCGTCAACCAAATTCAACGTACGGTTGAAATTCACGAATTCCAGGTGTTTATGATTTGTCAATTTGTATTGTGCCTTTTGGGGGACGGACCACTGCCAGTGACAAATCCATGCCTGCATACGACCGAAACGCGCCAGTCTATCGTCGATGTTTTGTATCGGCACATGTCGTTCACCATATTTTAATATTGCATTGATCAATTTTGAGTCAAATGCTACGCTGCGATTAGGTTAAGCGCCGGATGGCAATTCCAAATCAAAGCGTGGTGAAATGGGGTGCTTGGCCAAAGTTTGTAAGTAACCCGGTGGTGTAGCGGTGAGTACCACTCAATTGGAGGCATCCAAATGAGTGATGATGATAACAATCCTCAGACAACAAGGCGCCAAGCCTTACGTAGAATTGCACTTTTTGGCATCGCCGCATACGCTGCACCAAGCGTGCTAACAATCAGTGAAGCTGAAGCAGGTGAACACGGTTCCAACCGTGGTTCCAATGACAAGTCAGATCGCGGTTCCAATGACAAGTCAGATCGCGGTTCCAACCGCGGTTCCAACAACAAGTCAGATCGCGATAACAAGCGTGGATCAAATCGTGGTTCCAAGCGTGGCTCCAAGCGTGGCTCCAAGCGTGGGTCTAAGCGTGGGTCTAAGCGTGGCTCCAAGCGTGGGTCTAAGCGCGGCTCCAAGCGTGGCTCCAAGCGTGGCTCCAAGCGTGGGTCTAAGCGCGGTTCCAAGCGTGGGTCCAAGCGGGGCTCCAAGCGTGGCTCCAAGCGCGGTTCCAAGCGTGGGTCTAAGCGCGGCTCCAAGCGCGATTGCAAAGAGAAGACTCCTCCAGAGCGCAGCAATTGCGGATCGACTAACAAAGATAACGATTGTGTCATTCGCAAGCCGAACAAAGTAGTCAAAGTTAGCGGCTGACACAGTTACTGGTAGCAACAAACGAATTGGACGCCGCGTTGTTCTACACGCGGCGTCAAGTTCGCAAACCTACACCCGCGGCTTATTCTGAAAGAAGTCTACCAAAAATCGTAATTGCGACGTTGCCATCGTCAAGTGAGCCAGTTTGGATTCTTCAGCGCGGCAGTCGAGGCGAGCCACCATGTCAGCGACAATTACTTCTTAGGACATTACGCCCATGGGCATTCAAATTATAGAACGAGTTGTTTTTCTTTTTCTCCTCTTGGGAATGGCGGCCCTGCCTTCTATCGCAGGAACTTCCAAAAATCCCGCGCCTGGCGACCATGCCGTTGGCAGTATCATCATTAAGACAGGGAAGCGGCAATTGCTCTACGTGAGGGGCAAGAATGATATTGTTGCCTATCCTATTGCTGTAGGACGAGAGGGGCGCAAGTGGACGGGCAAGACAAGGATCTCCCGAAAAGTCCGCAATCCCGATTGGGCGCCGCCTCCACACATCCGAAAAGACAATCCCAGGCTTCCCGCCCTCGTAAAAGCCGGGCCAAACAATCCGCTTGGCGTGGCGGTCTTGGTGCTCGGGAATGGAACCTATGGCATCCACGGAACAAACAGGCCTGGGACGATCGGCACCAGCGCGTCCTATGGATGTTTTCGAATGTACAACGCCCACATTCTTGCCTTGTTCAATCAAGTCAGGATTGGGACTGTCGTTTACGTCCAGCGCTGATTTCGCTCTTTCAAAGATGAGACCCAATGTCTCCTTTAAGCATCGGGCTTTCCTCCCTCTCGTTCCTGAAAAATACTGCGAACACAATCCTATTACGACTATTCTATAGCTGTAATTTCAGAGCATAAGCCTTGGGTTTGGTCACAGACAGTTCGGGGCTGTTGCAACGGAAATCGGACCAAGTTTCCTTTGACCCAATGCTGTCATTTCGCCGGCAACAGAGTTTGTATTTGTCGAAAGGCATTTTTAGCATCGTCCAAGTAATTTGAGTCCAGTAACTTAATCGCCTTTTTCATCGCTTTTCCGATATGGGCAGGATCGAACTGGCCCATACCGCTTTTGGAAGAGCGTGTGATAGAAATGCTCGCTATGAGCTGATCGGTTGCACCGAAGCTATATTTGTAGGGCTCGTTGCCATGACAAAAATCATAGGTCTCGATGCCGGCGCTGATGGCCCACTGAATATTGTGCGTATGAAGTAGCAGTCCGACATTGGGGTCTTGCACAGATTCATCCCGGCCAGCCACAATGAAGTACAGGTGCCGTTTGTGCCTGTCGACAATGTTTCCAAGCGCGCCGAGAGGTTGGTCTCCGCGCCAAAGAATGGGGATGTTGACGGCTCCCAGGGAATGACTTTGATCGAGGATCTCTATGTATTTCTCGACCGCTTCCTCTGCTGAACTCTCTCCTCTGGATGAACTCCAAGTCTTGAACCACAAGTTGAGCAGTATTGTGATGTCTCGATCAAAGGTTTCTGCGGTGGTGTCTGTAATCCGAAGGTCTTCTGCGGCTTCGAATTGGCGCCAGAAACGGCGCATCTTCTGGCGCGTGTTGGAACTTACCCGCGATTGAAGATAACTCTCATAATCATTGGGAAGCGGCACGTAGGGGCAAATCAAGCTATCGACAGTTCCGGAGTTTATCAATTCTTCGTGGTGCGAGATCGAATAATCATTCGTCGCGAACTCGGCTAGAAACAAGTTTAGCCGCCTGTCACGCGGTATGTTTTTGATGGATAGTTCAGCCCATGGCATTTTTCCCACCGCTGAGGCAAGCGCTGCGATGGCCCGTTGTTCCCAGTCCGGCAGGCAAACGAATCCAGTGTATTGCGCCCAGGAGAGTTTGCCCCCCGCCTCAAGTTCAGTTTTGAACTGCTGCTGGCTCACGCTCCATCTGACTCTGGTTCTTTGTGGAAAAAAGCAGATATAGTCTGAGCCATCCTCGTTCGGCTTGACTGCCAGCACCCGCCAGCGATTAGGGTTGGCCTTGAATACTTCCGCAAGCCAGGCCCAACTCAAAAAGTATCCGGACTGCCCATCTTGCTCATAGACAGCTTCCCAGGTTTGTTTCAGCCCGACGAAACTCTCCCAAGTCTCGATGATATCGACCTGCAATTCGTACTCCACATTCTACAAAGGTTTTGGACACCTTCTATGCAACAAAACCTGATATTTCTTAGGCTGCCCGGTTGTACAACCTGTTCGCTAAACCTGGAAAACCAGCCACGGAAGTCAGAGACCACCCAACAGTAATTTTAGAGAATAGGGTGTTTTTCACGCATTTTAGTTAAATGCACGTTCCCAGGGAAAAAACAATTAACAACAGAGCATGCAGTTAACAGAGGGGTGAATTCGACGTGGAACTATCAGCGCGTCATGTCGGGGGCGCTGGTCCCGGTGAGCACACCGCTTGCTCATGGGTCGCCTACTTCAGTTCCGCCATCGAGGTGATGACGTGAGTGGCGAGGCCATAGTCGATGGCTTTGCTGCCGGAGGGCCAGAAATCCCGCTCCGCATTTTTTCGATTTTCTTGATGGGCTGGCCGATAGCCTCGGCAAAGAGCCTGTTGAGCCGCTCGGTTGAGGACATGGCGAAAGCTATTGTGCCGGAGTTCACCTCCGCCGCCTTTACCTAAACTTGCAACTCCAGGACATGTGCAACTTGTGTGGGGATTTCGCCGGTTTTCCGCGGGTATTCGCCATTTATTAACTCATATACTTAATAACTAAACATTGAATTCGAATGTGCCCGCGGTCGCGACGTATTTGAGGCGGCGGCTTATAGGGGGTCCAGGGATGGCGGTGGCGGAAGCGTCGACTGAAACGTTGAGCCTTTCGCTTGACCCGGTTCTGGACCTGCGGGCCGCTGGCCCCTTGAAAACCCTGTTTCAGGAAGGGTTGGGCCGTGACATGCCATTGGCACTCGATGCGAGCGCGGTAGGGCGGATGTCGACGGCATGCGTTCAGCTGCTCACGGCATTGGTTCTCGAAACCCAGAAGTGCGGCACGGCGCTGGTTCTGAAAAAATCATCCCCTGCCTTCGATGCGGCCTTCGTCAATCTGGGTCTTGCGGACATTCTGAAATCCATCAAACCACAGGACACGAAATGAAGATCTTGGCTGTTGATGACTCACCCACCATGCTTGAAATCCTGGTGTCCACGCTGGGCGAGGCGGGCCACAACGTGCTGGAAGCCGGAAATGGCGCGGAAGCCATGAAGCTGCTGGCCGGGGATGCCGTGGACATGATCATCAGTGATCTGAACATGGTGGTGATGAGCGGCTTCGAGCTTCTCCACAAGGTGCGCGAACACCCGGTGCATCTGGGCGTGCCGTTTGTGTTTCTGACCACGGAGTATGACGAAGAGCTGAAACAGGCGGCGCGGCACGGCGGCGCCACGGCCTGGGTTGTCAAACCTTTCAATCCGGATTCACTGGTCAAGCTGGTTCAGCAGCTAGGGCCAAACTGACCATGACGAACAAGTTCGAGCGCTTCAAGACGATGTTCCTCGACGAGTGCGACGAGCATGCGCGCACTCTGGAACAGACTCTTACCGCCATGCAGCGCGGGGCCAGAAGCCAGGAACTTGTTGATGACGCGTTCCGCGCCATCCACTCCATCAAGGGCGGAGCCGGAATGTTCGGCTTTGACCGCGTCGTGCCCTTCGCCCACAAGTTCGAGACGGTGCTTGACGGGATTCGCCTTGGCCAGATTGCCATTTCCGAAGAGCTGATGTCGGCCGCCTTGCGCGCCACCGATTGCCTGTCCGATTTGATCCTCGCTGCGGGCAGCGGCACGGAACTGGCGCCGGACTATGAAAAAAGCTCCATCCGCACCCTGGCTCGACTGGCCGGCCTCGGCGCCGAGCTGCCATCATCGGTGCCAGCTCCCTCCAAGGCAGAGGCCAATGAAATTATTGCCCCGGGTTCAGTCCAGCGCTTTGCCATTCATTTTGGCCCGCATGCGGGCCTGCTCAAACGCGCCAACGAGCCCCTGCTGCTGGTGCGCCAGTTGCAAGAACTGGGAACGCTGAAAATAAACGCCGATCTCACCAGGCTGCCATCGCTCGCGGACTTGCAGCCAAATGAAGCCTATTTCAGCTGGAATTTCGAGCTGGAGACCAGCAAAGGCGAGGCTGCGATCCGCGATGTATTCCAGTTTGTTGAAGGCGATTGCGACCTGACCATCCGCCTGCTTATGGCCGAGGCGGCGGGTCCGGTTGAGGTGCAGGACGATACAGACGTAACGCCTACGCAACACGAGTTCACCATGGCTGAACCTGTTATCTCGACCATTCGGGTTGACGTGGGCCGAATTGACCGGCTGGTAAACCTGGGCGGCGAAATTGCCATATCACAGGCGCTCGTTGCCCAGCAGATTGACCAGGCCCTGTTCAACGCCAATCCCCGGCTGTTCCAGGAATTGTCGCAGCTCCTGATCCACACGCAAAACCTGCAGGACAGCGTGATGGCGATCCGGGCGCAACCCATTGGCACGATATTTGACCGCATGCCGCGCCTGGTGCGCGAGCTTTCGGAACAGACCAACAAGAAAATCATCCTGCGGATCAGCGGCGAGAAAACGGAAATCGACAAGACCATGATCGAGCAGTTGAGCGATCCGATCATGCACATGATCCGCAATGCCGCCGATCATGGCATTGAATCAGCCGAGGAACGCAAGAGTGCTGGCAAACCCGTGGACGGCGTCATCAAGCTGAATGCGGAACAGCGTGGCAGCCGCATTGTCATTGAGATCAGTGATGACGGCCGCGGCATTGACCGGGAAAAAGTGCGGCAGAAGGCCATTGCCAAAAATCTTCTCCCCCGGGACGCGGTGCTGAGCACCGAAGACATGGACAATCTAATTTTCCTGCCCGGCCTGTCGACGGCAGACACGGTGAGCAACATATCCGGGCGTGGAGTGGGCATGGATGTTGTCAGACGCAATATCCTGAAGCTTGGCGGGCGCGTGAATTTGCGTTCCGAGCCGGGCAAGGGGTCAGCAGTGGTTCTCACCCTGCCCCTCACTCTCGCAGTGGTGGAAGGCATGATCGTCCGCTTGGGTGCTGATTCCTATGTCATTCCCATTGCCAGCATCGTTGAATGCCGCGCCGACTGGCAAAAAAATGTGGGTTCGGTTCCGGGTTCCGGCGAAGTTCTCAAAGTGCGCGGCGGCTATGTCAGCCTCATTCATCTCAGTGGCGTATTCAAGTCCGCGGCGCGGCGTGAGCTGGAACAAACCGTTGCCATCATCACCGAGATCGAAGGCGGCGACCATGTCGCCCTGGTCGTCGATGAAATCGTCGGCCAGCAGCAAGTCGTGATCAAGAGCATTACCGACAATCTTGAAGCAATCGCCGGTATCGCCGGCGCTACCATCCTCGGTGATGGCCGGGTGGCCCTCATTCTCGATGCCTCCGAAATTGCCCAACTCAGCGCAACTAATCTCCAACACAGGAAACAGGTCGCATGATGCAGAACCGCAGAATCACCGATTATGATGATGTGTCGCCTTCGGCTTCGGCTTCGGCTTCGGAAGATGCCGATTTAAGGCAGTTTGTGTCCTTCGTGATAGGCGAACAACACTACTGCGTGGATATCATGGCAGTGCGTGAGATCAAGGCCTGGACGGGGACGACGGCACTGCCGAATTCGCCAGCCCATATCCGCGGTGTCATCAATCTGCGCGGCGCCATTGTGCCGGTGATTGATATGCGCAAACGCTTCGGGCAGGAGCTTACCGAACCAACGCCCGCCCATGTGGTGGTAATTGTCGCTGTTGGCGATGTCCAGAACGGGCTTCTGGTTGATGGTGTTTCAGACATTGTCACAGTGAATAAAAAAGACATTGCCCCCATTCCTAACATGGAAGGCGAAGACAAGAATCCCTACTTCCAGGGCCTGATCACCGGTCAGGAGAAACTCGTCGCCGTGATTTCCCTCGATCACCTGATCACCCACCGCGTGGGCGAGCAGATTTCAGCATCGGCCGCCGCATAAGGACCTTGCGCATGTTCAATTTCGTCAACAATCTCAAGATCAATACGCGCATCGCCCTATTGAGTGCCTGCCCCCTTATCGGGCTTGCCGCCATCGGCGGGAACTACCTCTATTGCGAAGCGAAAATTGACGCGGCCATCGCGAATGCGACCGCTTTCAGCGCCGTCAAGGCAGATTTTGATCAGATCGACAAAGAAGTAGCCCACATGCGCATGGTGGTCAGAGGCATCCTGCTTGGCTCAAGCGACGCCCAGGGCATGGAAATGCGGGGCTCAATAATGAACTCCACCAGCGCCCTGGGAAGGACCCTGAAGCACAACATTGACCCAACCATTGCCGTGTACGTCAACAAGCTGAAGACTCTCGTTCCCAAATATGCCGTTCAAGTCATGAAAATTGAAAAAGCCCACAAGGAAATGGGCACAAGCGCCCAAGGCGTGCAGGGCAAACTGGAAAGAATCCAATACAAGCTGCTGGCATTCTCTGAACAACAGCACGCCGACGACGTGAGCTTGAAGATTATGGAAATCATGGCGTTGGCGAACGGTTTCAGGAGTTCTGGAACTACTGCTTCGGATTCTACCAGCGTTGAAAATCTAGCCAACGGGCTGGCGAAATTGCTCAATGGCATTGCCAAGGCGGGAACCCAAATAGATGGGATGCTGGTAACCAAAGGGGTTTTGCAGGCCGACAGGGAAAAGCTCGCAGGACTTTTGACCGAGTTCAGCAACCAGCTTTCGGCCTGGGCAAAAATCGACGCAGACCGCCAAAGCGCAATGGCCAGCGAAGCGGCCATCTTCGGAGATATCCGTCCACTCTTTGAGCCGATCTCCAACTGGACCGAAAAACAACTCATCGCTACCACCGAAGCGGTTCAAATGGAACGCAACTGGACCAAAAAAGTTTCGGCCTGGGTCACGGGCGGGGTCACCGGTTTTCTTCTGCTGGTTGGTTTCCTGTTAGGCCGCAGCATCATCGGCCCGGTCAGGGCAATTACCGGCGTATTTGAGAAGGTTGCCGCCGGACAACAGAACCTTTCCATTCCTTCCCAGGACCAGAAGGACGAAATCGGCCAGTTGGCCCGTATTCTGGCGTCTTTCCACAAGGACAGCGCCCAGGCGACGCGCACCCAGTCAGCTCTTGATGTGGCGTCCTCGCCTTTCATGCTGGTCGACAATGATGGAAGCATCATTGCCCTCAATAAATCGGCCCAGGACATGTTCAATGGCGCCGAAGCGGACCTGCAGGAGGTGGAACCGGAGTTCAGCGCAAATGCAATCGCCGGCGGCAATCTCGCGATGTTTGGCGAAACGCTTGCGGACAATGATCACAGTACCAGCCGCAGCGAGCGGTTGGTGATCGGGGCCCGCACCTTTGATCTTGTCCTCACGCCAGTGCTCAACAGCCTGAACGAACGTCTTGGCACGGCGGTCGAGTGGAAAGACATGACGGCGCAACTGGCGACCGAATTGCAGATTGCCGGCCTTGTGCAAGCGGCGGGCGAAGGCGACTTTACCCAGCGTCTCAATCTCGCCGACAAGCAGGGTTTCCTGCATGATTTGAGCAAGGGCATGAACGACCTGACCGAAACGGTAGACCGTGGTCTGTCTCAAACGGTTCGCATGATGTCAGCACTCGCCAGCGGCGATCTCACCCAGCGGGTGGAGGGCGAGTTCAAGGGCAGCTTCCTGCAGCTCAAGACCGATGCCAATACAATGGCCGACAAGATCCGCGCCATTGCGCGGCGTATTTCCGGAGCCTCGCGCGAAGTGCAAGGTGCCACCCGCGAGATCGCTTCAGGCGTGGCTGATCTGTCGGCACGCACAGAGCATCAGGCCTCTTCATTGGAAGAGACTTCGGCTTCAATGGAAGAACTGGCCACGACCGTGCGCCAGAACGCAAGCAATGCCCAGGACGCCAATCAGCTGGCAGCTGCTGCCAGCACATCGGCTGTGGCCGGTGGCGAAATTGCAACGCGCGCCGTTGCCGCCATGGGCAAGATCGAGGATTCCTCACGCCAGATCGGCGATATCGTCGGACTCATCCAGGAGATCGCCTTCCAGACAAATCTTCTGGCACTCAATGCGGCGGTTGAAGCCGCACGTGCTGGCGAGGCCGGCAAAGGCTTTGCCGTGGTGGCCAATGAAGTGCGGGCCCTTGCTCAAAGAGCAGGACAGGCCTCAAAAGACATCAAGGGACTTATCGTCAATTCCGATAACCAGGTGCGCGAAGGTGTGACCCTCGTCAAGCAAGCGGGCACGTCGCTGAGCGAGATCGTTACCTCGGTGAAGAAGGTTGCGACTTTTGTCTCCGAGATTGCAGCAGCAACGCAAGAGCAGTCTTCCGGCATCGAACAGGTTAGCAAAGCTGTAACTGGCATGGATCAGATGACCCAGCAGAATGCGGCGCTGGTTGAGGAAACCAATGCAGCACTGCACTCGGCTCAAAGCCAGGTTGATGAGCTGCGCAAGGTAGTCTCCTTCTTCAAAACGGGCGACGAAGACACTGCCGAAGAGCAGGAACAGCCCGCAACAGCAAATCCGGTCCGTGAGCAGTTCCAGACTCTTGCCCGGCGCGTTGCCGGAACGCGCGGCAGTGCCGCAATGGCCCAGGCTCACAATGACTGGAAAGAATTTTGAGCCCTATTTCAACCACCGGAAAACAGTTTTGACCATGACCTGAGGAGGCCACCCCATGTACCGCATTTTCAACTGCCTGACGACACAGCATGATTACAGGCTGGTGCTCGTGGCCGCCATCGTCTGCGCCATCGCGGTCATAACAACTTTCATGATCTATGAGCGCGCGCTGGAAAGCAGCGCGTCCAAAAAAGCCTTTTGGTTTTCACTGGTTGGTTTTTGCGCGGCCTCAGGCATCTGGTCCACGCATTTTGTCGCCATTCTCGCCTATGATTCCGGCGTTCCCGTAAGCTACGATCCGGGGATGACGGCCGTTTCAATGCTCATCGCCTTTGTTGCGACAAGCACCGGGTTTTTCATCAGCGGCTGGGGTGGCCGCCAGTGGGTAATCACAGGCGGCGCCGTGACCGGACTTGGCATCACCGCGATGCATTTTACCGGAATGGCGGCGCTTAATTTCGGCGGCGCTATTCAATGGGACATGACGCTTGTTGCTTCTGCGGTAATCATTGGCGTAGCGATGACGTCGGCGGCGATGCTGGCCTATCACCGGCTTGCCCGGCCAAAGGCCATGTGGGCGGCGGCCGGACTGCTCATCCTCGCCATTTGCGGCATGCATTTTACCGCGATGGCAGCGGCAATCATTGTTCCTGATCCAACAGTTGTCGTTGAACCTTCCAAGTTTGATACATCGATGCTGGCCATTGCCGTTGTTGGCGTCAATCTGCTGGTCATGATCGCGGGCGGTGTTACGATACTCGTCGACCGGCTGAAAGCAGCACTTGCCAGCCAGCTCCTTGAAGTGCAGCAGGCCAATCGCACCACGGCCACCACAAAAACCGAGGCTGAAGCAGGGATCCGGGCCCAGACCGAGAAATCGCAGGCCGAGTGGCGCCAGGCGGAGCGGGCTTTCCAGCTTGAGCTTGCCAGGCTTGTCGAAGCGGCAGCAACCGGTGATTTCTCTCGCCGTGTTGATGTCACAGGCAAGACGGGGCTTACCGCTACTCTCGGTGAAGGCCTCAACCGCTGGGCCGATTCAATCAGTGGCGCCTTCGGCCAGGTCAAAGAAGTACTCTCGGCGCTGGCGGCTGGCGACATGTCACGGCGCATGGAAGGAAACTACCAGGGCGAACTGGCCCGCCTGCAGATTGATCTCAACACGATGGCCGACAAGCTGATGGCAATTGCTGGCCGTATTTCCGGAGCCTCGCGCGAGGTGCAGGGGGCAACGCGCGAGATCGCTTCCGGTGTGGCGGACCTGTCGGAACGCACGGAGCATCAGGCCTCTTCATTGGAAGAAACCTCCGCCTCCATGGAAGAGCTGGCCACAACTGTGCGCCAGAATGCCGGCAACGCCCAGGAAGCCAACGTGCTTGCCACAGCCAACAGTGTTTCTGCCGCGAGCGGCGGCGAGATCGCAACGAAAGCCATCGCGGCCATGGGCAAGATCGAGGATTCCTCGCGCCAGATCGGCGACATCGTGGGCCTGATCCAGGAGATTGCCTTCCAGACCAATCTTCTGGCGCTCAATGCTGCCGTTGAGGCGGCGCGGGCCGGCGAGGCTGGCAAGGGATTTGCCGTGGTTGCCAATGAAGTGCGGGCTTTGGCGCAGCGTGCCAGTCAGGCCTCGAAAGACATCAAGGGCCTGATCGTCAATTCCGACAATCAGGTGCGCGAGGGGGTTAACCTCGTGAAACAGGCGGGCGCCTCCCTGAGCGAGATCATGGCCTCCGCGAAAAAGGTTGCGACATTCGTCTCCGAGATTGCAGCGGCAACACAGGAGCAGTCTTCCGGCATTGAGCAGGTGAGCAAGGCAGTTACCGGCATGGACCAGATGACCCAGCAGAACGCAGCGCTGGTTGAAGAGACCAATGCAGCCCTGCACTCAGCCCAGACCCAGGTCGATGAACTGCGCAAGGTTGTCTCCTTCTTCCAGACTGGTGAAGAAAACGACCGCCAGGAGCAGACGGCAAATCCGGTGCGCCAGCAGTTCCAGGCTCTGGCGCGTCGCGTCGGCGGAGCAGCGCCCGCGCACAAAGACTGGAAGGAATTCTGAGGTTTTTTGAACACCATGTGCGCGCAAATTCTGCCGAGCCCGGCCTTTCCCGATATTGGGGATCAGTTTGACATCCAGCCCGGCCTGTGGGCGCCGCGCATGTCGGAGCGGCAGTTTGATGTTTTCCGGGCCCTGGCCAAGGACGAGGCTGGGATTACCCTTCCCGATTACAAGCGCAACATGGTCTACCGCCGGGTTTCAAAACGCCTGGCGGCGCTTGGCCTCACGGACTTCGGTTCCTACGAGGAGCTGCTGTCGGGACCGCAAGGCAAGGAAGAGATCGAGTTTTTCGTCAATGCGCTCACCACCAACAAGACGGAATTTTTCCGCGAGAGCCATCACTTTGAACATCTTGCAAACACCGTTTTGCCGAGTGTGGTAAAACGGCAGGAAACCAGCCGCAAGCTGCGTCTGTGGTCGGCGGGCTGCTCGTCGGGGCAGGAGCCCTACTCCATCGCCATGACACTGGTGGAAGCCATGCCGGACCTTTCGCGCTGGGATGCGAAAATCCTGGCCACCGATATTGATACGGATATCCTCGCCCAGGGCCGCAAGGGCAACTATCCCCTGGCGGAAATCCATGAAATCCCGGCGCTGCTGCGGCAGAAATACGTTGACACTCAAGACGACGGCGGCCGCATGAACTATGCGCTGCGCTCGCTCATCACCTTCAACCAACTGAACCTGCATGGGGCCTGGCCGATGACCGGCAAGTTCGATGTCATCTTCTGCCGTAACGTGATCATCTATTTCGACAAGCCGTCGCAATGCCTGCTGTTTGACCGCTTTGCCAATCTGCTGAGCGATGGCGGCTATCTCTACATCGGGCATTCGGAATCGCTCTACAAGGTGACCGAACGCTTCCGCTCCATCGGCCAGAGCATTTACCAGAGGATTGCATGACGGAGGTTAGGGTTCTCATTGTTGACGACTCGGCCATGATGCGGAGCTTCCTGCGCGAAGTTCTGACGAGCGATCCCGGCATTGAGGTGGTAGGCGTTGCGTCTGATCCTTTTTCGGCGCGGGAAAAAATCAAGGTGCTCAACCCCACTGTGGTGACACTCGACATCGAAATGCCGGGCATGGACGGGCTGACCTTCCTCGAGCACCTCATGCGGCTCAGGCCCATGCCTGTCGTGATGGTGTCATCGCTCACGCAAAAGGGTGCGGCCGCAACTCTTAGGTCGCTTGAACTCGGGGCCATTGATTTTGTGGCCAAGCCGACGGTGGGCCTGGAAACGGGATGGCCGGATTTCCGGGCCGAGGTTATCGCCAAGGTGAAGACTGCCGCCACCGCCTATGTTCCCTATGAAGTGCCAACACCGCGCTATCTCGCCAAGCCAGCGGGGGCGTCAGGGCCGGGGCGGCTCGTGGCCATCGGCGGCTCGACGGGGTCGGTGGCTGTCATTCAACACATCGTGGTGGCGATGCCTGCGGCGGGGCCTGCCATGCTGGTGGTGGTGCATATGCCTGCCCTTTTCACCAAACAGTTCGCCGCAAGGCTTGATGGCCTCAGCGCCATGCGGGTGCGGGAAGCGGCCGACGGCATGAATGTTGTTGAAGGCTACGTCTACATCGCACCCGGCGAGCGGCATTTGACGGTGAAGCGCAAGTCCTCGGGTTATGTCTGCCAGCTTGAAGATGGTCCCCGGGTGAACGGCCACATGCCATCGGTTGATGTGCTGCTGGAATCGGTGGCCATTGCGGCTGGGCCCGCTGCACTCGGTGTTATTCTCACGGGCATGGGTAAGGACGGCGCCATCGGCCTCAAGGCCATGCGCGATGCAGGCGCACTCACCGCCTGCCAGGACGAGGCCACGAGCCTGATCTATGGCATGCCCGGCGCCGCCGTTGCCGAAGGGGCGGTCTGCGATGAGCTGCCGCTTTCAGACATTCCCGGTTACATTTTGCGCAATGAGGGACGGCCTTGAAGAACTTCGCCTTGATCCATGACGATGTGGCAAGCCGCCAATCCCACTACGATCGTGCGGCTGACGCCACGGCGATCTGGATTTTCCAGGGTGACTTTTATGTGTCCTCGCGGGCGGATCTCTTCCTTACCACGGTGTTGGGCTCGTGCATCGCCGTGTGCATGCGCGACCCCATCGCGGGCTGCGGAGGCATGAACCATTTCCTGCTGCCGGACGCGGAAGACCGGGGCGATCACTTTCCGGGCCTGGCGCTCCGCTATGGCAGCTATTCGGTTGAACGCCTGATCAACGCCATTCTGTCGCGCGGGGGAAAACGCGAGCGCCTTGAAATCAAGGTCTTCGGCGGCGCCAATGTGCTCAATGGCGCGTCGGACGTGGGTGCGCGCAATGTGGATTTCATCGAGCATTATTTTGCCAAGGAGCGGCTTTCCATAAGGGCAGCGGATTTGCGCGGCACGTCGCCCCGGAAGCTCCGCTATTTCCCGACAACGGGCCGGGCCCAGGTGTGCAAACTCCGGAATGGCGAGGCGCGCGATGCCATCTCGTCAGAAGCTGACATGCGCGCCAAGATGGCCTTCACCATGGTTTCCGGCGAGGTGGAGATCTTCAAGGCGGAAGGCTGACGTCTTCTCCCGTGAAACGGCACCCATATTCCGTCATCCCGACGGACGTCGCTATCGTATGCACACATCTTTCGCTGGTCAGTTCATACTAATCGTTAATATAACTATATAATTCCAAACAATAATCCGTCATCCCGGCGAAAGAGGTTGTGAAGAAATGGTCGATCATAGGATTTGTTCTTCAACTGATCCCTGTTTGATTCCGAAATGAATCCGAGATGTTCCGAGAACATTGCCAAAACGATCGATTTTTTCACAACCTCGAAAGCCGGGACCCAGGCTTTCAACCGGCACACAAGCGGAAAGTCTGGGTCCCGATTTTCATCGGGATGACGGAAGAAAGAATGAATTCATCGCGTTGATAGTTGTAACTGCATCAACAAAGATGTGTGAATCCAATAGCGGCTTTCGCCGGAATGACGGAAGAAATGAACAGCGCCCGGCAGGGCGGATGAGAGCCCTTCCCGTTAAACAATTGGTTACCATGCTGAACTAGGGTTCAGCGGCGATTTGGGTGGGGCAGGATGATTCTGGAAAATTCCGCTTTTGAGTTCAGCGTCCTCGAAAAAATAAATG
Organism: uncultured Aestuariivirga sp.; assembly: GCA_964530965.1. Classification (GTDB taxonomy): domain Bacteria; phylum Pseudomonadota; class Alphaproteobacteria; order Rhizobiales; family Aestuariivirgaceae; genus Aestuariivirga. The sequence goes on along the minus strand of CAZHCO010000343.1, from coordinate 6,260 downwards.
GCTTCCTTTACCGCTGCAAGGCGGACGAGGCCTATACGATGATTGGGCTGACCTCGGGCATCGAGCGCATCTTCGGTTATCCCGTGGCCGACCTTATCGGCAACCGGGTGCGCACCTATTCGTCAATCATCCACCGCGAAGACGTCAAGAGCGTTGATGATGCCGTGAACCAGGGCCTTGCCGGGCGGACCAATTATGACATCGACTACCGCCTTGTGGCCGCCGACGGGCGCGACATCTGGGTGCATGAAACGGGCGGCGGCATCTGGGACGAGCGCGGCGAGCTTCTCTATTGCGAAGGTGCTGTCACCGACATCGACGCGCTTTACAACCGCATGCAGCAACGCACCGATCAGCTGGCGGAAGCGGCACTCAAGACCACGGACGTGCTGGAGTCGCTTCGCTATCTGAAACTGCTGGCGCTGAATGCCGGCATCGAAGCGGCGCGGGCGGGCAGCGCGGGCGCAGGCTTTGCGGTGCTGGCGCAAGAAATGCGCAAGCTCGCCTATCAGTCGGAAGAGACGGCGAAGACGATTACCGTCAGGTAACTTGCTGACGCTTAGTCCGCTGCTCTTAGATTCCGCGCGCAATTCTGCGGTTATGGAACGAATTCATCGCTCGCCCGTTTAAGACCAGCAGTGTGAGAACCTGGCCGTGAAACGACGGCTGTTATCCTGGGCGGGAAGAATGCAAATGAGACCGTTGCCGGTCAAAGTGTTTAGTGAGAGCGTCATACGACCGGCGGGAAACCAGGATTTGATGAACGGCCTGGTGATTTTCCTGGCGGTTTGTGCAGTTCTTTATTACGGCCAGCAAATCCTCATCCCTATTGTGCTGGCGGTCCTGCTGTCACTGCTCTTGGCGCCCTGCGTGAGAGTCTTGCAGAAAATGAGGGTTCCGAAATCAGCGGCCATTATCACTGTTGTGTGCATTGCCTTTGCACTGTTGTTTGCCATGACTGCCGTCCTTGCTACCAGCCTGACAAATCTCGCGGGCGACCTCCCGCGTTACGAGAGCAACCTGCGCGAAAAGGCGCGCAGCCTGAAATTTGCCACCTCGGGCGGTGACACCATCGAGAAGGCGGCCAATGTCCTGAAGGACCTGCAGACCGAGCTTCAGCAGCCGCAGCAATCTTCGCTTTCGAACAATACCTCGAACAAACCAATTCCGGTTGAAATCCGTGAGCCAAATTTTGGCCCGCTGGATCCGGTCATATCCGCAGTGGCCATACTGATCCATCCCCTGACGCAGCTTGGCATCGTCATCCTCATGGTGGTGCTCATTCTGTTCAATCGGGAAGACTTGCGGAACCGGCTTGTCCGCCTGGCGGGCACCGGGGACATACACCGGACAACCATTGCGCTTGATGAAGCGGGCGACCGTTTGAGCCTGCTGTTTACGACGCAACTCCTCATCAACGGCCTGACCGGAGCTTTCATAGGCATTGCGCTCGCTGTCATTGGCATTCCGGGGGCCATTTTGTGGGGCGTGCTCACGGCCGTCATGCGGTTTGTGCCCTATGTCGGCATATTCATGTCCGCCGTGTTTCCCATCATCATCGCAGCCGCCATCGGCGAAGGCTGGACCTTGGCCTTCATGACTGCAGGGATTATTTTGGTGGTTGAGATCACCGTCGGTCAGGTATTGGAGCCGCTTTTCTTTGGCAAGATGACCGGGCTTTCGACCTTTGCCATCGTTGCCTCGGCGGCTTTCTGGGCGACACTTTGGGGGCCAATCGGCTTGATTCTCGCAACACCTTTGACGGTTGGCCTGCTAGTAATCGGGCGCAACATCGAGTCCCTGAAATTCTTTGACGTGTTGCTGGGCAGCGAGGCGGTGCTGACACCGGATCATGTGTTCTATCAACGTCTGCTGGCCGCTGATCCCATCGAAGCGGCCGAACAGGCGGATATTTTTCTCAAGGAAGACAGGCTCGGCGATTTCCTGAATGACGTTGCGGTTCCCGGCCTGATGCTTGCCGATTATGATCACATACGCGGCGTGCTTTCCACCGAACGCCTGACGGTCATTGCCAATTCATTTTCCGAAACGCTTGATGAAATATGGGTGGACGGTGACAGTGCTGCCCAAAAGGATGTGCCGGTGCTTCTCATCTCCGCCCATGGTCCCCTCAATTTTGCGGCAGCCCTGGCATTTTCAGCCCTCTTGAAAACCAGGGGTGTCAGCCATCAAATGCTCCCGGAAGAAGTGATCACGCCCGGCAAATTTCCTGAGATCGACATGACCAATGTCGGGTTTGTCTGCCTGTGCTACCTGACGGCGCCAAGTGAAGCCAAACACAGCTACGTGCTGCGGCGGATTTCGCCACTGGTGAAAGAGGCGCGCGTGATCAGTGTTGCCTGGTCCGGATCGGCAGACCGCGTGCAGGTGCAAAGCCCGATAAACGCGGTTTCACTTCTTCCGACGACAGACACCAAGCCGGAGGAAAACAAAGTTACGACGGAACCTACTCCCGTCGACGCAATGCAGATGTAAGCTTTTGTACTGGTTAAGAGCGAAGGAGAAACAACTTGTTCCGATCCTGGTATAATTTGACGATGCTCGCAGCGGAGTCGCAACGGGTGATCTGGTTGAGGAGCATGAAGCTCGCTGCCGGAGGTGCGAAGGCTGAGCGCGAGGCGCGCCTGATTATGGGCGCTTCTGCTGACAGCGTCGTCAAAGGCTACCGCAGGCGGGTCAAAGCCAACGCACGCCGTCTTTCCAAATAGAGCTTTCCGCCGGACGGTTGCCTGTCAGGGCGCCGCCACCAGTTTTGTCGGCATTTCCATCAGGGAAAAATCCGCATCCTTGCAGCTCACATCGGGATTGGTAGGCTGGAACATTCCCAGCGGGTTATCCTTGAACAGCCAGGCATGCAGGTCATAATGGTGGAACATCTGGGGTATGAGCGGCTCGTGGCCTTCCATTGGCCCCTGGAAGGGCTGGCCCAGGAGGACCGGCCGCTCCTTGGCAACGGCGAGCGGCACGAGCCATTCGGCCGCAACCAGCTTGAGCTTTCCTTTGCCGACCGGCTCATAGATCAGCACATTGGGCTTCAGCGGATCGGGCGGCCCCTGGATCGTGAGGTTGACGAAGTGAACCCCCATGGCCCCCTTGGCGTAATTCAGGTGCCCCTCCATCGTCGAGCCGTCGTAGTGGACGCAGCCCACTGTCGACAGATAAAGATCGCGGACGGCAACGTAAGGGTCCTCATACTTGGCGAGCCCCTTGCGCATGGCGTCGATCTCGGCCTGCGGGGGGTCTTCGGCATTGGCGGTGCCAATCCCCGGACCCACAGCGATCATTGCAATTGCGGCCGCGGCACCAAAACTGGCAAAACTGGACATAGTCATCGTGGATCCTCCCTGGATTTTCAAACGACATCTTCTTGATGGACATCGTGTGACGCCAAGCTTTTCACAAAAGACGCGTTACTGGCAAGCCCGATTAAAGGTCAGGAGTAATGTCCTTTGGGATGACAAAGCGCAGCAGTGTTCCCGCCCCAGCTGTCAAAGATCCCCAATTATCCAAATCAAAGCTGACAACGGCAAGGGCGCCCGTGGGATATTTCTTTTGCAGCCGTTCCCGCAGTCTGTCGCTGCCTTTTCCGGCAAGGATTTGCGCCAATCTTCCAATTGACGGGTTATGGCCAACAAGCAGAACGATTTGCACGGCCCCGGCCTTTTGGCGCAGGCAGTCCATGAGCGCCTTGCCATCGCCGAAATCATAGATTTCGGCCGCGGTGAGAATTGCCGGAGACGCCTTCAGTTCCCCCGCGACAAGGCCCCAGGTTTCCCTGGTCCGCCTGGCCGGCGAACAGAGCACGAGGTGAGGCACGAGATCATTAGATGCCATGTAGCGGCCCACCGCCGTGGCGGCACGTCGCCCTCGGTCATTGAGCGGCCGGTCTGAGTCCTCCTGTCCGGCTTCCGCCAAGCTCGACTTTGCGTGGCGCAGAAGCATCAGGTTAAGCATGGTTGTCCTCCCTCAAATAATTGAATTGCCTTTGGCAGCGCGCCTGCACAGTATTGGAGACCGGACGCATGGAATGAAATCAGGGAGCCCGGCGCTATGGCCACAAAGTATTCCAAGGTCTTGATTGTGGGAAGTGGCAGCGGCCTCAGTGCCTCGCTAGCCCATCTCTTCGCACGCGAGGGATTCAAGGTGGCACTTGCAGCGCGGAACACAGAAAAGTTGGCACCCCTCTGCAGCAGTACGGGGGCTACCGCATTCTCTTGCGACGTTTCCGATCCCGGCCAGGTGTCACGTCTTTTCCAGGATGTCGAAAACAAGATGGGTGCCCCAGATGTGGTCATATTCAACGCCAGCGCCCGGTCGCGGGGGCCCTTTATTTCACTCGATGCGGCCGAGGTCGAGGCAGCGATCAGAACGAGTGCGTTTGGAGGCTTCCTCGTGGCACAACAGGCCGCAAAGCGCATGGTGCCACAAGGCCATGGCGCAATTCTTTTTACCGGGGCCTCGGCGAGCGTGAAGGGCTATGCGCAATCAGCGCCTTTCGCCATGGGCAAGTTTGCGCTGCGGGGCCTTGCGCAAAGCATGGCGCGTGAACTGGCCCCCATGGGCATTCACGTTGCCCATTTCATCATCGATGGCGCCATCAGGAATCCTGGACGAACCGAACCACCTGAAAATCCGGATTCAATGCTCGATCCGGGTGCAATCGCTGCCAACTATTTGCATGTCCTTGGCCAGCCACGCAGCGCCTGGACGTGGGAGATGGAACTCCGGCCATGGCTTGAAAAATTCTGATCCGCAAACAGCGTGTGAGAGCGTAAACCTCTGACCAGAGATGGCCGCGGGGTTTGTGTTTTAGGGATGGTTTTGAACTGGTAGCACTTGCCAAAAAGTAAAAAATCTTTCATGTTCACTTTTTGTTCAATACGGAAGGTACAGGCATGACCAATGTTCAGTGCCCCATTTGCCAAGGAAAATGGGGCGGAACCTGATTTAAGAGATGTTGCTCAGCCGGGAATTATTGACAACATTCTTCGCGAAAAGATTCGAGATGCCGCATTTATTTTGGTTGATCTGACGCATGATAATTCCGGTGCCTATTGGGAGGCGGGTTATGCCGAAGGTCTAGGAAAGCCCGTTCTATATTTGTGCGAGCAGGTTAAATTTGATGAGAAGAAAACTCATTTTGATACCAATCACTGCACAACTGTAATTTGGGGAGGTTCCAAGTCAAATGACGATTTCTCCACAGAACTCCGCGCTACGTTAAGAAATTCACTGAAGTTATTTCCAAATTCATAGTTTGACAAAAATGTGAATGTCTATGCGGGTCTCAGATAAGCTTGCTTTAGTAGATCAAATCGGGCGCGAACTTCAACGCCGCTTTGGATATGTTGAGATTGATGCTTTTCTTGCTGAGTATGCGATTGAAGCGCCAAAGGATGTCTCGACCAATAGTAAGTGGGTATATTCAAAGGCAGCTCTAAAAGGTGTTGCGACGGAAACAATTCTCCAAATTGCCCAAGAGTTGGGTATAGAGATTCATGGAGGGTTGGTCAGCGCTTCTATTCCTCCAAAAAATTGGAAAGACACTGGTCTATTTCGGCTTTTTATCAGCCACATTTCGAAAGATAAAAACAAGGCAACTAGATTGAAGGAATGTCTTGAGCTTTATGCAATTGATGGTTTTGTTGCTCATGAGGATATTCATCCGACGTTGGAATGGCAGAATGAGATAGAACGAGCGCTTTATACCATGGACGCTTTCTTATCGGTGCATACTGAGGGTTTTTCACAGAGCATTTGGACGCAACAGGAAGTTGGTTTTGCGTTTGGACGAGGAGTAAAAATAATTTCTTTACGCATGGGCGAAGACCCAAAGGGGTTCATTTCGAAAACCCAGGCGCTTTCTCGTCGTGATAGGAAAGCCGAAGAAATTGCAAAGGAAATCAACTCAATTTTGTTAGAGGATGAGCGGACTTCGGCAAAGTTAAAAGCGGCGAAAGCTGCAAATCGCCTCTTGATAAATGGTGATGAAGTTCCGTTCTAATTGTAGTGGCTCCCGTCGCCTCTTGAGGCGTTAATTTGCCTATTTATGGCTCGTTTTGACCAGTTGAATTGCACACTAATTCGAGAAATAAATTCCCCTTGACACTATATTCCTATTATGTCATTTATGTTCCTGTCCATCCCGGAAGGGGTCTCGGTCATGACGGTGATCATAGATGGGGTGGATGTGGCGCCTGCGGGTTTGGTGAAACGGACATCAGACACTCGGGAGCTGA
>CAZHCO010000342.1:0-1006 GCA_964530965.1 uncultured Aestuariivirga sp. | reverse complement strand
GCCCGTGGATACCGGCTTCATCGTCTTCAACGAAGCCACCTATCCCAATCTCGTGGCCCTCTTCGAGCACCTGGGCGTGCGCACGCAGACTTCCGACATGTCGTTTGGCGTCTCGCTCAATGCCGGGGCGCTTGAATATTCCTCTGTCGGCGCGTCGGCCTTCCTCTGCGGCGGCCGCAATCTCATGAGCCCCCGCTTCTGGTCGATGACGCTAGACTTGTTGCGCTTCTACCGGGATGCGCCTGGCGAACTGCTCGGCGCGGATCGCGAACCGATCTCGCTGGGTGAGTATCTGAGCCGCCGTGGCTATGGCGAGGCCTTTCGGCGCGACCACTTGCTGCCGCAGGCGGCGGCGATCTGGTCTGCGTCGCTGGAGGAGATCCACCAATATCCCGCCTGCGCTTTCGTGCGATTCTTCGAAAATCACGGACTGCTGCAGTTCGCCGGCCGACCGAAATGGCGCACCGTCAAAGGCGGCAGCCGCGCTTACATCAACCAACTTTTGGCGCCGCTCGCCGGGCGCGTGCGCACGAACGCCGCCGCAGCGTCCGTGCGCCGCGAAGGCGCCGGCGTCTCGATCCGGGATGTTGATGGTGCGGCGCACCGCTTCGACGAGGTCGTCATCGCAACGCACGCTGACTCGGCGCTCGCCATGCTCGACGACGCATCGCCTACGGAGCGCGCGCTGTTGAGCGCTTTCCGCTACACGAAGAACCGCGCCGTGCTGCACAGCGAGGCTGCGCTCATGCCGCGCCGTCGCCCGCTTTGGGCGAGCTGGAACTATGTCGGCGAGAATCAGGCGGGCGGGTGCGTCGTTTCGTACTGGATGAACCGGCTGCAGAACCTCGCCTGCGAAGAGCAGTTTTTCCTCACGCTCAATCCGGTCACCGAGCCCGATGCCGCGAAGGTGCTGTACGAAACCGAATACGACCATCCCCTGTTCGACACCGCCGCCATCCGCGCGCAACGCCAGCTTTGGTCGCTGCAGGGGGTGCGCAACACCTGG
>CAZHCO010000341.1:0-32361 GCA_964530965.1 uncultured Aestuariivirga sp. | reverse complement strand
GCTGCAAGAACCAGCCTGCTTCTCCGGCAGGATCAGTGGCGCCATCGGGCTTCTCGCGAAACCCGGTTTCTTCCGCCTCATAATCCGTTTCGTCCCCACCAAAATCAAGCTGCGGATCGTCCATGGCCTTACTCTCTCGTGCACCAAGCATTAACTATTTGCTAACGCTTCAATCCGAGAGAATGCCGCAGAATGGTTATCAGCAAGCTAACATTGCGCAATAAATTATACGGGCACCCCGTTGCGTTGCGCGAATTCCAGAAGATCGCCCCTGATCGAATGGGCTGGGCTCTTTAACAGCGGCGCCATGAAGGACCAGAGCTTGGCCTGGTCAAGCTCAAGCAACATGGCCTTCACCGGACCTATGCCGGAGGGCACCATGGAAACGGACGTAAGTCCGATACCGAGAAGCCCCATGGCTTCCAGAGGGCGGCCACCAAGCTCACCGCATAAGGTCACAGGTTTCTTGTGGGCGTTTGCCTTCTCAACAATCAGCCGCATGGCGCCGAGTGCTGCCGGACTCAAGGGGTCATAGCGCCCCGCAAGCTTGGGATTGCCGCGATCCGAGGCAAACAGGAACTGCACCAGGTCATTGGATCCAACCGAGGCAAAATCAATAAGTGGAAAGAGCTGGTCAAGCTGCCAGATCAATGCCGGAATTTCGATCATCACCCCGAGCTGCACTGATTTCGGCAGCGTATGTCCACGCGCCACGAGATAGGTCTTCTCCAATTCGACAATTTCCCGGGCCCGCAGATATTCATCGACGTCGGCAATCATCGGAAACATGATTTTGAGATCACGGCCCTTGCCCGCAATCAAAAGCGCCCGCACCTGCAGGCGCAGCAGCGCCGGCCGGTCCAGCGCCATGCGTATGGAACGCCAGCCCAACGCCGGATTGTCTTCCCGCGGTTGCCGCAGGTAGGGCAAGGTTTTGTCAGCACCGATATCCAGCGTTCGGAAAACTACGGGCTTGCCATTGGCCTGCTCAAGAATAGCTTCGTAATGACGAACCTGCGAGGCCAGGCGCGGAAACCTGTTGGCCATCATGAAATGCAGTTCGGTGCGGTAAAGGCCGACGCCATCGGCGCCTGAATCATGAAGATGGGGCAAATCCACAATCAACCCCGCATTGATGTTGAGGTTTATGCGTACGCCATCCTTGGTGATAGCCGGCACATCGCGCAGCACCGCGTACTGCGCCTGCTTGCGCGCATAGAAGCGCACTTTCTCGGCATAGGATTTTTGCAGATCATGCGACGGCCGGACAAACACTTCGCCCGAATTGCCGTCAATGACGATGGAACTTCCCGTATCCACAAGGTCAATAAGGCCTGCCGCCTGCCCCACCGCCGGAATGCCCAGGGCCCGTGCAACAATCGCCACATGGCTGTTCTTCCCGCCTTCCTCCAGGATAACGCCGCGAATTTTGCTGCGGTCATAGTCCAGAAGTTCGGCGGGTCCCATGTTGCGCGAAACGATAATGGCATTGGCCGGCAGATCGCTGCGCGAAGCGGTGGCAACCGCTCCTGTCAATATGCGCATCAGGCGATTTGAAAGATCGTCGAGATCATGCATGCGCTCACGCAAATAAACGTCCGGCGTGCGCATCATGCGGGCCCGGTTGTCGTTCTGCACGCGCTCAACCGCTGCCTCCGCCGTCAGGCCCGTTTCTACTGCTTCGCCCAGGCGGTTAACCCAACCCTTGTCATGGGCAAACATGCGGATTGTCTCAAGCACATCGGAATAATCCGAGCTCCGCAGGGACTCCGTGCCATCGAGCAGTTCATCAACCTGCAAATGCAGTTGTTCGACCGCATCACCAAGCCGCTTTTTTTCCAGAGGAATGCTTTCGGCAATGAGATTATGAACCGCAACCCTTGGCTCATGCAGAACCGCATGGCCAAGAGCTATGCCCTCAGCCAGCGATTCACCGCGCAAATGATGGCTGCGCATATGGGCAACGTCGGTTGCCACTTCCCGCGCCACTTCACTGAGCTCGCCTGAGGCGATAACCTCGGCCAAAACCATGGCCGTGGTTTGCAGCGCTTCTTCCTCCTCTTCGGAATAGTGCCGTAGCGTGCGGTTTTGCACCACTAGAACGCCGATGACCGTGCCGCTGCGCATGATGGGCGAGCCCAGAAAGGAATGGTAAATTTCTTCGCCGGTTTCAGGCAGGTATTTGAACGACGGATGATTTTGCGCATCGGCCAGATTGAGGCCAATCGCCTGATCGGCTATGAGGCCAACAAGGCCTTCGCCCACTTTTAATTTGGATTTGTGAACCGCCGCGCGCTTCAAGCCTTCGGTAGCGTAGAGTTCAAGAATCTGCCCAGGCCGCATCACATAGATGGAGCACACCTCGGCCACCATGTTGGCCGCAATCAGAGTTGCGATTTTATCGAGCCGCTTTTGTGCTGTCTCAGGCTCCGCCATGACCTCGCGGAGCCGCCGGAGCAGGACACGCGGGCCTAAGGCGGAATGAGCCATCAGCAGGTGTCCTCGCGCTGGCGTTTCCAGCCGCAGCGGGTCATGAATTTATGACGGGTGCTCCGTTGCATGTCTCTCAAGCCTCAAGTCCGTAAGCCTGATGCAAGGCCCTGACGGCCAACTCCGTATAGGCTTCATCAATTAGTACACTGACTTTAATTTCGGATGTCGTTATCGCCTGGATATTGATGCCCTTGTCGGCAAGTGCCCGGAACATCTTCGCGGCCACGCCCGCGTGGCTCCGCATGCCAATGCCCACAACTGAAACCTTGGCCACATCGGCGGAATGCGTAAGCTCAAGAAAACCAATCTTGTCCTTGACGCCGCTCAGCACTTCGATGGCCTTGCGCAAGTCCTTGCGCGCCACCGTGAAGGTGATGTTTGCGGTTGAACCGTCGGTTGAAACATTCTGCACAATCATGTCAACGCTGATGTCGGCTTCGGCCAGGGGGCCAAACACCGACGCTGAAACGCCCGGCTGGTCCTTGACCTTGCGGATGGATACCTTCGCCTCATCCCGTGAATAGGCAATTCCGCTCACCACATGCTGTTCCAAGATCTTGTCCTCTTCGCAAACGATTGTTCCAGGCCCGCTGCCATCGGGTTTGTTCTGGTTAGGCGAGTCCGGCGCTTCAAAACTTGATCTTACCTGTAGGGGCACCTTGTACACCATGGCAAGTTCGACCGAGCGGGGTTGCAAAACTTTGGCACCAAGCGAGGCCTGCTCCAGCATTTCCTCATAGGAAATCCGGTCCAGCTTGCGCGCCGCCGTCACGATCCGGGGATCCGCCGTGTAAACCCCATCCACATCCGTATAGATATCGCACGCCGCATCAATCGCTGCTGCCATTGCAACCGCCGACGTATCCGAGCCGCCCCGGCCCAGAGTCGTAATGCGCTTGTCGGGGCCCAGGCCCTGGAATCCCGCAATGACCGCAACCTGGCCCTGCTCCATGCGCTTTCTGATCTCGGCAGCATCAATTTCGGCAATCCTGGCTGAGGCATGAACGCCATCGGTTTTCAAGGGAATCTGCCAGCCGTGCCAGGAGCGCGCTGGAACTCCCATATCCTGCAAAACAATGGCCAGAAGACCTGCCGTCACCTGTTCGCCCGAGGCAACAATGGCATCATACTCGCGGGCATCATGCACTGGTGCCGCCTCCTTGCACCAGCCCACCAGTTGGTCCGTGGTGCCGGCCATTGCGGAGACAACCACCGCCACATGGTGGCCGGCCTTCACTTCGCGCATGACATGGCGCGCCACATTGCGGATACGGTTAATATCCGCAACCGAAGTGCCCCCAAACTTCATAACCAAACGGCCCATCGGCCAAAACCTTTCGAAAAACCCAAAACACCCCTCAGGGTGCGACGCGGCGTACTCATAGATGAGGGCTTTCGCTTATGCAATAATGGCCGCGACAAAAATGGATAACTGAAATGATAGCCGTGGCACAGACGACTCTCGATCCCGCCGAAGTCGAAAAATTCTCGAAATTGGCCGCCGAATGGTGGAATCCCAAAGGCAAATTTGGCGTGTTGCACGTCTTTAATCCGGTGCGGCTTACCTATATCAAGGAACAGGTCTGCGCCCGCTTTGCGAGAGACCCCTTTGATCCCAAACCCTTCAGGGGCCTGCGCTTCCTCGACATCGGTTGCGGCGGCGGCCTCTTGACCGAACCTATGGCACGGTTAGGCGCCGATATTGTCGGCGTTGATCCTTCTGAAAAAAACATCAAAACTGCAAAGGTCCACGCTGAAGAACAGGAACTCACCATCGATTATCGCTGCGCTATCGCGGAGGATTTGGCGGCCGCGGGCGAACGCTTCGACGTCATCCTCAACATGGAAGTGATTGAGCATGTGGCGAATCCACAAGTCTTCAGTCAGATCTGCGCTGATATGCTGAAACCCGAAGGCCTCATTTTTGTGGCCACTATCAGCCGCACCCTGAAATCTTTCGGCATGGCCATCATCGGCGCCGAATACGTGCTGCGCTGGCTGCCCAAGGGCACCCACCAGTGGGAAAAGTTCATCACGCCGGCGGAACTGAAAACCTGGCTTGCTGATAACCAAATCGTCATCAAGGGTGAAACCGGTGTCACCTATCACCCACTCGCCAATGAATGGCGAAGGTCACGCGATATGGATGTGAACTACATGCTGGTGGGGCAGAAAGCCTAGTTCGAATCTTCCGGCAGCCGTGGCAGCGGGTGAACTTCGATGCCTTCTTCAATTAGCGCCTTGGCATCTTCCGGTTTTGCCTCGCCGTAGATGCCGCGCTTTTCGCTTTCTGAGTAATGAATCTTGCGCGCCTCGTCGGCAAACTTGTCGCCAACATATTCGGCGTTCTCTTCAACAGTCTTGCGCACTTCGCGCATCATCTGCAGCATTTTCTGCGTACGTGGGTCAAGCCCACCTGCCACCATCTTCTGGGGAGTATTGTCCTTGCGATTGGACTTCGTCGGAATGCCAGGCGCCATGAGCTGCTTTGCGACATCTTCCGAACCGCAGAGCGTGCAAGCCACCAGATGCCGCTTGATCTGTTTTTCAAACGCAACACTGTCCCTGAACCAGCCATCAAACTCATGGCCCTTGTCACAGATGAGATCGTACCTAATCATAACCTTTAGATAACCATTCCACCCGTTAGCTTCAAGTTAAACGCGCGGGCATTCTTAAGGGCAGGTATCCGGCCCCGATCTCGTTTTACCAATTCCGCATCCACATCAAAAACCAGAATGCCGGGTTCCCTATCCAGCTCAGCTACTATCTCTCCCCAAGGCGTTACGGCAAGACTGTGGCCGAAAGTATGCCTGCCGCATTCGTGCGCTCCGCCTTGCGCCGCAGCAAAGACAAAACTCCCGGTTTCAATGGCGCGCGAGCGCAGGAGTACATGCCAGTGAGCTTTTCCCGTTGGAACGGTGAATGCCGCTGGCACCGCCATAAACATCGCACCGGCATTGGCCAATGTATTGTAAAGATTGGGAAAACGCATGTCGTAACAGATGCTGAGGCCCAGCGGCCCCCAAGGGAGCTTGGCCACGATCGCTTCGCTTCCCGGCGCAAAAGTATCGGACTCCCGAATGCGCTCACCATTCGGCATGTCCACATCAAAGAGATGTATTTTGTCGTACCGCGCAACCAGCACTCCATCGGGCGCAAACAGTAGCGAGCGATTAACCAGCCTGTCCTCCGATACCCGCAACGCCAGCGAACCCACATGGAGCCAGATTCCAAGCTCCTGCGCCAGTAGTGAGAAAACCCTGACCGAAGCATCTTCCTCCTCCAAACGTACAAGCGATTTCAACCGTTCCCGGTCCGCTTCAAAAATATTGGTCATCTCCGGCGTGAGCACATACTGCGCGCCTTGCGCCGCAGCCTCGCGAATCATGGCACTGGCATCAGAGATGTTCGGCGCCATATCAACGCCGGAACGCATTTGAATGAGGGCTCCCTTGAAACTCACGTTGTTGTCAAAAGCGGGTCAAGCCCGCCGCGGCGTTCAAGATCGAACAATTCCCTATTGCCGCCCACATGAGTCTCGCCAATGAATATTTGCGGAACGCTGTGCCGCCCGTTCGCGCGGGCCATCATGCGCTGCCGCTCTGCTGGATCACCGCTCACATCAATCTCGTCAAAACTCAAACCCTTCTTCGCCAGAAGGGACTTTGCCATAGAGCAGTAGGAGCAGGTTCGGGTCGTATAAATCGTAATATTGGCCATGGTCTTTTCCGTCACTCAATATGAGGCCGCCTGGGTTCAAGGACAAGGGCGAAGGTGAGAACGTCAACTTGGGCTGCACCTGCCTTCTTCAAGACGGCGGCACACCTTCCAGCCGTTGCTCCTGTGGTTAACACATCGTCAACAAGCAGGATGCGGCGACCCGCGAGATGGCTCGCACCTTCGGGCGTTACATGAAAGACCTTCGCGACATTTTTCCGCCGCTCATCAAAGCTGAGCCCGACCTGGGAGCGCGCTGCCTTGCTTCGCACAAGCACATCGCTCCGGAAGGGTTTTAAAAACGCCCGCGAAAGCTGCTGCGACAAAAATGCCGCTTGATTGAACCGCCTGCCCCAAAGGCGGAAACGGTGCAACGGCACCGGAATGATGACATCGGCCTCTTGCACGATCTGCCGTCCGGCCCGCGCCATCAACCTCGCCATGAGCAACCCCGCCTCCATGGTGTCACGGTATTTCAGCGCGTGGACAATAGCGCGCGAGGCCTCGTCATAGGCCACCGCCGCCCGCGCCCGATCCCAATTCGGAGGCTCTGCCAGCGCCGCTGGGCTGACAGCACTTTCGCCCTGGTCATAGGCAAAAGGTGTTCCCAACACATCGCAATAGGGCGCATCAATATGTTTGAGATTTGCCCAGCACGCCAAGCACAGGCTTGCAGGTTCAAGCACCCCGTCACGGCAAACCAGACATTTCGGCGGAGCGACAAAATCGATCAATCCCCGCCAGAAGCGCCTGCCCCGCGCTCTGAATTGGAACCTCGATTGCGCGGATACTTCGTCCATGGCTTTTTGGGAACGCCTCATCTAAATCAGGCCAATAAGGAGACTACAAGCGCATGCCCTTCGCAAGAAAAGATTTGGAACGCCTAGCCGACATCGTGACAATTGCCGCCGATCAGGAAATCATGCCGCGTTTCCGCAGCCTGGGCGTTGGGGGGATCCGCGAAAAAACCTCGGCCCTTGATCTGGTCACCGACGCCGATGAAGCAGCCGAAGCCGCTATCAAGTCAGCCGTCGCCAAAGCATTCCCGAAGGCCCTTTTTGTTGGCGAAGAATCCGTTGAAAAAGATCGTAGCCTCCTGGACAAAATTTCCAACGCTGAAATGGCCATCATCATCGATCCAGTCGATGGCACCAGCAACTTCGCCTGGGGCCTGCCGCTTTTTGGTGTCCTTGCCGCAGTCGTCAAGCGCGGTGTGACCATCGGTGGAATCATTTATGATCCCGTTGGTCGCGATTGCACCTTCGCCATTAAAGGCCATGGCGCCTGGGCCAAAACAGAAAGCGGTACCACCCGCGATATCCGCGTGGCAAAGCCAACATCACTTGCGAACATGACCGGCACGACATCCTGGTACCTCATGCCGGAGCCCATGCGTTCGCGCGTTGCCGCCAATCTTGCCAAGGTCAAAGCCAGCTTTGCCTATCGCTGCGCCGCTTACGAGTATCGCGTCGTGGCCGAAGGCCTGGTCGACTTCTCGCTGCACTACAAGCTGATGCCGTGGGACCATGCGGCGGGCGTTCTGATTCATGCGGAAGCCGGTGGCTATTCCGCGCTGTTGGACTGCAGTCCCTATCTTCCAACAATATTTCAAGGCGGAATCATCTCGGCTCCAAATCGTGAAAGCTGGCAGATGGTTCATGATGCCCTGCTCGGCTAATTGATATGGAATCAAATTCAGAAAACATTTTCGATCGCGAACTTTATCTCGCACGGCTGCAACGTACCAAACCCATAAGGCCGGATATTCTCAGCCAGTCAATTGCCACCGAACTCGCAGAGCGGTTGGAACCCATAACGCGGGAGTTCAATCATGCCTGTCTTATCGCGGTTGACCCAGAGCCAATTGCCACTGCCATTCGCGCCTCCGGCAAGGTCAAAAATCTGGAAATTCTCGAACCCACTGCCTCTGAAGTCTTGCCTCTCAAGCCCAATGATTTCGACGCAATATTCAATATCCTCGATCTTCATCTCGTGAATGATGTGCCGGGAGCGCTCATTCAATTGCGCCGGGCTCTCGTCCCTGATGGATTGTTCATGGCCTGTCTTTTTGCTGGACAGACTCTAAATGAGTTGCGCCAATCCTGGCTGGAGGCCGAAGACCTCGTAACCGGCGGCGTCTCACCGCGCATCGCTCCCATGATTGACGTCCGTGAAATGGGTGGCCTCTTGCAACGCGCCGACCTCGCACTGCCCGTAGTGGACCTCGATCGCACCATCGTGCGTTACCCCGATGCCATAGCCCTCATTCACGAAATCAGATCCCTGGGGCTTTCAAACCCAATGACGCGCCGCTCGCGCAGAACTGTCACCCGCAATCTTCTTGGTGAAGCCATTTCAATCTACCAGCAGAAGTTTTCCGATGACGACGGCCGCATCCGCGCCACCATCGAAGTGGCCTGGGCCACCGCCTGGGCCCCCCATGAAAGCCAGCAGAAACCCCTGAAACCCGGATCAGCAAAATTCCGCCTGGCCGATGCCCTGAAGGTTCCGGAGACGAAACTGAATTAGAGCAAATCAATTAAATGCGCGATAAGCGGCTTGTCCGCTGGTGGCATGGGGTAATCACGGAGCTTCAAAGGCTTCACCCATTGGAGCTCTTGTCCTTCCAGCGAGGTCACGGTTCCATTCCAGCGCCGGCACACATAAAGCGGCATGAGCAAATGAAAATCCTCGTAGGCATGGCTGGCAAATGTGAGCGGTGCCAGACAAGACTCCGTCACATCAATGGCCAGCTCTTCCTTCATCTCGCGGATCAAAGCAGTTTCCGGCCGCTCATGAGGCTCAACCTTGCCGCCCGGAAACTCCCACAGGCCTGCCAGCGTTTTCCCTTCTGGCCGCTTGCCAATCAGCACGCGGCCATCGGGATCAACAAGGGCAACCGCTGCAACAAGAAGAATGTGCATCAGCTGCGGTAGGAGCCGTTGATGTCAATATAGCGATGAGTGAGATCACAGGTCCAGACCTTGGTCTTGCCTTTACCGACACCCACATCAGCTTCAATCACAATTTCCCGCCCCTTCATGTGCGGCATGATCTCAGCTTCTTTGTAGTGAGGATCTCGCATTCCATTTTTTGCAACCTGGATGCCGCCAATGCGAATACGCAGCTTGTCACGAATGGCTTTTTCCCCAGCCTTGCCAATGGCCATGACAATGCGGCCCCAATTGGCGTCTTCACCCGCAATGGCTGTCTTTACCAAAGGTGAATTGGCAATCGACATTGCAATCCGGTGGGCAGCCTTGTCAGACTGCGCACCTGTAATGGCAATTTCAATGAGCTTCTCTGCGCCTTCACCATCGCGCGCAACCTGCTGCGCCAGATCAAGGCACAGGCCAGACAAGGCTTTCGCAAAACCTTTAGGCGCAGGACCCGCCTTACCCGTGGCAAACAATAGAACCGTATCAGACGTCGAAGTATCACCATCAACCGTGATGCAGTTGAAGCTCTCGGCAACACTTTTCGAAAGCATCTTTTGCAAGTCACGTGAAGGGATCGCCGCGTCCGTAAAGATGAAAACCAGCATGGTGGCCATGTCTGGCGCGATCATGCCGGAGCCCTTGGCAATGCCGTTGATGGTGACAGTATTGCCCGCATAGTTCACAGTCGCCGTTGCCACCTTGGCAAAGGTATCCGTGGTCATGATGGCGCGCGCCGCATCATCCCAGCAGTCTCCACGCGCCGCGGCAATAAGTCCCGGCAATGCATTCATAATGGGACCAGGGTCAAGCGGCTCGCCAATGACACCGGTTGAAGCCTGGAAAATTTCCGACGGCTTGCATTTCAGTTTTTGTGCAGCTGCCTTGGCAACGGCTGTAACCGTCGCAACACCTGCCTTGCCCGTAAAAGCATTGGCATTGCCGGCGTTGATCACCACGGCCCGCGCCTTGCCGCCCTTCAGGCTTTGAGCACACCAGTCGACAGGGGCCGAGCGGGATTTTGAGAGGGTGAGACACCCTGCAACACTTGTGCCCGGAGCCAGCGTCGCCAGCAGCACATCAGGACGGTTCTTGTAGCGAATGCCAGTTTCGGCAATCGCCAGCTCCACGCCATCAATGGCAGGAAGATGCGGAACCGCAAGTGGTGCGAGCGGTGAAACAGGATGCGCCATTGCCCGCCCCTAACGGATGTTATTGTTCCGGGACCTGAAGATCGCCCTTGCCGCCCGTATCAGCATCGCCTTCGGCAGGCGGCGCGGCAACACCGCCACTTTGCTTATCAATTATGGCTTTGCGCTTTTTCATGACCTCTTCTGCATATTTCTGGAGATCCTTATCAAGAACCTCAACCTTTGCGGTCTTGCGAAGCTCGTCCATTGTCTCCTGCACCTTCTTGCGCAAGAGTACATTGCGGATCGCCGATTTCACCTGATCAAATGGCTGGGCCGCACCCAATTTCCGGTCTTCAATCCTGATGACATGCCAGCCAAAATCGGTCTTCACCGGCTGGGAAATCTCACCGACCTTCAGGGCAAAGGCCGCCTTCGAAAACTCGGCGACCATTTCAGGTGCGGTAAAATAGCCTAGATCGCCGCCATAATCCTTTGATCCATCGAGGCTGTATTTCTTGGCAAGCTCTTCGAATTTCTCTCCGGCTTTGAGGCGCTCAAGAATGCCAGCCGCTTCCTTCTCGGATCCCAGAAGAATATGCCGCGCGCGCACCCGCTCCGTTTGCGCTACTTTTGCCGATTCCGAGTCATAGGCAGCTTTGATCTCTTCGTCTGTTACCTGGGGACGAATCTTCTGAAAAAAGTAAGCGTCGCGCAGGGCTTTGGCCTGATAGAGGGCCAGGCGACGCTTATATTCGTCCGTATCCGAAATGCCTTCCTTCACCGCCAGCTGGGCCAGCAAATGACGCTCGACCAGAAACTCCACAACGAAGGGATAGCGCAGTTTCGGCGGCAAGTCGGGCAGCTGGCCGATAATGTCATCGGTGGCCATCTGCACTTCTGATATCTTGATCTCATAGCCATTGACGATGGCCACAACCGTATCTACTTTCGCGTCCTGCGCCGTGGCAACCGGCGCCATGGCAGCACCCAGAAGACCAGTCAGCAGTGCAATCTTCACATAATCCTGAATGCGTGGCATGAGACCCATCGTCCAAATTCTATTTACCGTACGGGACCAAGTCCCGCCGCAACGCTCAATGACCACCAATAGAGGCAAGAATAAGCCGATTATTCTTGTCTCTCGAGGCGGCTCCAAAGCCAAATCGCCGCGCACATTGGTCTTGTTGAACCGCCCGCGCAAGAGGGCAGGCCTGCAGAATGGGCACCTGTTGCTGCCCTGCAACACATTGAAATATCTGGAATCCGCCCCCAATTATGCCCGGAGGTCGAATTGCCATGTGTTGCAACCCTACAACTGGGTCTAGACCTTTGGGAACCGAAGCCTTATCAGGCTGCAATTCTTGACACCAATCTTCACGGGGTCCTCCCGAAACAAGGAACGAATCACATGCTCGGACTGCGGTCAATCGCGGCAAAAATCTTCGGCACAACCAACGATCGCAAGGTCGTGAAATATCGTGGCCCTGTCGAGGAAATGAACCAGCTGGAAGCCGAATTTGAAGGTCTTTCGGATGCTGAGCTAAAGGCCAAAACCGCGGGCTTCAAGGCCGAACTCGCTGCCGGCAAAACCCTTGAGGACCTGCTGGTTCCGGCTTTTGCCGTCGTCCGTGAAGCCTCCAAGCGCGCCCTCGGCATGCGCCATTTCGATGTGCAGATGATCGGCGGCATGGTCCTGAACGACGGCGCCATTTCAGAAATGAAAACCGGTGAAGGCAAGACACTGGTCGCAACCCTTGCCGTTTATCTCAATGCCCTCGAAGGCAAAGGCGTTCATGTCGTCACCGTCAACGACTACCTGGCCAAGCGCGACGCCGCCTGGATGGGAAAGATCTATGATTTCCTGGGCCTCACCACCGGCGTTATCATCCATGACCTGTCGGACACCGAACGCCGCCAGATGTATGCCTGCGATGTAACCTACGCCACCAACAACGAGTTGGGCTTTGATTACCTCCGCGATAACATGAAGTATCACCTGAACGAGATGGTCCAGCGCGGCCACAACTACGCCATCGTGGACGAAGTGGATTCAATCCTTGTTGATGAAGCTAGAACACCCTTGATTATTTCCGGCCCCCTTGATGACAAGTCTGATCTCTATAATACCCTGGATAAGTATATTCCGGAGCTGACGCCGGATGATTACGAGCTCGATGAAAAACAGCGTTCCTGCACCTTGACCGAGAAGGGCAACGAACATCTCGAGCAGGTTCTGGGTGCTGCGGGCCTGCTCAAAGGCGACAATCTTTACGATGCCGAGAATGTCACCATCGTCCATCACGTGCAACAGGCGCTGCGCGCCCACAAGCTGTTCCAGCGCGACAAGGACTATATCGTCAAGGATAATCAGGTGATCATCATTGATGAATTCACCGGACGCATGATGCCGGGGCGGCGCTATTCCGAAGGCCTGCACCAGGCCCTCGAAGCCAAGGAGCACACCGCCATTCAGCCTGAAAACGTGACGCTCGCCTCAATCACGTTCCAGAATTATTTCAGGCTTTACAAGAAACTGGCGGGCATGACCGGTACCGCTTCAACCGAAGCCGACGAATTCATGGATATCTATAAGCTTGAGGTCATCGAGGTCCCAACCAACATGCCCGTGGACCGCAAAGATGAAGATGATGAAGTCTATCGCACGGCGCGTGAGAAATATGCCTCCATCATCGAAACTATCAAGGATTCCCGCGAGCGCGGCCAGCCGGTTCTGGTGGGCACGACGTCAATCGAGAAATCCGAAACCCTTGCTGCCATGCTCAAGTCAACTGGCGTGCCGCATAACGTTTTGAACGCGCGCTACCACGAACAGGAAGCGGCGATCATTGCGCAGGCTGGCATCGCCGGTGGCGTTACGATCGCCACCAACATGGCTGGCCGCGGCACCGACATTAAGCTCGGTGGCAATCTGGACATGCGCATTGCAACGGAATTGGCCGATGTTCCGGAAGGAGCAGAGCGCACCAAGCGCATTGCCGCCATCGCAGCTGAAATCGAAGCCGACAAGCAGAAGGTCATAGCCGCCGGTGGCCTCTTCGTCATCGGCACTGAGCGCCATGAAAGCCGCCGCATTGACAACCAGCTGCGCGGCCGTTCGGGCCGCCAGGGCGATCCCGGCCGCTCCAGATTCTATCTCTCGCTTGAAGATGATTTGATGCGCATCTTCGGTTCCGAGCGCATGGACTCTATGTTACAGAAACTGGGCCTCAAGGAAGGCGAAGCCATTGTCCATTCATGGATCAACAAGGCGCTTGAAAAGGCCCAGCAGAAAGTTGAGGCCAGAAACTTCGACATCCGCAAAAACCTCCTGAAATTCGACAACGTGATGAACGACCAGCGCAAGGTGATCTTTGAGCAGCGCATCGGCATCATGAAGGGCGAGGACGTCTCCGAAACCGTGGACGACATGCGCCATCAGGTGATCGACGATCTCATTTCAAAGCACATGCCCGACAATTCCTATGCCGAACAATGGCAAACCGCTGAACTTCGCCAGCGCCTGCGTGAAGTCGTGGCAATCGATTTCCCCATCGAAGATTGGGCCAAGGAAGAAGGCATTGCCGACGAGGAAATCCGCGAGCGCGTGAAGAAGGCGGCCGATGATCTCTATTTCGCCAAGCGCGAAAAATTTACCCCCGCCATCATGCAGCAGGTGGAGAAAGCCGTCGTCCTGCAAACCTTGGATCAGCTCTGGCGTGATCACATCGTAACCGTTGAGCAATTGCGCCAGGTCATTCACTTGCGGGGTTACGGCCAGCGCGACCCGCTCAATGAATACAAGTCCGAAGGCTTTAATCTCTTTGAGGCGATGATCTCCAAACTGCGTGAAATCTCCACCGCCCAGGTCATGCGCGTTGAAATTCAGTCTCAGGCGGCAGATAACATGCTGCCCGAAGAGGAAGATCTTCCCTTCATGCAGGCCCATCACATCGACGCCATTTCAGGCGAGGACGATGTGGGCGAAGGCTTCCCGGCTTTCGGCCAGGAATCCGCCACAACGGCAGTCGCCCTTGATCCAAAAAGACCGGAAACCTGGGGCAAAGTCGCCCGCAATGAACCCTGCCCCTGCGGCTCGGGAAAGAAATACAAACATTGCCACGGTACTTTTGCGTAATCTCACTAAGCCGCATTGGAATACCTTATTGCCCCCATCATGCCCGCGTTCATGTGGTAAAGATGGTGACAGTGAAAGGCCCAGTTTCCCGGATTGTCAGCGGCAAATCTGATGGTGACGGACGTTGAGGGCGGAACCAGCACGGTGTCACGCAGCGCGCCTTCGATAGCCACGTTGTTGATTGCTGCCACTTTGAAATAATGTCCATGCAGGTGCATGGGGTGCGCCATGCCGGTTTGGTTACGCATGACAACTTCAATGCGCTCGCCTTCGCGCACGGTAAAAATTGTATCATGCATGGAAGACTTGCCATCGAGGCCCCAGAGGTAATCCGACCCTCCGCCGGTCAGGTCAAGAATTTCAGTTCGCGTAACCGGTTCGGGCGGAAGCGCCGCAACGGATCGGAGCCTCATCTCCTGCGCCACGTTCAGTTCCGGCGTCACGTCTCCCTCGCTGGAAAGCTTTGCAATCCCGGCGCCTTGCGTTGCGAGATAAATGCCAGCGCGCGCCGCGAGGCCTTCAGCCCTGAATAGAATGGGCCACGCGCCGCCGCCTTCAGAAATCCGCAGGCGGATATCAGCCCTTTGCGCGATGGCCAGGGGAAACAGGGAACCCTTTATGGGATAGATCGCATTGCCATCAACCGCGATCAATTCACCAGCAAGCGCTCCTAAATCAACCCACATGTTGGTGGCCGCCGACCCATTGATAATCCGTATACGGATCTGTGCGCCCTTCTCAACGCTCACCACCTCCGGATCGGCAAGCGTCAGGTCATTGGCCAGATAGGCGTCATAGGGGATGTCATTGAGCATGCCGGGCATGTTATGTGACCCATGCCCTCCGCCACCTTTCAACTCCGCCATGATTTCCCGCGGATCGCTGAAACTGAAATCATGGAGCAACACCACGTGCTCCTGTTCATCAAACAGGGGTTCTGCCGTTTCGCGTACAATCAATGGTGCTGCCAAAAGCCGCTGCTCCTGCAATCCCATATGGGAATGCATCCAATGGGTGCCCGAGCGCGTATTCTCAAAATCATAGTCGAAGTATCCGCCCGGCTTTATCGGTGCCTGCGAAAGCATGGGAACCCCGTCCTGGGCGGAGGGTGGGTTCAAACCATGCCAATGCAACAAGGTTTCCTCGGCTAAATCATTCCGGACCCGTGCCTGAAACCGCTCCCCCAGCATGAGGGAAAAACCATTTCCGCCCCGGCTGTTTGCAATGCCAAAAACTTTCGCGGCACGGCCGTTAACCTCAATAATTCGTGAATCAATTTTGAGCTCGGCAGGCGAATTGGCCCTGGCAATACCTGTTGCCAGCGGTGCTGCGCAAATGCCCTTCAGCAGGGCCCGTCTCGATAGGTTAGTAATCATCTCACCACACAAAAATAGCCTCAAAATGGACCAATCGATACAAAAGGAGGCAAAGAATTAACACTCCTAAAACAAGTCGGGAATATGTTGATCTCATCTGATGCTGTAAACCAGGGTTGCCATAATGAAGAATATTAAGTCCCTCATGAAGGTCTTTGTCCGCGACACAAGCGGAGCGACTGCAATTGAGTATGGTCTCATTGCAGGCAGCATGGGCCTAATGGTGATTCCCGTCGCATCATTACTTGCTGACACCGTCAAGGAATCGATGTTTGACATTTTAGTGGGCCTTTTTGCCTGACGTAATGACGGGCCTCCTCGCAATCACTCACGAAGAAAAAGCCATATCTTTCTAAACTCCCCGCCCAATCGCCAGAAATTTCTCGCGCCTCTGGGTTCGCAAAACCTCTGGCGAAACGCCCGCGAAGGCTTCCAGGATCCGCGCAATCATCTCGCCAGCTGAAGAGATCGCCTGTTCTGGCTGCCGGTGCGCGCCTCCTAACGGTTCATTAACGATATCGTCAATTACCCCGAGTTTTTTCAAATCCTGCGCCGTGATCTTCAGGGCCGCCGCCGCGTCCTTCGCCCTGCCCGCATCACGCCATAAAATGCTGGCTGCCCCTTCCGGCGAAATGACGCTGTAAATTGCATGCTCCATCATCAGCACGCTGTTGCCCGTCGCAATGGCAATTGCCCCCCCGGACCCGCCTTCACCGATAATCAGCGAAACCAAGGGCACGCCAAGCCCCATGCAGCAATCGGTGGAACGCGCGATGGCTTCCGCCTGGCCCCGCTCTTCCGCGTCAATGCCCGGATAGGCCCCTGCCGTATCCACAAAAGTGATCACCGGAATGCCAAAGCGCTCGGCCAGTTCCATAAGCCGCACCGCCTTGCGATAGCCCTCGGGTCGCGCCATGCCAAAATTGTGCTTGAGGCGCGATTGCGTATCGGCCCCCTTTTCCTGGCCGATCACCACAACCGAGGATCCGCGAAACCGCCCAAGCCCGCCGACAACCGCAAAATCCTCGGCAAATTTTCGGTCCCCAGCCATGGGCACATAGTCGGTGATTAATCCGTTGATGTAAGCAAGGGTGTGGGGCCGGTCCGGATGCCGCGCCACCTGGGTCTTCTGCCAGGGCGTCAAATTCACATAGAGATCAGCCAGGCTCTTGGAGGCCTTCTTCTCAAGGGCCTTGACTTCATCGGCAATTGAGACCGTTGCGTCCCCGGCAGCGAGAGCCCGCAATTCGGCTATTTTTCCTTCGAGCTCGGTAACCGACGTTTCAAAGTCCAGGTAGATCATGCCGCCTCAAAGGGTGTTGAAGGAATTGGCTTTTGTTTCGCGCCAGATGTGGCCGCCGGACGCCATAAAGTCAACTTTTCTTAGCTAATGGATGGTGGCTTTCCACCACTGCCTGCAGGCGCCCCGCCTGCACATGGGTATAAATCTGTGTGGTTGAAATATCCGCATGCCCCAGCATTTGCTGAACGGCCCGCAGATCCGCCCCGCATTCCAGCAAATAGCTGGCGAAGGCGTGGCGCAGCACATGGGGTGAAATCCTGCTCGCGTCAATTCCGCAAGCCGCTGCCAGGGTTTTCAACTCAAGGGCAAAATGCTGGCGTGTGAGACAGCCGCTGGCCCCATGGGAAGGAAACAGCCACTTTGCTTCTGCACCTAGAGTTTTGAGGTAGTCCTTAAGCACTTTCCTCGCCTGATCCGAGATTGGCACAAGCCTCTCACGGCCACCCTTGCCGCGAATAGCGAGAAAGGCATCATCCGAGGTCACCGCCCGAACCGTGAGCCCCACAAGTTCAGAAACACGGAGCCCTGTGGCCGCCAACAATTCCAGCAGGCAATAAAGCCGTTCCGCTTTGAAACGCGCCTTGCCTTCGGCTTTGCCAACCCGCGAGCGCGCCTCGGCCAACAGCAAATTGATATCCTGGATCGAGAGCGTTTTGGGCAAGGGCCGGCCCGCCTTCGGGCTTTCGACAATGGCTGCGGTGTTTGCCGTTACAATGCCTTCGCCGTGAATAAACTGGTGAAACTGGCGCACCGCTGAAAGCCGCCGGGCCGCGGTCGTGCGGGCAAAACCATGGTCTTCGAGACTTGCCAGATAAGCCCGAATGTCATCGCTTGAAGATGCCAGGAGCGAGGCACCCCGCGCCTCAAGAAACGCCACATAATGCGTGAGATCGCGCCCATAGGCCTGCAGGGAGTTTTCTGCAGCCCCGCGCTCGGCACTCATCATCTCCAGAAACCGGTCCACATGCCGGTTTTGCGTCGTGTTTTTTTGTGTTTTATCTCTGCCTGAGTTTTTCATGGGGCAAGGACTTCACAACTTCCGACTGCTCAGGTGGAAAATTCGCCAATCCCCATACGGCTCCGTAAACAGCACCAGCCAACATGAGAACAACAAACAGGAATCGAAGGCTGTCAGGCACGCGTTAATCTCCAAATCAGTCGGCAATCTATCCCAGATGCCATGAAATGACTACCCAATCAAAAGCCTTGGCGCATCGGCCCCTGCCGTTCTAAAAGCTCCGGCAACACAAGGAATGGTAAATATGGCACGGCGGTCTCTCTCAAAGGAGATAGAAGATATCCGCGAAAAGCTCGGAAATCGCCCGATCGTGCTTGTCGGCCTCATGGGGGCCGGCAAATCAAGCATTGGCCGCAGGCTCGCTGAAAAGCTGGAAATACCCTTTGTCGATGCCGACCATGAAATCGAGGTTGCCGCCGACAAGACCATCCCCGAAATTTTTAACGATCATGGTGAGGCCTATTTTCGCGAAGGCGAGCGTCGCGTGATCTCGCGCCTGATTGAAAACGGCGCACAAATCCTGTCGACGGGTGGAGGCGCCTTTATCAACGAGGAAACCCGCCAGAGCATTCATGCCCATGGCATTTCTGTCTGGCTAAAGGCCGATCTGCCGCTGCTCATGAAACGCGTGATGAAACGCGCCGATCGTCCCCTGCTTCAGACCGAGGATCCGGAAGCTGTCATGCAGAAACTGATGGACCAGCGCTATCCCGTCTATTCCACGGCCGATGTAACAATCGAAAGCCGGGATGTGCAGCACACGCAAATGGTCAACGAAGTCATCAAGGTTCTGGCCAAATGGCCGGGTTGGGAACGGTTAAACAATGCCGCACAGTAACGACAAGCGCCGCGACACTGTCTCCGTTAATCTCGGGAACAGGTCCTATGATATCCATATCGGAGAAAACCTGTTGCAGGAAACAGGTAGCTACATTGCTCCTCTTCTGAACCGTCCCTTCACCGCAATTGTCACAGATGAAAATGTGGCGCGCCACCATCTCAAGACACTGGAAGCTTCCCTCGCTGCGGCAGGCATCAAATCGGTTGCCATCATTTTGTCCGCCGGCGAAAAAACCAAAAGCTTCGCCGCACTGTCTGATTTGTGCGAAAAACTTTTGGTATCAGGCGTTGAACGGCGCGACAGGATTATTGCTCTCGGTGGTGGTGTGATTGGCGATCTCGCAGGCTTTGCAGCAGCCATTCTCAGGCGTGGCATTGACTTCATCCAGATTCCAACAACGCTTCTGGCCCAGGTTGATTCTTCCGTTGGCGGTAAAACCGGCATCAACTCCGCCCATGGCAAAAACCTCATTGGTGCCTTTCTGCAGCCCGTGAAAGTTCTTGCCGACACCAGCCTGCTTGCAACACTGCCCCGCCGCGAACTCGCTGCCGGTTATGCAGAGGTGGCGAAGTATGGTCTCTTGGGCGATCTTTCATTCTTCGAGTGGCTGGAAACCAATGCCGGACTCTTGATGCGTGGTGACGCCCAGGCTCGCGCTCACGCCATCAACAAAAGCTGCAGCGCCAAGGCCGCCATTGTTGCCGAAGATGAAACCGAGCAAGGCGTTCGCGCCCTTCTCAATCTCGGCCACACCTTCGGCCACGCCCTTGAATCTGCCACCGGCTACAGCAACCGACTCCTGCACGGCGAAGGTATTTCCATCGGCATGGTCCAGGCCTTTCGTTTTTCGGAACACTTGAAACATTGCAAACCGGGCACGGCTGACAGGGTTGCCAAACACTTGAAAAGCGTTGGCCTTCCCACCCATATGAGCGATATTGAGGGACCGCTTCCCCCCATTGCCGATCTCGTTGCCATCATGCGGCAGGACAAGAAGGCCCAAAGTGGCAAGCTGACATTCATTCTCGCGCGCGCGATTGGCGATGCTTTCATTGCCAAAAACATTCCAGATGAAAAAGTGACCGAATTTCTACAGGAGGATTTTAAGAGAAGATGAGTTTCGACATTGGCATGGCAGCTGTCACAATCTTTCTCCTGCTTCTCGTATCGGCATTTTTTTCCGCCGCTGAAACAGGAATGACGGCCACCTCAAGAGCCCGCCTTACAGAACTGGAGCGCCGCGGAAGCTGGCGCGCCTCGCTCGTATTACGCCTGACCAAAACCCGCGAGCGGCTCATCGGCGCAATCCTGTTGGGCAACAATGTCGCCAACATTACGGCATCGGCCGTCGCCACCGCAATCCTCATCAAGACCTTCGGCGACAGCGGTGCTGTCATTGCGTCTGCGGCAATGACCGTCCTTGTACTGATCTTCGGTGAAGTCATGCCCAAGACCTACGCCATCGCCTATCCTGATCGCGTAGCGCTTGCCGTAGCGCCCATCATGCGCGTGCTCGTAGCCGTCTTCGGCCCCGTGGTGATCGCCGTTGAGTACATTGTAAAGAAAGTTCTCGCGGTTTTCGGCGCCAATGTGTCGAACGTAAACGACGTACTGTCGGCCCATGATGAACTGCGCGGCACCATTGATCTTCACTACAACGAAGGCGCCTTCATCTCCCAGGACCGCAACATGCTGGGCGGCATTCTCGATCTTCAGGATCTCGAGGTGCTGGATGCCATGATCCACCGCACCAAGATGATGTCCATCGACGCATCCGACACGACTGAAAAAATCGTGAAACAGGTTTTGAAATCCGGTCATACGCGTTTTCCCGTATGGAAGGACAAGCAGGACAATATCGTTGGAATCCTGCACGCAAAAAATCTCTTTGCCGCCCTGCAGGAAAACGATGGGGATTCCGCAAAGATCAAAATCGAAGATGTTATGGGCCTCGCCTGGTTTGTGCCCGATACGCGTCCCCTCGCCGATCAACTCAAGGCATTCCTCAGGCGCAAGACTCACTTCGCCATCGTTGTAGATGAGTACGGTGAGGTGCAGGGGCTTATCACCCTCGAAGATATCATCGAAGAAATTATTGGCGACATCAAGGACGAGCATGACACCGTCGCCTCCGGCATCAAGCCACAGGACGATGGTTCTTACATCGTTGAAGGCACCGTGCCATTGCGCGATCTCAACCGTGCCTTCAACTGGTACCTTCCAGACGAGGAGGCGACAACTATTGCCGGTCTCGTCATCCACGACGCCCGCATGATCCCGGACGTAGGCCAGGTTTTCAATTTTCACGGCTTCCGCCTGGAGGTTCTAAAAAAACGCAAGCATCAGGTAACGTCAGTAAAACTGACCCCGGAAAACTCCGGCTAGTCTTTTGGAGCAGTTGCCTCAATCGCCAGCGCATGCACCCGTTCCTTCAGTTCGAGTGCCAAAACTTGGTTAATCATGCGGTGCAGCTCAACCCGTGATTTGCCTTTGAACGCCGCCGCGACTATTCTGACCCGGAAATGGCTTTCCCCGTCGGGCCGCGCCCCTGCATGGCCCTGATGCTGGGAAGATTCATCAATAACTTCCAAAGCAATAGGCGCAAACGCCGCCTGCAGCTTGGCCTCCAGTGATTTTCCAACCAGTCCTAAAATCATTTTGCGTCCAGTGCGGTTCAGGGTTGCGACTTTTGCTTCATATCCCCATAATCATGCCCCATGAAACTTGATTCAAAATATTTCGACAAGATTCGCATCAAAACTGGTCCGAACAAGAAGGAACCGCCGGCGCCCACCATGTGCGAATGGCCGGGTTGCGAGAAGCCGTCACGCCACAAGGCCCCCAAGGGGCGTGGCGCCGAAGGGCAATTCCATAACTACTGCACCCAGCATGTGCAGGAGTACAACAAGACCTATAACTATTTTGACGGCATGAAGGATGACGCCGTAGCGGGCTTCCAAAAGGATGCCCAGACCGGCCATCGGCCCACCTGGAAATTGGGCCAGAATGCCTATGCCAATATCAATGGCGTGCGGCGCAAGGCCCGGAATGTGAACGATCCCTATGCCATGTTCACCCAAGCCGCCGACAATGTGCATCCCAAACTGGGCCGAAGCCTGCGCAAAAATGAAATCAAGGCACTAAACACCTTGGGGCTGGACGAAAATGCCACGGCAGAAAAAGCCAAGGCCCAGTATAAAACCCTTGTGAAGCGCTTGCACCCCGATGCCAACGGCGGCTCGCGCGAGAACGAAGACACCCTGAAAGCGGTGATCCATGCCTACGACACATTGCGGGCCAGCGGTTTCTGCTAGTGTGCTTAGTGCCCGGAACTTGCCGCGCTCCCTCGAACCGTTTAGAACCCAGAGCATTCCATGACACGCTCGGAAGAGAAGAATGAACAGATGAATATTATGGCAAATGGTGAAGCCCACGGAATGCCCGATGCTACGGCGTCGGTCAGCCAGCTCTTCGGCTTTGAAACAAACATGATCGTGCCGTCTTATGCCACGGCAACCGAACACGTGCCCGATCTGGATGAAGACTATCTCTTCAACCGCGACACCACGCTGGCTATCCTCGCAGGCTTTGCTTTCAATCGCCGCGTCATGATCACCGGCTACCACGGCACCGGCAAATCAACCCATATTGAGCAGGTTGCAGCCCGGCTGAATTGGCCCTGTATCCGCATCAATCTCGACAGCCACATCAGCCGCATCGATCTCATCGGCAAGGATGCCATCGTGCTGCAGGATGGCAAGCAGATCACCGAATTCCGCGAAGGCATCCTGCCTTGGGCCTACCAGCGCAATGTGGCGCTTGTCTTTGACGAATACGATGCGGGCCGCCCCGACGTGATGTTTGTCATCCAGCGTATTCTGGAATCCTCCGGCAAGCTCACCCTGCTTGACCAGTCGAAAGTCATTCGCCCCCACAAGGCGTTTCGCCTCTTCTCAACGGCCAATACCGTAGGCCTAGGTGACACCACTGGCCTGTATCACGGCACCCAGCAGATCAATCAGGCCCAGATGGATCGTTGGTCCATTGTCTCTGCCTTGAACTATCTGCCCCATGCCGAGGAAACCGGCATCGTCCTGGCCAAATGCAAGAACTACGACACTGAAAAGGGCAAGAAGACCATCGCCAACATGGTGCGCATTGCAGATCTCACCCGCAACGCTTTCATGCAAGGCGATGTCTCAACTGTGATGAGCCCCAGAACCGTTATCACCTGGGCCCAGAACGCTGACATATTTGGCGATCTTGGCTTTGCCTTCCGGCTGAC
Source organism: uncultured Aestuariivirga sp. (assembly GCA_964530965.1). Lineage (GTDB taxonomy): Bacteria > Pseudomonadota > Alphaproteobacteria > Rhizobiales > Aestuariivirgaceae > Aestuariivirga. The sequence goes on along the minus strand of CAZHCO010000341.1, from coordinate 9,121 downwards.
ATTCCTGAACAAGTGCGATGAGCTTGAACGCCCCATCGTGGCCGAGTTCTATCAGCGCTGCTTTGGCGAGGAATTGCCCGAATCATCCGCCCATGTGACTATTGCCTGAAGACACATGCGCCAATGGCAGAGACCCGTGAAGGCAGAGCAGAGGAATTCAAGCGTGTCCTGACGACCGCGATGAAAACCATTGCCGACGATCCGGAACTCACCGTGAGCTTCGGCAATGAAGTGCCCGCACTTTCTGGCAACAAGGCCAAGCTTCCGCAAGTCACCAATCAGTTCACACCTAAAGATATCGCCATCACCCGCGGGCTCTCCGATAGCTTCGCCCTCAGGCTTTCCAATCACTCCGACCAGATTCACAGCAAGTACCGGCCCGAAGGAAAAAACGCCCGCGCCGTATTCGAAGCCGTGGAACAGGCCCGCATTGAAGCGCTGGGCGCAAATGCCATGCCGGGCATGGCGCAAAATCTAAATGCCGCCCTGGAAGACCGCTTTGCCAAGGCCGTCGTCAACCGTTCCAGCAACCGCAAGGATACGCCCCTTGAAGAAGCCGTGGCCCTCATGGTGCGTGAGCGCCTGACCGGCGAAGCCCCGCCAGCCAATGCCAAGATGTACGTTGATCTCTGGCGTCCCTGGATTGAGGAGAAAGCCGCAAGCCGCCTCAGCAATCTCGGCAACGCCATCCACGATCAAATAGAATTTGCACGCGCTTCCCGCGATATCATCGCCGCCCTCGACATGGCTGACGAGCTTGGCGACGATCCGGACCAGTCGGACGAAACCGATAATCAGGACGAGCCCGACCCAGATGCGGGCGAGCGTCAGGAATCTCCCGATGGCGAGGAGCAGGAGAGCCAGCAGTCGGCCGCCGAAGAGTTGCAGGAGTCCGAAGGCGACACCGACGCTTCCGAAATGGATTCCCAACAGATGGACGTGGACGACACCGCCGATGACATGGAGGGTGAGGAACAGGACGATGGCGAAGAACCCTGGCGGCCGCAGCTTCCCTTCTCGTCGCTGTCAAACGATAATTTTTACAAGGTCCACACCAATCAGTTCGACGAAGAAATTGCCGCCGAAGACCTGTGCGACACCGAAGAGCTGACGCGGCTCCGCAATTATCTCGACAAGCAATTGTCCAACCTGCAAGGCGTCGTGGCGCGCCTTGCCAATCGCTTGCAGCGCCGCCTCATGGCCCAACAAAATCGTTCCTGGGATTTCGATCTTGAAGAAGGCGTGCTTAACACGGCCCGCCTTGTGCGCATTGTCATTGATCCCATGCATCCGCTTTCTTTCAAAGTGGAACAGGATACAAAATTCCGCGATACCGTGGTGACCCTGCTGCTCGATAATTCCGGTTCCATGCGTGGCCGCCCCATAACCGTTGCCGCAACCTGTGCCGATATCCTCGCCAGAACCCTCGAGCGCTGCGGCGTGAAAGTTGAAATTCTGGGCTTCACCACCAAGGCCTGGAAGGGGGGCCAGTCCCGCGAAAAATGGCTAGGCGCTGGAAAGCCAGCAAATCCGGGCCGCCTTAATGACCTGCGCCACATCATTTACAAATCCGCCGATCAGCCCTGGCGGCGGGCAAGGCGCAATCTCGGCCTCATGATGCGTGAGGGCTTGTTGAAAGAAAATATCGATGGCGAAGCCCTGATCTGGGCCCACAACCGCCTGCTGGCGCGCTCGGAACAGCGCCGCATTCTCATGGTGATTTCCGATGGCGCGCCGGTTGATGATTCAACCCTCTCGGTCAACTCCGGAAATTATCTGGAGCGGCACCTGCGCCAGGTGATCGCCGACATCGAAGGAAGATCCCCCATTGAGCTTATCGCCATCGGCATCGGCCATGACGTGACGCGCTACTACAAGCGCGCTGTGACCATCATCGACGCAGAAGAATTGGGCGGTGCCATGACCGAGAAACTGGCCGAGCTCTTCGAGGAAAACGGCCCCCAGGACAAGCGCGCAGTCCAACCCCCGCGTCGGCGTGCCCGCGCGTGAGAGCTTTTTTACGTTCAGTGGGATTTCTCGCTGGTCTTGCCGCGTCAACTGCGTTTGCCGAGCCATTGACCATTACATCAGCCAATCTCGATCGCTTCGCGCTCCTCACGAATGCCACGAGCTTCGGCCCCTTGATCTGGCGCGGCGGGATCGAACTCACCAGCTCAAACAAAAAATTCGGCGGCCTGTCGGGCCTGGTGATGGCTGATGAATGCACCTCATTGCGTGCCGTAAGCGATGCGGGCCGCTGGATCACAGCCGATGTCGCCTACACCGGAAATGTTCTGTCCGGCCTCACCTCCAGCTCCATTGCTCCCATTCTCGACGATAGGGGAAAACCACCACTAGGCAAACTCTGGGGCGATGCCGAAGCAATAGCCGCAGGCCCCGGTGGAAAGACCATTGTTGGCTTTGAATCCCGCGCCCGCGTTGGCGCCTACGATCTCGCCGGCAAGGGCGTCAAGGCCAGATTCCTAAGTCTCAACCCTCCTAAGGAAATTGCAAAGGGCCCGCGAAACGGCGAGCTCGAATCCATTGGCTATTTCGGCACAGGAGCGCTCGCAGGCAATTACCTGGCGGTCGCTGAAAGTAATTTCGACACGGAAGGCTCCACCAAAGCGTGGGTTTGGAATGGCAAACGCAGCACCGCGTTTTCAATCAGGCAACTCGAAAATTACAAGATAACCGATCTTGCCATTCTCCCCGATGGTGACGTGCTGATACTGCAGCGCAGCTACGGCCTCACAACCTTGCCTGGCATGGCCATCGGCCGCCTTTCAGCGCGTGACATTGGTGCCGGCAAAACTGTTGCGCTGGAGACGTTGTTGGAGGTGAAGATTCCTTTTTACGCAATCGACAACATGGAGGGCCTTGCGGTGTGCGAGCGGAATGGCGAGCTTCGCGTCAATATTCTTTCAGACAATAATTTCAAGACCGATGTGCAGAGAACTCTCCTGCTGCAATTTGCCTACACCCCATGAACGCCATCCCCCATATCCGGACTGATCGCCTGATCTTGCGGGAACATACCCTTCTGGATTTTGACGCCCTCCACGCCATGTGGTCTGAACCCGCTGTCTATCGCCACATCATCGGCCGTCCGTCAACACGTGAAGAAGCCTGGAGCAGGCTGCTCCGCTATTCCGGCCATTGGCGTCTGCTGGGTTACGGCTATTGGGCGGTGGAAGAGCGGGCCACCGGAAACTTCTTGGGCGAGATGGGCTTTGCCGATTATCACCGTGACATCGATCCGCCCCTCGACGGACGCCCAGAATTGGGTTGGGCTCTCAAGACTGCAGTCCATGGCAGGGGTTATGCAACCGAAGCCTTGCAGGCAATTGCTGCCTGGGGAGATGCCCATTTCGCCGGGAAGGAAACATCTGCCATGATTGCACCCGAAAACACAGGTTCAATCCGCGTCGCCGAAAAGATCGGTTTCGTCAGAATGCTGGAAACCACCTACAAGGGCGAACCCACGCTCGTGTTCTATCGCGCCCCTAAGTCTTAGGCCTGATATTTTTCGAGAAATGCATCAGCGCTGAGCAAACGCATGTCTTCGACAACATCCGCCAGCCTGTCATGCTCCCAGTCCCACCAGCCAAGCGTTATGATCCGTGCACTGAGCTTCGGCTCAAACCTCCAGCGCATGAATTTTGCCGGAACCCCTGCAACAATCGCATAAGCCGACACGTCGTGCGTCACAATGGCGCCCGCCGCCACAACGGCTCCGTGGCCAATCTTCACCCGCGGCTTCACGATGGCCCCATGCCCAATCCAAACATCGTGGCCAATTTCAACCAGTTGCCCCTGCCGCCGCGCCCGAAATTCGCTGTCAAGCTTGGCGCCCAGGAAATACTCATTGGCCCGGTAGGTGATCTTGTGCTGGCTCACCCGCTCCAGGGGATGTTCAAGCGCATTGACCCGCGCATTCGCGGCTATGGCGCAGAATTTCCCAATCTGCGCATAGATCACTTCCGCCTGGCGCTCGACGTAAGAATAATCACCAAGCTCAGAGTCGGAAAATGCTACACGCTCTTTAATCTCGGTAAAGCGCCCCAATTTCGCATTTCGCAAAACGGCCGAGGGATGAACAATCGGCTCGCCATCGCGCGTCGCCGTCGGTGAATGTCGCTTTGGTGGCTTGCTCATGGCATCAGCTTAAAACAAAAGCCGCCCATTTTGGAGCGGCTTTTACCAATCAAAAACTCGAAGCGCTTAAGCGGCAGCTTTTTCTTCCAGCTTCTTGGCAATCGAGCTCTTGAGCTTGCGGGCCTTATCCGAAAGCTCACTCGTGTCTGCCTTCAAAAGAAAGGCATCAAGCCCGCCGCGATGCTCAACCGTCTTGAGCGCATTGGCACTGACGCGGAAACGATAGGTGAGCCCCATGGCATCGCTGATCAGGCTCACATTGCACAGGTTGGGCAAAAAGCGCCGTCTGACCTTGTTGTTGGAATGGCTCACATTGTTGCCCGCCAGTGGGTTCTTGCCTGTCAACTCGCAAACTCGAGCCATAATACGTACTCCGCAATATAAATGAGGCCAGACCTTGTGGGGTCCGGCTCGGTTGGCGCTTCTATAAGTGGAGAGCCAGCGCCGGTCAAGCAGAACACCGATGTTCTCCATTAAATACCACCGTCCCGCTTTAGAACAGTCAGGTTAATGGCGGCCTCGGAAAATCACCCTAAACCCTTGCAACAGAACTAGATTCTAGTAGCAGGCGGCAAACCGGATACCATATCTTGCGAGAACAAATCATGAAAATATGGCAATCCGCGATTCGCCCACCTTCTGTTCTCAAACCAGAACGCTTCGTTAACAGGAAAAGTCCAATTCGCTTGAAGGGCTTTACCCTTCGTTAGCAGTTGGAAACAAAGTTTAAGACAAGTGCTGAATTTTTTGTGACCTCAGTACCGAATCCCAGGCCAACCCAGAATCAGCGATCCGCGAATCTCAGGGAATCACCCGGGAACATAAAATGAATCCATCATGAGTCAGCGATTCGGTCAGGCTTCGTTCTGCTTTGAATCCAAATCTTTCACGCGTGGAGCGAATTGAAACACCTACGCTGGCAAAATATTCTGGTTCATGTGGAACAGATTTTGCGGATCATATTTGCGCTTCACCTTCTGAAGCCGCCCATAGGCCTCCGCCCCAAAGGCGTCGCGCACGAGGTTTGTTCCTTCCCCATGTCCGGGAAAGTTGAGATAGAGCCGGCCCGTCGAATGGCGCTGCATGTCATCCCAGAATTTGCGGACCCAGCCAATGTTCGCACCGTCGTCCGCGGAATTCGACCAGATTGCATCGAGGCTCAGCATGAAAGGCATGGAACGGTCACCAAAAGCAGTAGCATTAGCGGCTACGCCCTGAACCGCACCACCGAATTTCCAGATGGAGGCAAAGGTCATCTCGGAGGGGCGCTGCGCCATCCGCGAGGTGATCTCGTGAACCATGCCATCGTCGAGACCCTTGAGATAAGTGGACTTCCAGTAGCAACGGTCGCGTCCTTTGGGAAAAAGCCCATCGTAGAGCGTCTGGATGGTGCGATAGGGCATGCGGCCACTGAAATCGACCAGCGGCTCGCCAAAATTGCGCAAAGGTTGAACCACGCGCTCGCCTTCCTCCGCTGGCCCATCATAGACATGGGCAAGTGCCAGTACGCGCCGGCCCCAGGCATTTTCAGGAATCGAGGGGTCCTGCGGCACCGTCGAGAATTCGGCAAGTCCACTGAGCCTGTCTGGTGCCGTTTTCATAAAATCACGCCATAAGGGAATAATTTCATTGGCCCGCTCTTCCGGATAGGCGGGTCCGCAAAACATCAGTTCCGGCTCTACCTCATGCAGCTTGAATTCGAAGCTGACCACCACGCCAAAATTGCCACCGCCACCTCGCAGGGCCCAGAGCAGCTCAGGGTTTTCAGTTTCGCTGGCATGGGCCAGTTTGCCGTCGGCGATCACGATATCGGCAGCCATGAGGTTGTCGCAGCTCAAACCGTGCCTCCCGCGCAGCCAGCCGATTCCGCCGGAAAGCGTGAGGCCCGCCACGCCTGTTCCTGAGATCAGTCCACCCGGGGTAGCGCGGTTGAAGGGCGTGGTCGCCGCATCAACGTCGCCCCATGTGGCGCCGCCTTCAACGATGGCGCGATCCAGCCCGGGGGCCACGCGCACCCCGTTCATCGCCGACATGTCAATCATCAGCCCGCCGTCACAAACCGCATAACCGGCCACATTATGCCCGCCGGAACGAACAGCGATGGCGAGACCATGGTCGCGGGCGAAATTGATCGACGTCGCAACATCTGCGGCATTCCGGCAGCACGCGATTAATGCCGGACGGCGGTCAATCATGCCATTCCAGACCACGCGCGTGGCATCGTACGAAGGACTTGACGGGTCCAGCACCTCGCCGCGCAATTGCGTGCGAAATCCTTCTACTTGCGCGGTTGTGATCAACCGGGATTTGTCATGTGCCATGATCCAGTCCTCCAAACTGGAAAAAAGATTAGTTCAATCAGCACAGAGGGACTAAAGTCGAAAAAGTTGAAAAGTGGTCATTTCTGCCATGTTGGAACGGAACGGCCCATTGAATGTGGCAATCCTCGCGGTGCCGGAAATTACCGCTTCGACGGTCTATGGCATGTTTGATCTGTTTTCCTCGCCGGGGCGGGACTTTCAATTCATTACCAGCGGCGTGGCGGGCGAACAGCGCATGCGTCCTTACATCGTCGCGCGCCGCCGCCAGGGATTTGCCGCGGCTAATGGCATCTGGATCAAACCGCACCATGATTTTTCGGATTGCCCACGACCGGATATCGTCTGTATTCCGGATTTCTACGTCAGTCCTGGTGAAAGCCTGTCGGGCCTCTACGTCGCCGAAGTCGCCTGGCTCAAGCAAGTTCACAACGGCGGCGCAATGCTGGCCGGTGCCTGCTCCGGTGCGGTGCTGCTGGGCGAAGCGGGATTGCTGACCAATTGCGATGCGACAACCCATTGGGGCTATGTGTCGTCATTCACCAACAACTATCCCGGCGTGAAGATAAATCTGCGTCAGTCGCTGGTGCTGAGCGGTGAGGCCCAGCGCATCGTCACGGCCGGCGGCGGGTCAAGCTGGCAGGATCTGGCGCTCTATCTGATCGCCCGTTACGTCGGCCTTACGGAAGCGATGGAGGTCGCCAAGGTTTACATGCTGCAGTGGCACGATCTCGGTCAGCAGCCTTTCGCGTCGCTGATGTCGCTCCGCCAGACGAGCGATGCGGTCATTAACAAATGCCAGGATTGGGTGGCACAAAATTACCGGACACACTCGCCGGTGGCGGCCATGATCAACCTGGCAGGACTGCCGGAACGCTCCTTCATGCGCCGCTTCGCCAATGCCACCGGCATGACGCCGCTCGAATACGTGCAAGCACTCCGGCTTGAGGAAGCCAAGCAGATGCTGGAGACCGGCGATCTGCCGGTGGAAGCCATCGCCAACGAAGTGGGCTATGAGGATACAAGCTTCTTCGGCCGCCTGTTTCGCCGCAAGGTTGGCTTGACCCCAGCCCAGTACCGCCTGCGTTTCGGCTCTTTGCGCCGGGTTCTTGCCCGAATTTAGTTCAGTTTGGGTTTGCACATCACGCTTTCAGCCACTACTTTATTGCCATGCCGCAAATCCGCAATGTGACCGCCGTGTTGGGCCCCACCAATACTGGCAAGACCCATTTGGCCGTGGAGCGCATGCTGGCCCATGGCGGCGGCATGATCGGCTTGCCGCTTCGGCTTCTGGCGCGCGAAATCTATGATCGCGTGCGGCTGAAAGTCGGCGACCATGCGGTTGCCCTAGTCACGGGCGAGGAAAAGATCATTCCGGTAGCACCTCGTTATTGGGTGGCAACCGTTGAAGCCATGCCACCCGACATCGACGTGCCATTCCTCGCCATCGATGAAGTTCAGCTCTGCGCCGATTTTGAGCGCGGCCACATCTTTACTGACCGGGTTTTGCACCGGCGCGGCATTGAAGAGACCATGCTTCTGGGTGCCGCAACCATGAAGCCCATTCTCGAAGCCATGCTGCCGAAAACCAGCTTCATCTCCAGACCCCGTTTTTCCAAGCTCACCTATGCGGGCGTAAAGAAAATGACGCGCCTGCCACGGAGATCAGCCATCGTCGCCTTCTCCGCCGATATGGTTTATTCCGTAGCCGAACTCATCAGGCGCCAGAATGGTGGTGCTGCCGTCGTGATGGGCGCCCTCTCGCCCCGCACCCGCAACGCCCAGGTGGCTCTCTATCAATCGGGTGATGTGGATTACATTGTGGCCACCGATGCCATTGGCATGGGCCTCAACATGAATGTGGATCATGTGGCCTTCGCCGCCACGCGTAAATTTGACGGTTTTCAATACCGCCAGCTTAACCCAGGCGAACTCGCCCAGGTCGCAGGCCGCGCCGGGCGCTATATGAATGACGGCACCTTTGGCTGCACCGGTGAAGCCGGAGCCTTCGAGCAGGAAACCATCGACCGTCTGGAGAACCACAATTTCGATAGCATTCGCTCATTGCAATGGCGCAACCCCGATCTTGATTTCGGTTCCCTTGAGCGCCTGCACGGCAGCCTCACCACCTTTCCACAGCACGATGGCCTCACCCGCGCCCAGGCCGGCCCCGACATTCAGGCGCTGGAAGCCGTGGTGCGTGATTCCGACATCGCCGACCTGGCCAAATCCAGGAACGATGTCGAGCTCCTCTGGTCCGCCTGCCAGATGCCGGACTACCGCAACATTTCCCCCGCCGAACACGCCCATCTCGTGGGCCGCGTTTTCCAGTTCCTGGCAAGCCCGCCGGGCTATATTTCGGAAGACTGGTTTTCGCGCCAATTGCAGCACTGTGAAAATACCGAGGGCGATTTAGATACGCTCTCCAATCGCATCTCCCATGTCAGGACGTGGACCTTCATTGCCAATCGCAGCAATTGGCTGAAAGCCCCCGCCTATTGGCAGAACCGCGCCCGCGAGATAGAAGAAAAACTGTCAGATGCGTTGCATGAAAGGCTAACCCAGCGTTTCATTGATCGCCGGACCAGTGTATTAATGCGCCGCCTGGCACAAAAGGAAGAGTTAATGTCGAGTGTTGAAGAAGA
>CAZHCO010000340.1:0-11788 GCA_964530965.1 uncultured Aestuariivirga sp. | reverse complement strand
AACCTTGTACCCTTCACCGATGTCGGAATGCAGAACAATGGGAGTTCCGCCGGCGAAGCGCACAGTGGTTTCATAGGACACCCAGAAAGGCGCCAGCATGATGACTTCGTCGCCGACATCAATGATGGACAAAACCGCATTGGCGATGGCCTGCTTGGCGCCATTGGTGAGAACGATCTCATCTGGCGAATAATCAAGATTGTTTTCAGACTTCAATTTTTTCGAGACGGCTGCTTTCAACTCAGGAATGCCGGCAACCGGCGAGTAGTGTGTGAAACCCGCCTTCATGGCCGCAGTTGCCGCGTGCTGAATATTGTCTGGCGTATCAAAATCTGGCTCGCCCACCGTGAGGCTTACAACGTCATGACCAAGAGCTCTGAGATCACGCGACTTCTGCGCCATGCGTATGATGGCTCCTTCATCGGCAGCTGAGGTGCGGGCAACGAGCAGGGAGGCAGGGTCAAATTTTTTCATGTGTGGGATATGCCACGCAAGTCTTGCCGCGTCGAGAGTTCGCGGGCATAAGGTGCCATGAAAAAAATCGCGCTAGTGATTTGCGCTTTCGCGCTGCTTGGGGCCTGCACGTCTTCCAAGGTGAATATCAACCGTGGCCCGGCGACAGTGCAGACAAAGTCACGCTCGGAACCCATTTTCTACAACGGAAAAACCTATCAACTTGATTATACTTACTCTGAAGCACAGGGCACTTTTGACATGAAGGTATCGGGTCTCAGTCCCAGGCAACAGCAGGACGCCACCAACATCGCCATATCCTCTCTCGGCTATTTCGCCTGCCCCGATGGCCAGCGCGGAAAAATCAGGGGCATGCCAATCTATGTTGACGGCAAATGGTCCCTGCTTGCCAAGTGTGGGTGAACTTTAAACCCTCACCCCGAGGTGCTCTGCGGAGCAGAGCCTCGAAGGGCTGGTGGGTGCGGAAGCAGTTGCTTCGAGGCTCACGGGCTATGCCCGCTCGCATGAGGGAAAGGGGTTACCCAAATCTCCGGTCAATCCAGTCGCGTGTTCTGAAATAACGTCCCACAATGGGCAGAAACCACGTCGAGCCATTGTAGAGCGGATGGTCGGGAAATTCCGGCCGGTCAAAGGCGCAGACCCGGTTTGATTTGCCGGCAAGCTTGCGCGCTGTTTGCTGGCCCAGATAAGTCATCATGGCAATGCCGGAGCCGTTGCAGCCCAGTGCGTAGTGCAGATTATCGAACTTCCCCATGTGGGGCATTTCATCCAGTGTGAACGCCACATTACCGGTCCACGCGTGGGTGATCTTCACGCCTTTCAATTGCGGATAGCGATCCATCATGAACTGGTAGAGAATTGGCGCGGTATCAACCGGGTCCGTGTGGCCGAACTTGGCGCGCCCGCCAAAGATCAAACGCTTTTTATCTGGCGACATGCGGTAATAGGTAAGCACCCGGCGAGTATCTGCAATTGATCGGTTCTTCGGGCTGAGTGAAGCGGCGAGATCAGGCGGCAATTCTTCCGTTGCAATGATGTACGAACCCACAGGCACCACGCGGCGCTTGAGTTGCGGAGTGATGTCGCCCGTATAGCCATTGGTGGCAATGATCACGTCACCGGCGGTGATGGTTCCGCGTGGCGTTTCGACACTCCAGCCAGTAGCAGTTTGCGCGAGCTTGGTGACCGGCGTCTTGGAAGCAATCTTCACGCCGCGCTTCTGGCATAATCCAAGCAGGCCCTTGAAGAACAGGGCAGGGTGAATATGGGCCGCCCGCCCTACCACCATGCCACCGCGATAGTAGTCGGAACCTATTTCCTCGCGCTGGCGCTCCTGTGGCACGAGAAAGCAGTCGGATTTCGCCGCCGCGTTGAGCGCTTCAACCTTCTTGGCCATGTCATCATAATGGCTCTTGCACCAGGCCCCGAGGAAATACCCGGCCTTGGTCCAGCCGCAATCAATTTTCTCCTTGGTAATCAGGCATTCAACAAGTGTGAAGGCATCGGCCGCATCAGCCATAAAGGGTGCTGCCTGATCAGCGGGCATGGGCTTGGACATATAGCGCTTGCCAACATTGACGCCACCTGAAACCATGCCGCCATTCCGCGTGGAAGCCCCAAAGCCCGGTTCACTCGCATCAAGGACGAGGCAGTCCAGTCCCAGATTTGCAAGTTCCAAAGCTGCAGACAATCCAGCGTAACCAGCGCCAACAATGACCACCAGCACCTCACGCGGCAGGGAAAACTCCGGCAGGGCCTGCGGTTTGTGGGCCTCCCACCAATACGGCTGGGCTTTGAACTCTTTATGGAAAATTTCTGCGTTCATGGTCCAAATCCTAAGTGGATTGCCACACAAAAGACAAGTGAGCCAGCTGCAATGCTGCCTGCCGGGGCCAAGTCTTGACAGGACCCGGCATTCTTATGCTTTGCTGGCGCAGGGATTATGATCTAGTTTGTCCGCGAATCTGATTTGGGGAAAGTTTTGGTAATGCGTATCCGGCTGATGCTTGTAGCGATTGTTATGGGGTTCTTGGCGCTGTCCAATGCCGCATTTGCAACCAACGTGTTGATCACGATCAACAAGGTCTCCCAGAAAATGACAGTAAAGGTGGATGGCGAGACCGAATACGTCTGGCCTGTGTCAACTGGTGCGCGCGGCTATGACACGCCCAGCGGCAAGTATCGCCCCTTCCGAATGGAGAAGGACCATTTTTCCAAGGAATGGGACGATGCGCCCATGCCCAATTCAATCTTTTTCACCCCCCGCGGCCACGCCATTCACGGCAGCATGTATGTAAAGAGCCTTGGCCGCAGGGCCTCTCACGGTTGCGTGCGCCTGGCGCCCGACAATGCCGCCAAGCTATACGGCCTCGTGCAGAAGGCGGGGATGCAGAATACCACCGTTGTCTTGCGCGGCGGTTTCTTTGATGGCTTTGCCGAACTTGAGTATGAAGTCAAGAAGAGCACGAAGACGCTGCAAAAAAAGGCCAAGCGCCGCCTCTTCCTGCTGGGGCAAACCCTGGATGGGTCCTTCTGAGGGCTTTTTCCCCTTAAAACTTGACAAATCATTGTCCCCATGCGCTTTTCCGCGCCAAATCTAAGGACATGATTTCCCATGACGCACGCCTACCGCAGCCACACCTGTGGCCAGCTCAGAATTGACCACAAGGGCCAGGACGTCCGGCTTTCCGGCTGGGTCCACCGGGTGCGTGACCACGGCGGACTGCTGTTCATCGATTTGCGCGATCACTATGGCCTGACCCAGATTGTGATTGATCCTGCCTCGCCTGCTTTCAAGGCAGCGGAGAAGGTGCGTTCCGAATGGGTAATCAAGGTTGATGGCAAGGTGCAGTCCCGGCCTGCCGGCACGGAAAACCATGAATTGCCAACTGGCCTTATTGAAATTGCGGCAAACGGAATCGGCGTTCACTCCGAAGCCAAGGAACTGCCGCTGCCTGTCTTTGGCGACACGGAGTATCCCGAAGACATTCGCCTGAAATACCGCTTCCTCGATTTGCGCCGCGACCGCATTCACGGTAACATCATGAAACGCGGCGCGATCATCGATTCACTGCGCCGCCGCATGAAGGAGCAGGGCTTCTTCGAATTCCAGACACCCATTTTGACCGCGTCTTCACCAGAAGGAGCTCGCGATTACCTCGTGCCAAGCCGCGTTCACCCTGGAAAATTCTATGCCCTGCCGCAGGCACCCCAACAGTTCAAGCAACTCCTAATGATGTCGGGCTTCGACCGCTATTTCCAGATCGCCCCCTGCTTCCGCGACGAAGATGCAAGAGCCGACCGCAGCCCCGGCGAATTCTATCAACTCGATATTGAAATGAGCTTTGTCACCCAGCAGGACGTGTTTGATGCGGTTGAGCCCGTGCTGCGCGGCGTGTTTGAGGAATTCGGCGGCGGGCTTCCCGTGACGCCGAAGTTCCCGATGATCGCCTTCCGCGATTCCGTGCGCTGGTACGGCACCGACAAGCCCGATCTGCGCAACCCCATCAAGATGCAGAATGTCACGGAACATTTTAAAGGCTCCGGCTTCAAGGTTTTTGCGGGCATGATTGCCGCTGATCCCAAGGTTGAAGTCTGGGCCATTCCCGCTCCCAAGGGCGGCAGCCGCGCTTTTTGCGACCGCATGAATTCCTGGGCGCAAGGCCAAGGCCAGCCCGGCCTTGGCTATGTCTTCTGGCGCGATGGTGAGGAGGGCGCTGCCGGCCCCATTGCCAAGAACATCGGCCCAGAGCGCACAGAAGCTATCAAGGCTCAACTTGGCCTTGCCACCGGCGATGCCGCCTTCTTCGTGGCCGGTGTTCCCGCGAAATTTTACAAATTCGCTGGCGAAGCCCGCACCAAGGCCGGTGATGAACTCGGCCTCATCACCAAGGACCGTTTCGATTTCTGCTGGATCGTCGATTTTCCCATGTACGAATGGAATGAGGACGACAAGAAGGTGGATTTCTCCCACAACCCCTTCTCCATGCCCCAGGGCGGACTAAATGCGCTCGAAGGCAAGGACCCGCTCGACATTCTGGCCTATCAATATGACATCGTTTGCAATGGCGTTGAGCTGTCTTCCGGCGCCATTCGTAACCATCGGCCCGATGTGATGAAGAAGGCTTTTGAAATCGCGGGCTATCCCGAAGAAGTTCTGCTCGAGAAGTTCGGCGGTATGTACCGAGCCTTCCAGTACGGCGCACCGCCCCACGGCGGCATCGCCCCCGGCGTGGACCGTATCGTCATGCTTCTCTGCAACGAACCCAACATCCGAGAGGTCGTGCTGTTCCCAATGAACCAGCAGGCTGAAGACTTGCTGATGGGGGCCCCTTCCGAGGCAACTCCCAAGCAACTGCGCGAACTCCACATCAGGCTGAACCTGCCGGAATAATTTTACCCCCTCATGCTGAGCGCTCGGCAAAGCCATGCCTCGAAGCACGTCATGCGCGGCTGCCTGCCCTTCGAGGCCTTGGCTTGCGCCAAGGCTCCTCAGGGTGAGGGAATGTTAATCATTCGCCGTGACCGAAACGCCGAGCAGGTCAATTGCTGAGCCTGGATTGGCGGGATTGAGCATCATCAGCTGCTGTACCTTAACGGGTGCTGCGGGCTTCGATGACACGGTGAATGACTTGGGATCCTTCAGGAATGCATTGACCGCACCCAACACCTGGTCGGTGAACGCCTGGTTCTTCAAGTGCATGAGGCCGATCTGCATCATGGCCCCGGCGTTGGCCACCATGGCGGCTTCGTCCATGCCCTGCATCTTGGCAATCATCGGAAGCACTTTTTTGGTGATTGAATCATCTTCGAAGCGGAACTGGAAATTGCCCAAGGACACATTCATCAATTGTGGCATCAGGGCGTTGAAATTCGGCGGTCTGCCCTCTTTTTGAGAAGCCCGCATTTCTGCGGCCGCGGTCATTGGCACCTCACTTGCGCCAAAGGCCATCTTGAATCCGGCGAGGTCCTCGCTTGCAAAACCAATATTTGCACTGAAACCAAACGTGTCGTCCGCAACGGTAAGTTCACCGTCACCGGATGCCTTGAGCGTGAGGCTGCTGTAACCCAGCTGCTTCAGTTGACCCGATGGGTCCATGGCGGCAATTGCAGCTTCTGGAATGACCACATTCCCCAACGCCATCGTGAATTTGCCAGCACCTGTGGCAGGGTCGCCGTCCCATGTCGTTTCATAGCCGTCAGAGGTGATGGTTTGCCCCATTGTCATAATTTTCAACTCGCCGGATTTAATTTTCTTGGCGAGGCTCATACTCGCGCGAAAAGCCTCTTTCGGCGTGGGGTTGTCGCCTTCTACGGGCACGTACCAGTCTTCGGCCGTGCCTTCTGGCATCTCAACCGAAAAATTCTGGTTATTGGCGCCACTGATTTCAGCCTTCGAGTTAGACAGTGTCGCCGAGCCTACTTTAATTAGCCCGCCTTCTTCAGCGGTGATATCCTTGAGCGTAATTTTGCCAATAGTGAAACTCATTCCTGGGTTGGGCCCCTCGGCGGCCAAACTCGCGGTAAGATTGGTGATGGTGACATTGCCATCGCCATCTGCGTCGATTTTTTCATAACTAGGCTTCGTCTTGAACTGGGTTTCCCAACTCTTGAATATGGCCGAGACAACCGGTGGAACCTCTTCCGCCTGCGCCGGAATTGTGAAAGCCGATGTGGCCAGGAGCAGAAAAAGCGATGAGCGGAGGGCGGTTTTCATGGGGCTTTCCTTCTTAGGAGGTTATCAATGAGAATGCCGTATGCGTAAGCATAAGTGAACAGGCGATGAACTCAAGCCACTTGATGAATCGGCATTAAATGGCTAATTATGCTCCATTCTTCATAGGGACGAAATCATGATCCGCAAGCTACTTACGGCAGCGCTTTTTGCAGTGCTGGTCTTCTCCGTTGCCCCTGGCCAGGCCAGCGCTTCGGTAAATACGAGCCAGGATGAAGCTCTTTTGATTAAAAAGAAGAAATTGGCGGAATTGAAGGCAGCCGAAGAGAAAAAGAAGGCCGCCGAAGCCGCGAAATTGAAGGCGGCAAAGCAAAAGGCGGCAAAACTCAAGGCTGAGAAGCTGAAATCAGCGCGGGTTGCAGCCAGGCGCGACTGCGGCACCTTCATGCAATGCCTGTTTGGCAAGTCGCGCCGCAGCAATGGGATGGGCAACAGGTCGATGCGCAAGCAGGTGGCCTGGAATGAAACGAAGTACGCCCCCGGCACCCTGATCGTGAAAACTCCCGAAAGGGCTCTCTATTATGTATTGGGCGACGGCGAGGCCATGCGCTATTCCATTGGCGTCGGCCGCGAGGGTTTCCAGTGGGGAGGCTCATCCAAGATTGTTTCCAAGCAGGAATGGCCATCGTGGACACCGCCCCAGACCATGATTGAACGCGAAGCCGCAAAGGGCCACATCATTCCGCCCTTCATGGAGGGAGGCCCCGGCAACCCGCTTGGCGCCCGCGCCATGTATATCGGCGGCACAATCTACCGTGTGCACGGCACCAACGCCGAGTCTTCCATCGGAGGCGCTGTTTCATCCGGTTGCATTCGCATGATGAATGCCGATGTCATCGATCTCTATAACCGCGTAAAGATCGGCTCTCCCATCCACGTCTATCAATAAGCATCGCTTCAAAATGTCAAAGGCCGCGAATTTCGCGGCCTTTTTGTTAGGGGACGTGCCCTTAAAAGAATTGACCCCGGAGGCAATGCCGTCCGGGGTTCAATCCTAAAGTCTAATCACTGCAAATAATTAGATTTTCTTCTTCGCTGACTTCTTCTTTGCAGCTTTCTTGGCGGGCTTCTTTGCAGCTTTCTTAGCCATAGTCTTCTCTCCTAGGAGTTAGTTGTTAGTGCCCCACAACGCGGGCCAGTCATACCCCAACGATTGCGCATACCTGTCGTCCGTATTCGTAATCGTTGTTGACGTCTCTTTTGGACCCGATTGTGTGATTCGGCAATATGCCGTCAACATCTGGTGTATCACCCGGACATCCCTAACAACAGGTAAACGCGCGAGGCACAGCGCTGATCCTCCGTATACGGACAGATAGTTCGATTCAGCGGAATATTTCAGCAATTCCGGCAGAATCGCCGCTGCTCCGTGTGCGGATGGAATGAACATTTTTCCGCTTTGCGTCCAAAAATTTCTGTTCCATTCCGCTTTTGCGCGACCGGGCGCCAAAAAAATATTTGTTAATAAAATGCCGAATGTTGCCGATTCATCACTGTGAGAGGAGTGAATCGAGGTCATCGACGACAACTCTGCGCTCCGGCAAAAGTCGATACCCGTGCCACAATGAAACAACTTCATGCCGACTGAAATCATAAAATTGGAACTTTGTGCCACTGATTTTCGTTGGGATGACTGTGGGAGGAGGATCCAATCATTGTCATCCCCGCATCTATTACACTCCACGTCCTCGCCCGCAACGCGGGAGAGGAAGGGACCCACCGCGCAGCGGTGGGGAGGTGAGGGCGCTCTGCCGGCGAATGGCACTCATCTATCCCATCCTGCTCCGCTTTGCTTCGCAGGACGGGCTCATTTCTTCTCCCCCTGCGCAGGAGAAGACGTTATCGCCACGCTGTCGCCCAACTTCTTAACTGGACAACAGGAGAATAAATCCGGCGATGACAGGTGAAAGGGGAATACGAAATGAAAATGGCTGGAAAATTTTCCAACCATTTTCACTCTTGTGGGGGTCGCACCGGTCACCCAATGAAGCGGTTGGACTTGACCCTATTGTGATGCCAGTGAGTAGCCAGTTCATTGTGCTGTGCAAGCAGGCCACCCAGTGATAGTGGCCTAATATGGTCAATCTCCCAACCATACATAGTTTTCTTGCCGTACTGATCGAATGCAATCCATGTGTCAAATCGATCCTTTCGATACTTGGAAGCGTCATACCCAGGTACTGCCTGAGCTTTAGTCCATGCGGCAAGTTTTCGCCTTTCAGACTCATTTAGAGGTGGTAGTATCATTTTGCTTTTACCTTTGAAATGGGGTTTAAGTGAATTTGGGCGCTGCATCACTCGTAATGGTGCAGTGCCTTTTTTGTTTCTGTGTCTGATCCTATTTTGTCCTCCTAACTGTTTGACCCAAACAAACGTTTGAGCTGATTTACCGAAACAATCGACGAAGCTAGCTGGTCACAAACAGTCGCTCATCAATCCGCAGCTGTAGCGCTCAAATTGCGTACCATTATGCATGATGATGAATTTATCGCGCTGGTCATGGGTCTCTACCAATGTATCAGTCGCAGCCATCTTCAAAATTGCAATCATCACAAGTCATGCAATTTCCCGTAGTTCGCATCTTGAATTTGCCACATCCTTTGCATTTCACCGATAAGTAACCTGCAATTTTGGCTTGCCAAATTTTCAGATCGGCCATCTCAACTTGATTTCCGTGCTCTTGAACAGGAACAGATTTTATCGCCTCACTTGTTTTGGGATAGGACAAACGAACCTGTACGGTCGGAGTAGTCTTGTACCTATGTTCAGATAATTCGACTACGTTGTCAGGCAATTGGCGAATACGTTTTACGCCGAAATGGGTCTGAAGGTCCCTTATGTGGTCCCAGTACTGATCAGCCAGCTCGGAGGGCATTCCAAAAATCTTAACTAGGCCACTCTTATCTGCAAGACAGTATGCATCATCTACGGGCACCCAAATATAGCATATTAGTCGAGTTGCTTCGTCCTCTTCGCATCTCACTTGCTGGATATTTATCGCTCGTTGATCAACGCCCTTGGCGTTGCTTCGGGTACCAGAATGTTGGAGTATCACGTGTGCGATTTCTTCGAGAAACACCGCCAAAGCCCACGGCTGACCTTCCCAGAACGCGGTATTGGTCTCCTTATCGGCGTATATAGTCCTTGTCGAAGGATCTGCTTCAGCCCGCACTTTCGTGGATCTGTAGGCTGGAATTGGTTCCAATATGATTTTAGTTTTAGGGTCTTTTGAGTTTAGAAAGTGACTTACAATCGTCCTTATGTCAGGTTTAATACGATGGTTTTGGAATGAAATATCTCGAATTCTTTGAGCGATGGTTGCTAATTGTTCGTCTGTTTTACCCTTGTACATAATAGTTCTTTTCCTTGTTGTTCATTGCGTTTCTTGTTGCAGCTCTTGTTCATCGTGTTTCCTCCCGCGTCATGTCGTAATGATTTGTAATCGAAGCCAGCAATCGGACTGTGCTTTTCCACAAATGGTTTCATTTTTTTCTTGGTAGTGGTTTCTTGTCTGGCGTTTGGGTAAGCGCTGATGCCGCGACACGCCGTACATCTGTTGGAGTTTTTGGGTTTCTGAGTAAAGCGGAGGCAATTCGAGCCACGTTCTGCGAAGTCTTTTCGTTCTTGGACATAGTTTAATCCTCATGTTTGATTTAGAAATTTGGCGTTCTACAAAGAGTCTGTTTTATGACATGTTTCGTTCTCCTAACTCTGTGACCTCAGTTTTCACTGAGGTCACAACTGGTGTTGGTTGCAGGTACCCTACGAACATCCACTCGTTGATCCGCAGCTGTCGCACTTCAGGCAGGTGCCGTTGCGCACCATTGTGAAGTTGCCGCATTCCGAGCAGGACTCACCCTCATAACCTTTCATGCGGGCCTGGGCGCGCTGATCGATTGCCGGCATTGCGGCTGGCTCCGGTTGATAGTTCACAATCGGTATGTGCACATCGGCAAGAGCCAGCGAACCTACCGATTCTGCTGCGCGCATCTGCAATGCGTGGGCCGGAGAGGCGGTGGAAGTGATACCTTGCGGCATCACAACCACGTTCGACAGGTTCTGCTTGCGCACAAAGCCCGATGACATGAACTTCTGCGCCGGAACTGAAGCCGGAAGCTTTGGTTCATCGGTACCAACGCCCTTGCCAAGGGCATCGAAACCGATTTCGGAAGCTTCCACATGGGCGAGATCATTGCGCCCGAGGTACGATACAGCGAGTTCGCGGAACACATAGTCCAGTATGGACGTGGCATTCTTGATGGACTCGTTGCCCTGCACCATGCCGGCGGGTTCAAACTTGGTGAACGTGAAGGCATCCACATATTCTTCCAGCGGCACGCCATATTGCAGGCCCACCGACACGGAAATGGCAAAGTTGTTCATCATCGCCCGCAGCGCCGCCCCTTCCTTGTGCATGTCGATGAAGATTTCGCCGAGCTTGCCATCATCATATTCTCCGGTACGGAGATAGACCTTGTGGCCGCCCACAACGGCTTTCTGCGTGTAGCCCTTGCGGCGGCCCGGCAGCTTGTCACGACCGCGCACAATTTCGATAACCTTCTCAACGATGGTTTCAATGCGCTGGACAATGGGCTTGGCCATCAGGCCCTCGACCATATCTTCCGCCTCATCAGCTTCATCGGCGATGAGCTGGGTGGACAGCGGCTGCGAGAGCTTGGAACCGTCGCGATAGAGCGCATTGGCTTTCACGCCCAATTTCCACGACAGCATGTAGGCCGCGTTGCATTCCTCAACCGTGGCCTCATTCGGCATGTTGATGGTTTTGGAAATGGCCCCCGAAATAAAGGGCTGGCTCGCCGCCATCATGCGGATATGGCTTTCAACGCTCAGGAACCGCTTACCCAGGCGCCCACAGGCGTTGGCGCAGTCGAACACGGGCAGATGCTCGTCCTTGAGGCCGGGAGCGCCCTCCAGCGTCATGGCCCCGCAGACATGGATATTGGCCCGGTCGATATCGGCTTTCGAGAAGCCGGTGAAGGCGAGCAGGTCAAAACCATAGTCGTTCAGCTGCTCGTCGCTGATCTTCAGCACCGACTTGCAGAATTCTTCACCAAGCGTCCACTTGTTGAACACGAACTTGATGTCAAAAGCGGATGCAAGGCCGGATTCGATCGTCGTAATTTGTTCATCGTCAAAACCCTTGGCGCGAAGCTGGGCATGGTTGAGGGCAGGGCTGTCTTGCAGGGTGCCGAGGCCCACGGCATAGTTGATGATCTTCTCGATCTGCGTGGCATCATAGCCAAGTGTGCGCAGCGCTTCGGGAACCGCCTGATTGATAATCTTGAAATAACCACCGCCAGCCAGCTTCTTGAATTTCACCAGCGCGAAGTCCGGCTCAATGCCTGTGGTATCGCAATCCATGACCAGGCCGATAGTGCCTGTGGGGGCAACAACGGTGGCTTGCGCATTGCGGTAGCCATGGGCTTCACCGAGTTCAACCGCGAGATCCCAGGCCTTGCGGGCGTGGGCAATGAGATCGCCATCGTGGCAATCCGTTTCATCGAGCGGAACCGGCGCGATGCGGACATCTTCATAACCAACCGCAGCACCATAGGCCGC
>CAZHCO010000339.1:0-3973 GCA_964530965.1 uncultured Aestuariivirga sp. | reverse complement strand
CCCCTGCTGTTGCGCTGCAATATGAACGCAATATTCGAATTCCTGCAAGTAAATCATCGCCACAGGAGGTCGGGTTGCAAAAACGGCCAATAAATGTATGATTCAGCCATGTGCTGCCATATGACATTGTCCGGTGAAATCCTGCCCGTTTGGACTCGTAACCGCCACGACGAAGTCATGGTCAATTGCGCCCGTATCGGTTTTAAACCCTAGCACTCTCTCCAAACTGCATTTTTGCTGAATCACAACTTGGAGAAGAACCGTGTCCGCACATCAAAAAAACATCAATATCGCTGAAGTCGTCCAGCACGACATCGACCACCATTTTCACCCCTTTACCGACCACAAGGCCTTTCATGCCGCTGGCGGCCCTAGGGTCATCACCCATGCTGATGGCATCTATATCTGGGATGGCAAGGGCAACAAGATACTGGACGGCTTTTCCGGCCTCTGGTGCGTGAATGTGGGCTATGGCCGCAAGGAACTAGCCGAAGTGGCCTACCGGCAGATGCTGGATTTGCCCTACTACAACACCTTCTTCAAAACCACGACGGTGCCTGCAACCGAGCTTGCGGCCAAGATATCGTCGGTCTTGCCCAAGCGCTTCAAGCATATTTTCTTCACCAATTCGGGCTCCGAATCCAACGACACCATCGTGCGTTTCGTGCGTCATTACTGGAAGCTGAAGGGCAAACCTTACCGTCAGCATTTCATTGGACGGGTCAGGGGCTATCACGGCTCCACCATGGTGGCCGCCAATCTCGGTGGCATGGCAGGCATGCATGAGCAGGTGGGAACCGAGTTTCCGGGCTTTCACCATGTGCAGCAGCCCTATTGGTATGATTTCGGCGGTGACAAGACGCCCGAAGAATTTGGCCTTGAGGCGGCAGCTGCTGTGGAAAAGAAAATCCTGGAAGTGGGGCCGGAAAATGTGGCGGCCTTCATTGGCGAGCCCATCCAGGGCGCGGCTGGCGTTCTCATACCGCCCACAACCTATTGGCCGGAAGTGCAGCGCATCTGCCGGAAATATGGCGTCCTGATCATTTCCGATGAAGTGATCTGCGGTTTTGGCCGCACCGGCAAGTGGTGGGGTTTCCAGTCCTTCGGATTCGAGCCGGATATCGTAACCATGGCCAAAGGCCTGTCATCCGGTTACCAGACCATCGGGGCCGTGGCCTTTGCCGATACGCTCGTCAAGGATTTCTTCGCGCTGGGCGGCGAATTTTACCATGGCATGACCTATGCGGGCCATCCCGTGGCAGCGGCTGTTGCGCTGAAAAACATCGAGATCATCGAGGATGAAAAGCTGGTGGAACGGGTGGCTGAGTTGGCACCCTATTTCGCCAAGGCCCTGGCCAGCCTGAACGACCATCCCATTGTGGGCGAAACCCGCGCCATGGGCCTGCTCGGAGCCATCGAACTATCGAGCGACAAAACCAGGCGTGCAAGGTTCAAGGACTCTGGCCGCGTCGGCACGATCTGCCGTGACCATTGCTTCAAAAATAATCTGATCATGCGGGCCTGTTGGGATACAATGGTTCTGGCCCCGCCCTTCATTATTACCAAGAAGGAGATCGAAGAAATCGTGAAACTGGCCCGGCTAGCCCTCGATGCCACCTATGCGGACGTTAAGGCTGAAATGTGAATTAATCTGAATTTAGTTGAATTTTCTCGGGAAATTGCCAAACTGAACCCATCTCGTTTGTAGTTACAAGGAGAACTTAAATGTCTCACTATCAACCCAAATTCAAACCTTCGCGCCGCTCCCTGCTAAAGGGCACTGGTGCAATGATTGCCGGCCTAGCCTTCATGCCGCGCTTCTCACTTGCCGAAGAAGAAAAGAAGCTCAACCTCTATAACTACGACACGTATATCGGTGAAACCACGCTTGCCGATTTCAGCAGCGCTACATCAATCGAAACCAAGATGGATCTCTTTGCCGATATGGATGAATTGTTTTCAAAAATGAAGGCAGGAAATCCGGGCTATGACGCGATGGTTGTGTCCAACGACTATCTGGAGCGCATGGTGAAGGCCAACATGGTGACACCACTTGATCATTCCAAGATTCCAAACATGTCCAACATCGATCCGGCTTTCCTGAATCCGACATTCGATCCCGGCCGGAAATTTTCAATACCCTATATGTGGGGAACAATCGGCGTTGGCTTCCGCAAGTCAGCTGTTGAAGGTGGCATGATTGACAGCTGGAAACCGTTGTTTGACTCCGATGTGCTTGCCGGAAAAATTTCGGTTTTGGGTGACGCGCAAAATGTTCTTGGCTGCGCCTTGAAGTATCTTGGTTTCTCCTTCAATTCGATCAATCCTGATGAATTGACAAAAGCGCAGGAACTGCTGATCGCCCAGAAGAAATACATCAAGGTTTTTGCCGACGACAACGGGCAGGACTTGCTGGCTTCCGGCGAAGTTGTGGCTTGCCAGGAATGGAACGGTGACATCGCGCAGGTGATGGTTGAGGACAAGGACATTGATTACGCCGTGCCGAAAGAGGGCACCAATATTTGGGAAGATACCTGGGCAGTGCCAGCGGGTGCGCCGCACCCCGACAATGCACACGCCTTCTTGAACTATGTGCTTGATGGGGAAGTTGGCAAAAACATTGCGACCACCGTTCAGTATGCAACGCCAAATGCTGCTGCCAAGAAGCTGATGCCGCCGGAGTATACGGGAAGTTCTGCCATCTACCCGCCCGCCGATGTGCTCGCCAAGTGCGAGTCCACCATTTATCTCGGCGAAGAGGCAACAAAAGTGCGTGACGAAATCTGGACACGCATTCAAGCGGCGTAGTCACATCTTGATGAGTGGCAGGGACGGCAGCTTGCCGTCCCTGTTCTTATTGGCTAGCATCCTTGGATTGTAGGGCAGGGCGGGAGCCAACACATTTTGGAAAACTGGAAAGACAGCAAAAACGTCTTTTGGACCCTTGCGGGGCCGGGAACTTTTTGGCTTCTGGTTTTTTTCGTTGTGCCGCTGAGTTTCCTCTTCGTGATGTCATTCAGTGACAAGGCCATAATCGATGGTGAAATTTCAATCACCGAATATGACTACCTCTCAGGCATCACCAACTATATCCGCAGTGTTGATCCACTCTATCTCACCATCATGTGGAAATCAATTTGGGTAAGCGCTTTGGCCACGGTGCTTTGCCTGGCGACCGCTTATCCAATTGCCTTCGGCATTTGTTTTGCGCCTGATCGCTGGAAGCCTATTCTTCTCTTGCTCGTGGTGCTGCCGTTCTGGATCAATCTCCTGATCAGGACCTACGCCCTGATCGCGGTGTTCAGAACCCAAGGCTATGTGAACCTGGCTTTGGGCACCGTGGGTCTTGGCCCCTATGACATGCTTTATAATAATTTTGCCGTCATCTTCGGACTGGTCTACGTCTATATGCCCTTCATGGTGCTGCCGCTTTATGCCACCATCGAACGGCTTGATAAGTCCTTCCTCGAGGCGAGCCTTGATCTCGGCGCTTCGCAGTTCACCACTTTCCTGAAAGTGACTGTTCCACTCACCATGCCCGGCATTATCACCGGCGTAATTCTTGTTTTCATCCCTTGCCTCGGTTCTTTCCTGACGCCTGATCTCTTGGGCGGTGCCAACGCGGTCATGATCGGCAATGTCATCGAGCGCCAGTTCAAGGCGGCCAATGACTGGCCCTTTGGCGCGGCGCTCTCTTTCATGCTGATGTATGCCACCTTCGCAGCCCTGATGCTGCGGGCCTTTCTGGCCAAGCGCAGCAAGGGAGTTGACGTCTGATGGCGGGCGAACTGAATCCTGGCTCCGGCCCCCTCGACTATGGCAACAGGCTGTGGCTGAAAATCCTTTTCGGCGTGATCTATTTCATGCTTTATGTGCCGATCATCACATTGATTGCCTTTTCCTTCAATACTGACAAACGCGGCATCGTGTGGCGGGGCTTCACTTTCGATAATTACGCCAAGGCCTGGAACAA
>CAZHCO010000338.1:0-1528 GCA_964530965.1 uncultured Aestuariivirga sp. | reverse complement strand
CGCTGTTTCGCCGAGACCTGCGATCTGCCGTGGTCCCGGTCTGAGATATATCCAGCCATGGGAAGCTGGTCCTTGATGGTCCTCAATATACTTGCGCACATCCGGCGCGGTGTTGGGTGGCAGTGGTGAACGCAAGCGTGGGATGAACCCCAGCGCCCGGCCGCGGTTGCCTTTGGCTTCGAGGCCGATCACGTCGTCGGAAAAGATCTTGTGGCCAAGGGCAGCAAGGTTGGCGATCAGCGTTGACTTTCCGGTTCGTCCGCGCGCCGGGAAACAGATGAGGCCAGAACCTATTTTCACCGCCCCGCCATGCAGGCACAGCAATTGCGGGTTGTCGCCGAGATACCAGTAGACCGCGGCATCGTGAACGTCAGTGATGACGCGCATCGCCGAGCGTGGCGGAACTGCATCCCATACGCGTGCCTTGGGAGCCCCCATTTCCTGCCAGTGCCAGCCTTGCGGGTGACGGCTGATCCGGGCGCGTGGCTTTGGCCTCCGAAGTTCCTGAGGTGTTCCGGTCTTGATGTCCCAGCCCTTGAATACACAAAGCATTCCGGCGACGACATCCTCGCAGCCCTCAAAATCAATGGCCCAACCAGTTTTTCCGAAAACGACACGCTGCATTACTGCATTCATACCAGCAATCAGGAACAAAAAAAGGGACCGGAGTATCCGGTCCCCTTGACTGGACGATCTTATTTGCTTTTTTCTTCTTTTTCTTAAGGATCACGGATCACAGGGGTCATCACCACCACAGGTAGTGCCAGGGGAGGCATCATCACCGGGGGTAGTACCAGGGGAGGCATCATTACCGGGGGTAGGGGTAGAAGTACCGCCGCCCGATCCGCTGTCACCAGAACCGCCGCCCGATCCGCTGCCACCAGAACCGCCGCCCGATCCGCTGTCACCAGAACCGCCGCCCGATCCTTTTGTTGCGTGGGCCCTCGTGATGGTCAGCACTGCCGGGGTTGCATAGGCTGCCGCGGCGAAGGCGCCTATGCGGAGGAGCGCCTTGCGGCGAGAAAGGATAGAATTATCAGACATTGCCTACTCCTTAGAGCTGTAGTCGAGCGATTTTGTCACATTTTATCACTCGGCTTCTTCATGCCGGGATATTGGCACAACTTGAGCATACCCTAACAACACTGACATTTACCTGACACCGCGTGCTGGTAATTTATCCGTTTAGTCCCTTGGCTCGCCAATTTAGTTGCCAGAGCAAGATCACCAATGAGTGAATTTGGCGGGAATTCGGATTTTGTCCCAAATTTAATTCAATTTATTGGCCGGATGGCGGCTGGCAGGAATCGATGACACGCGCAGTATGCGCAGGTGCGACGTGATCGCGGTCCAAATCAACACCGGCGGAGGATTTCGATTTGGAATCCTGACAATTGGCTGACTGGATGCATCAGCCTTCTATCAGCGCCCAAGAGCTAGAGAAATGCTGTCCAAACTATGAAAGGAAAACCCATGCGCGATCCTCACACCGTATCGCACTTGGCGCGTGCTGCGGCTATTACGTTTG
>CAZHCO010000337.1:0-1509 GCA_964530965.1 uncultured Aestuariivirga sp. | reverse complement strand
TGTTCCGGGCTGCCACCCGACATGGCCCCGGTGCGAAGGTCCGATACGAAGCAGAATGGCCCCATGATAGCGGGCGCACCCTTCTGGACGGCGTTGACATAAACCAGGCCGGCGAGGCATTCAGCGATTTCCTGAACCACGGATCCGGTGATGGCGGCAGGCGAGGTGGCTCCCGCCTGGCCAGCAGATACGAGAAACACCGGCATTCCCGCCCGCACGGCAACTTCCAGACAGCGGCAGGAGTCTTGGGCAAAGCGCAACGGTGGCACCACGAAGCAATTGGACTGGCTCACGAATGGCCTGGCGCGCCATTGGGCCTCACCGCCTGCAATGATGTGCAGCATTTCGATGGAGGACTTCATGTTCTCTGGGTCGCCCCAACTTGTTCCCACATGCTTGGACGTGCCTAGCACCGTGGCATAGCAGGTATTGAAATCCATCTCGGAGGGAATTGTGATGTCTCGGCAGACGACAGATCGTTGGTAGAAATGCACATGGTCCAGGGCGTCCACGGTGCGGGCAATATCGTAGAGATCCTTGACGGTGGTATCGCGATAGTCGCCGGTAGCACTATCCACCATGCTCACTGCGGCCCCTGCGGTGCCGAAATAGACCCTCTTCCCCCACGGCTCAAGATCGTGGCGCGGCGCTTGCCCGTGAAGCACGAAGTGGCGCCCGGCAGTGGCGATCACATCTTCAACCAGCGCGCGCGGGAAGGTAATGCGGCCATTGCTCTCCAGCCTGGCTCCTGCCGCAGTCAGCAATTCAATACCACTTAGCGGTGCATCCGCCATGCCAATGTGTTCCAGAATATCCAGCGCCGCACTGTGTATGCGGCGGACGTCAACATCATCGAGTGGGCGGTACCGACCGCCCTCCATGCCCGGCCAGACGGGTCGCAGGTTCAAGGGAAGTGGAGCTGCGCGGGCGGCCATCCGGGCCACGCGGCCGACGCGGGGCGCGTTGGACATAGCTATACTCCACTTCTCGAAAATCCATTAGACCGACATCCACCGGATGACCGGCCTAGTGAGACCGAGATTTGCACAACAGGGGGTCGTTAACAAGATCGGGCCTTGGCAAATGGCGTCGTGATCCGCCAAAGCCGTGATGTCTGCGCGTTGCGCGCTGGGAATGTCAATTTTACTTTCTTCAAGACATAGCTCTCCCGTGGTTTTCGCTTGAACGCATGACAACCGAATGGCTCGCGTCATCGCTGGATCGGGCGGAACCGCAGTGCCGAGATCAGCCACAGGATGTCAGCGAAGAGTTGTCTCAGGATAGCGACCTCAGTGATGTGGAGGCCAGCCGATGACCGCTCAGGGTCAAAACCAGTATTCGGATTCTTCATCACGAACTTTTGGTAAGGGCCGAGGCTGTGTGAAAACGCCAGAGAACGGACCGAACCAAGATTAAAGCCGAACCTCCCAAATTTCCGCTTCAATGAATTCAATGCTTTAGCAAATTGTAATTTTCTGAAATCAAGTAGATTTGCTCCAAATCTAGATT
>CAZHCO010000336.1:0-5419 GCA_964530965.1 uncultured Aestuariivirga sp. | reverse complement strand
GCTGGTCGAGCGCTTTCTAAGAGCGGCCTAGTTGGTGAGCCCGGCGCGGATCGAACGCGCGACCTACTGATTAAAAGTCTATTGTATCTGAAATCCCCTGCACTATAGTGAAACCGCATGAACAGTGTTATGCCCGTAATTGGTGCTACTGCGCAGTCCTGCACTGGTTAAGACCGTTTGAATTATGCTTTGCCCATGGCAGGATAAATGACTGTTGAAATGCCAGCACATGATGACCCGCGCTACTGATCGCCTGTCGGTCAGACGCCGACACTCAAACGCGGTCGTCGCCATTGGATTGGAAAGTGGGTGATGTCGTCGGTGATGTTCAGAACGCGGAACCGCCCCGGCCTACGTCATTAGTTGTCAGACGCGGGATGCCACTGCCATTCGTCTCGCTCAGCAGAATATTAGTTGCGGTGTTTGTCACGCGTCTGCTCACTATTTGGCGGCCTAAAGAATGTTGATTTCAACGCTTTCGGCCAAGGTAATGGCGATGAAGCAATAGCGATGGGCGCTATCGTGCATCTCTGCCAGCTTTGCTGCCTCGACCGAGAAACCGGCATCAAAACCCACGACCGGGTGCAGGTCGATCCTCGTGATAGACATCTTCCCTTTTTGGTTCTTGCCCAAATGGGCAACGGCATGGTCACGAAAACGCGCCACCGGCCAGTCATAGCGGTCGTTGAAACGCACCACAGGGGCGTTAGAGAATTTGCCTGGGCGCATTCAGCGTCTGTACGGCGACGTCGTCATTGTCCGCGCGCAGGATGAAGCTGTCATTTTCCATTTTACGGTCCATGACTTACTCCAGTCTAGCTCCGGCCCTTATCCAGGCACCGACGCCGCCAGTCAGATTCACAACCGGGGAGAGACCCATCTCCATGGCGACCTTCGCCGCCATGGCCGAGCGGCCGCCGGATGCGCAGTAAAAGACGTAGGTCCTGTCCTGATTAAATTCGGGTTTGTGCGCCGGGCTTTCCGGGTCGATATGGAATTCCATCATGCCGCGGGACGACGCGACGGCTCCGGGGATGATGCCGGTCTTGGCCTGTTCCGTACCATCACGCAGGTCGACAAAGATGTGATCGGGCGAGCCAACCAGGCTCAATGCTTCCTCGGCGCTGATTGCAGCTACTGAAGCCATCGCCTCCTTCACACTGTCCTTGGCACTTTTGGTGATGGTCTGCGGCATTGTCGGATCCATTTTTTGTGCAGCGTCAGATCGCTAGGTCGAGGCGCGGTTTCCAGAACGGGCGGAACAACTCGATCTTGGGGCAGCGGTTCATCACCACTTTCAAGCCGGCGTCCTGCGCGAGCTTCGCTGCTTGGTCGTCATAGACGCCGATCTGTCCCCAAAGCACTTTCGCGCCGATGGCAATTGCCTGTTCGGCGATGGCATAGAGTTCCTCCTTGGGGCGGAAGACGTCGACCATATCGACGCGGCGGTCGATTTCTTCGAGCGAATGATACACTTGAAGGCCGCGGATCTCCTTCAGGTTCCGGTTCGGGTTGACCGGGATAATATCGTATCCGGTTTCGTGCAAGACCCGCAGCACGCCGTAGCTGAACTTTGTCTTGTCAGCACTCGCCCCGACCATGGCGATGGTTTTCACGGATTTCAGGATGTCAGCGAGGTATTTTGAATCGTACTCGTAAAGTCGATCGATTGCGGATTCTGGCATTGTTCAGGCTTCTTTCGGGGTCGCGATATCAGCCTTGAGCTCGTGCGGCTCCAGCGGATCGAGGAACGGATTGCGGTAGAGTTTGTCGTGGCTTTCAACGCCGATTTCCAAGGTGCAGTCGGTCATGGCCCGGGTCACGCAGAGCAGCACGTAGCCAAGGTTGATCTGGCGATTGTTCAGCTCCACCTGGCGGCGTTGATCAACCCTACCTTCGGTCAGCTTTGCCGCGCAGGTGATGCAGCCGCCGTATTTGCAGCCGTAGGGAAGATCGACGCCCTGTTCGCGCAGGGTGTCGAGCAACGGACGCCGTGCCTCGACCTGGTAGGTCGCACCGTCGCGGTTGGCGATCGTTATGGTGAAGGTCTCGCTCACAGCCAGATATCGCTGGTGCAGTCGCCGCCGGGGTAGCGGGTTTCGTGGCAGCGGCTGGGACCGTTGGGCTCCTTGCCGAAATCGACGATGAAGTCAGGATTGATCTTCATGCCGCCATTTTCGACATCGCAATCGATCATCAGCATGACACCGCCCTGGGTGCGAATATCGGGGTAGAACTGGTTGTCCCATGTCGATAACAGCGACGTGGTGACATACAGCCGCCTGCCGTCGAGCGAGAGCTGGAACATCTGTGGCCCGCCCGACACCTTGACGCCGTTGACCTTGGGCGCCTTGCCCAACAGACCGCCCATCCAAGCCTGCCCCGTCAGCACCGGATTGTGCGGATCGGAAATGTCGTACTGGCGCATGTCGCCGTGAAGCCAGTTGTTGAGATAGAGGTACTTGTCGTCCATCGACAGGAGGATGGCACTCATCACCCCCGGAATGGGGATCGGCCACTCGGGATGCGGCTCGTTGCCGACATCGATGATCTTTTCCCACTCCCATTTGCCCGAGTCCGACTTCCAGAAATGGATCACGTTGGTCGACAGGGCTGCACCGCAAAAGCCGTGGGTGCTGTCGGGGTTATGGTGAAACTTCACCTCCAGCGGGATCAGCCCGTCTTCGCCCAGATACATGGTCTCGACAGGCTTGCGGGCCTTGAAATCCCAGATGTGCAGGCGGCGGCCATACTTCAGGTGCCCCACCTCTTCGAGATCGAACCCTGGCATGAATGTGTTGGGCGCGGCCCATTCCGAGGAGACCATCACGTTGTGGCGCGGCTGGTACCAGAAATCATAGCTGAACGGGATGTCGCCCATGGTTTGTTCCCATCGGCCTTGAATTTCGAAATCCTTGTTGAGATGCAGATAGCCACCCGGCGCTTCGCCCTTTGCATCGCCGAGGAAGGAAATGATGATCTCGGACCCGAGGCAATGCACGGTGTGGGGCGCGCTGAGATTTGTCCTGGACTTGATCTCTGCCCCTTCGATCACCTTGTGCAGCCGCGGCGCGCGCGGGTCGGTGGCCGTGTCGATGACGTGGATGTTGCTGGACCGCACGCCCGGCACCAGGAGGTATTTGCGGCTCATCCCGGCATCACCATGACAGGACGAACAGGCGTTCCATCCCATGTGGTGCAGTTCATCCCCGATCCCCGGCATCTCAAGCCGGTGGATGACTTGCGAATAGGTCGGGCTGTCAGGATCGGCGTCAACCGTCGCCAGATAGTCGGGTTTTTGGATGCCTGTCCCTGTGTAAATCGCAATTGTATACAGCAGTTTCTCGCGTGGCGCCTTGATCGCCTCAGCCGGGCTTGCGTACCCCGGACCGCAACATGTCACTTCGCAACATTCACTCATGGTGATGTCTCAGTCCTACCAAATTCAAACTTGTCTTCCACTCTTAGATGATGAGGCGATTGTCTGCAAAGTGATAAACATGTGCGCAAGTCTGGTTCAGACCGATGCCAGTGCAAGTCGATTGCCAATTCGGATGTGTGTCTGCCTTTCATGTTCAGGTGGCCGCCGCAATTTTCTTTTTCGGGTCAAAGAACGGTTTTTCAACCACCGTTGCGGTGGCTGGGCCTGATGCTGTTTGAACCTCAAGAACTGTGCCGATCTCAGCACAGTCAGTGGAAACCATGGCCAATGCGATGTTTTGCTTGAGCCTAGGCGAATAGACAGCTGATGTGACCTTGCCAACGGTTTTGCCTGCTGAACTGATCGGCCAGAAGGTTGTGTTCGGACCAGTCAGCGGTGCGCACTCAATCCGCAGACCGACCTGCTTGCGGCTAACACCCGCAGCTTGAATGCGCTGCAAAGCGGCCTTGCCGATGAACGCGGCTTCCATATCCAGATTGACCAAACGGTCTAGCCCCAGCTCATAAGGGTTGGTGTTGATGTCGGCATCAGCATGATAGGACAGCATCCCACCTTCGATCCGGCGGATCGACGACGTGTGACCTGCTTTCAGGCCAAGGGGTGCGCCTGCCGCCATGATTTTTTCCCACAGATCATCGCCACGCGACGAGTCTTGAAGGTAAAGCTCATAGCCCAACTCGCTCGACCAGCCCGTCCGCGATACAATCAGCGGAATGCCGTCCAGCTCGACTTTGCGCAGCCAATAGTAGCGCAGATCCAAAATGCTGTCGCCAAACAGCGCCTGCATCACAGCACCTGACTTCGGGCCCTGCAATTGCAACGGCGAGACATCGGGTTCGCGGATCGTCACATTCAATCCCGAATGCACGGCAACACCCTGTGCCCAAAGCAAGATGTCGCTGTCAGCCAGCGATATCCAGAAGTGATTTTCCGCCAAACGCAGCAGGACAGGGTCATTCAGAATGCAACCCTCAGCATTGGTGATCAGCACGTATTTGCACTGCCCAACGGCCAGAGTTGACAGGTCGCGCGGGGTCAACATCTGGACGAATTTCGCAGCATCGGGCCCGGTGATTTCAACCTGCCGCTCGACTGCGACATCACAGAGGATCGCATCATTGACAAGGTTCCAAAAATTCTGTTCCGGATTACCAAAGTCACGCGGGATATACATGTGGTTATAAACAGAAAATCCCGTCGCACCCCAGCGGACTGTCGCATCGAAATAGGGAGATTTTCGGATCTGTGTGCCGAAACCAAAATTTGCTGCATTTGCCATCGTATTGACCTTTCCTCGCACGGATACCAACAAACCGCGCATTCAAAAAACATTGGCTAGATTTTAATGGAAGCCAAGGAGTGAGATCGGACTGATATTTGCAGCCAAACAGAACAAACGGACTGATTTTTCTGAAAAAATGGACCGTTCAGACCTGCCCGCTGATTCCGGTTTTTCGAGACTATTTTTCTTGCGTCACCACCAGCCGCGCAAGATTAGGCTGAGCCGATTTAATTTCTCTGGTCACGATATAGGTCATGTAGCGGTCGATGCCCAACTCTGCCGCAAGCAACACTTCCATCACCTCCTGAAAGGCCGGAAGGTTGGGTGTCACAACCGTCATGACATAATCCATTCCGCCTCCTGTGGCGATGCAGTCTATGACCTCATCCCGTTGACGGATATGTTCCTCAAAACGATTGAAATCCGCCTGGCGATGGCTTTTGAGCGAAACGGTGACAACGACCTTCGACACATCAGCGATTTGATTAAGTGCGACATCCGCATGCTACCCCCGTATCAGGCCAGCCTTTTTCAGCCTTGCAAAACGAGCCCAGCATGGGATGGGAGAAAGACTGACCAACCCAGTTAGTTTGGATTTGCTGAGTTACCCGTGCTGCTGCAGCGCGCAGAGAATGCGAATATCTGCGGCGTCCACAGCAGTCTTTTTCATTCTTTCACAGCTCTCATCCGACTTT
>CAZHCO010000335.1:0-15872 GCA_964530965.1 uncultured Aestuariivirga sp. | reverse complement strand
ACAAAGGAAATCCAGCAATGAAAATTGGAAGACGCGCTTTTCTGGCCACCGGTGCCGTAATCGCAGCACTTGGCGGTGCCGCAGTTTACCTCGCAAAACCATTCCAGGGGCGCCTGCTCTCAGCTGCGGAAAAACAGGCCTGCGGCCTCACCGTTGAAGCCGGTGAAGGGCCCTATCACGTGTCTGGCATGGTGGAACTGAAGGATGGTGAACTGAATTTCACCAGGCTGCCGGGCGTGTCCATAGAAATCTCCGGCCATGTCTATGATAGCCTCGATGCCGCAAAACCATTGGCAGGTGCTGCCGTTGAAATCTGGCATGCTGACAGCGACGGCAGCTACCATCCCAATGGCAATGGTCCCGCTGCAAACTACAAGCCGGAAGAAATTGCCTTGCGCGGTTTTGTTCTGACCGATACCGAAGACCGGTATCGCTTCACTACCATCTATCCCGGCGAATATTCAGGCCGCACCCGCCACGTCCATTTCAAAATTCGCGGCCTCGGCAAACCCGAACTTACAACCCAACTCATCGTCCCCGCCAAGCCCGGCGACACGCTCACTTTCGATAGCGACGACATCGCCGAAGGCCTGCCAAACAGCCAGTTGCTCGCTCTTGATGAAACCTCATCGCCAGCCAAAGCGACCTTTGATTTCAGGCTTTAACCCCAGGTCCGCTCCAGAACACTGAGCCAGTTTTCATGGGAGATCTTGGCGATCAGCTTTTCGCCATACTCCCGTTTACGCATAGCTCCAATCAGGTTAGGCAGACCAGTTGCATCGCCAACAGCGGCAGGAATCCGCGCCCCGTCAAAATCCGAACCCAGCGCCACACAGTTTTCACCCGCTACTTTTATCAGGTGATCAAGATGGCGCAGCATGAATTCCAGTGGCGTGTCCGTGCTCCAGCGCCCATCGTCGCGCAGGAAGCCCGTTGCAAAATTGAGCCCCACCACGCCACCGCTATCTCTGACGGCCTTGAGCTGATCATCGCTCAGATTGCGCGAGGAGGCGCAGAGGGCCAGTGCGTTGGAGTGCGTCGCCACCAATGGCGCCTTGCTGAGCTTTGCCGCGTCCCAAAAACCTTTTTCATTTAAGTGTGATAAATCAATGAGTAAGCGCAGTTCATTACAGCGCTGGATGAGGCTCTTTCCGGCCTGTGTCAGCCCATCGCCCGTATCTCCCGTGGAGGGAAACCGGAAGGGAACCCCATGCCCGAAAATATTAGTGCGGCTCCACACCGGCCCCAATGAGCGCAGGCCGCTTTCATGGAGCACATCAAGTGTTTTGAAATCCACATCGATCGCTTCCGCCCCTTCGATATGGAAGATCGCGGCCACAACACCTTTCGCAAGACAATCCCGGATTTCGCCCGCCGTCCGGCAGACCTTGAACAAGCCCTTGGACTCCCGCTCTATGCAGAATAGCAGGTCGGCCATCGCCAATGTTTTCTTCAGGGCCTTACTCTGTTCAAGCCCGCACGCAAAAGGCGGGTTGACATCATCATCGTCAGGCAGGTCTTCGCCATCCGCAGGCGAAAAGATGGCAAAGAATCCTCCGGCAAATCCGCCCTTCTTCATGCGCGGCATGTCGAGATGGCCGATCCCGTCGCCTTTCAGGAAATCTGCAACAGGGTCGCCCTCCGTCTGCTGCCAAAGACGGAGCAGCACATCGTTATGGCCATCAAACACCGGAACAGTGATCATGCGGCCGGTGGCCCTAGAACAGTTTCGGCCAAATGCACCCAATAGCTCATGCCGTAGGGGATCGCATCATCGCTGAAGTTGTAGGCGGGATGGTGCAAATAAGCGGAGTCGCCGTTACCTATGAGGATAATGGCGCCGGGCCTTGCTTCCAGCATGAAGGAAAAATCTTCAGCTCCCATGTCTGGAGGGTAGTCATCATTGACGCTCTTCTCTCCAGCAACATTCCGCGCCGCTGCAGCCGCGACAGCTGTTTCACCCGCGTGATTAAAGGTCACCGGATAGGGCAAAACCTGCTCATCGGAGACAGTGGCTTCGCCACCGAGCGCGGCAGCAACACCTTCAGCGGTGCGCCGCAGGTTTGTCATCGCCATCTCCCGCAGTTCACGTTTCAGCGAACGAACCGTTCCAGTGAGTTTGGCGCTCTGCGGAATGACGTTGTGAACCTCGCCTGCGTGGAACTGTGTCACTGACACCACGACGGATTCGAGCGGATCCGCATTTCGTGAAGCGATTCCCTGCAAGGCGCTGATAATTTGAGAGCCGATGAAAATAGGGTCAACCGCCAAATGCGGACTGGCCGCGTGCCCGCCCTTGCCGCGAATAGTAATGGAGAAGACATCCATGGCTGCCATGAAACCACCGGCGCGAATGGCAAACTCACCCACCGGAAGTCCCGGCCAACTGTGCATGCCGTAGACGGATTGAATATCGAAACGTTCCATCAGCCTGTCTTTCACCATCTCAAGGCCGCCGGCGCCGCCTTCTTCCGCCGGCTGGAAGACCACGGCCACCTGGCCGCGGAAATTCCGCGTCTCGCAGAGATGGCGCGCCGCTCCCAGCAGCATGGCCATGTGTCCATCATGGCCACAGGCATGCATGCGACCTGGAACTTTTGAAGCATAACCAAGGCCCGTTGCCTCGGTAATCGGCAGTGCGTCCATGTCGGAACGCAAGCCAACCACCGGGCCTTTGCCGTGGCGGCCCTTGATCACCCCAACAACCCCGGTGCGACCAATTCCTGTCACCACGTCGTCACAACCAAAGGACTTGAGCTTGTCCGCCACGAAGGCCGAAGTCTTATGAGTATTGAACATAAGCTCAGGATTCATGTGCAATTCGTGCCGCCAGGCCGCAATTTCCGGCTGCAGTTCAACGGCACGATTAAGCAACGGCATGTATGTGGTCTTTCCAGATGTCTGTCTTTATGCCTTGGCGTGCATCGCCTCGACATATTCCCAGTTCACCAGGCTATCGACGAAGGCTTCAAGATATTTCTGCCGCGCGTTGCGATAGTCGATGTAATAGCTGTGCTCCCACACATCGCAGCCCAGAATGGGCTTGGCCCCATGCATCAGCGGGTTTTCGCCATTGGGTGTTTTCATGATGGCGAGCTTGCCGTCCGTCACCGCAATCCAGCACCAGCCCGAGCCAAACTGCGTCATGCCGGCCTGCACAAAATCTGTCCGCATCTTGTCATAGCCGCCGAGATCGGCATCAACAGCCTTGGCAAGTTTGCCCGGCAGCTTGTTGCCGCCGCCCTTGGGCTTCATCCAGTTCCAGAAATGATTGTGATTGTAATGCTGGCCGACGTTGTTGATGAGACCCGCTGCCTTGTCGGCAAAGGCCACCTTGCAGATGTCTTCAATGGAAGCCGAGGCCAGCGGTGAATCCTTGAGCAGGTTGTTGCCGTTGGTCACATAGGCCATGTGGTGCTTGTCGTGGTGAAACTCCAGGGTTTCCTTGGACATGAAGGGGCCAAGCGCGTCATAGGCGTAAGGCAGGGCAGGCAGTTCGAGGGCCATGTTTTTTCTCCATTGATTGAAGAGCCTTTCTAGTCTCTCAACTGGAAAGGCGCAAGGAATCTGGCTAGGTTCTGGCCAGAGGTGCCCCATGCCAAAACCAGCCATCATCCGCTTTGATCCACGGGCGGAAACCCTGCCGCTGCCGGACTTTCCCGAAAGTGAAGTAGCCGAGGGCACAAGAAAGCAACGTGGCATCAAGTGGCATGTGGACGGTGCGACAGGCCTGGTGGCCGGAATATGGGAAGCGGGGGCAAGTATCTCGCCCTGGATGAATTATCCCGTCGATGAGTTCATGCTGGCGCTTGAGGGTGAAATCATCATCGTCGAGGAGGGAAAGGAAACCCGCGCCGGACCAGGCGAAAGCCTCGTGATACCGAAGGGCACCCGTTGCCGCTACCGGCAGGATGGCCACGTGAGAAATTTCTATGTTTATTTTGGCAACCTGTCCGGGTCTGCCGATCCAAGCGGCCTCACAACATTGAAGATCGATCCCAAAGTCAAGCTGCTACCCTCAACACCTCCGTCAGCGGACATCTTGCATTCCGCAGTGCCAATGCAACATGCCCACGAGTATTTTGAGGACGCGACAGGCCAATTCACCGTCGGCGTCTGGGATACTACGGGCTATCGCCGCAAGCTCATCGACTTCCCGCGCCACGAGCTAATGCATTTGCTGGAAGGCTCCGTCACTTTCACCGATGATAAAGGTGGAACGCAGACCTTCCGCGCCGGAGACACATTCTTCGTCCCGCTGGGCACCCCAAATTCGTGGAAGTCAGAAGGCTACTTGCGGAAGATCTACTGCATTTTCCAGCCGGGCTAGGTGTGAACTCATGGACGGGTATGACCCTATCGGTGCGGCGGTGTCCGTTTCCGGCCGATCAGTCTAGGTCTTGAGCCGCTTTCAGGCGTTCCAATGCACGAGCGGAAAGGAGGCAGGCAAGCGCAGCCGCCATAATTGCCGGCAAAGTCAAATGCGCCATGCGAAGCCCGACCAGATCAGCCAAGCCGCCAAGAACGGCTGGGGCGACGAGTATCGCCAAACCAACGCCAATCATGACACGGGCACTTGCGGCGTCACTTGCTTTGCCCGCCGCACCGATCGCGAAGCCGAGGGTGAGAGGGTAGAGTGGGGCAATTCCGAGACCTAGGACAACGATGCCAGCCACGGCGGCAAGCGGTCGGTCAATACCCCAGTAGAGACCAAAGCCAAGAAGTGCGATCAGGAGTGCTATCAAGAAAACCTGATGCGATGATATTGTTCGAACAAGCCACCCAGTTGCCAGCCGGCCAATCAGCATTCCCAGAGAGAATCCGCCGGCAACAACTGCGGCAGATGCAGGTGCGAAGCCGGATACGCGTTCAAGGAAGGCCGGGGCCCATAACAGGACACAGAATTCGAGCGCTATGGATGTCACAAGCAAGCACCAATAGGCCCAATATGGCGGCGGCAATTTTGCCCGCGCCGGAGTGTTGACCGTGGCCTGTTCGGCTACCCGAATCCGCCCAAACAGGACCAGCAGAAGGCCGCCGTAAGCGACGCCGAGGAACACCGCGTATCGCCAGCCGAAGGCTGACCAGAGAAGGGCACCAGTCGCTAGAGGGGCCAGAATACCGAAAGCATTGGACACTCCTGCCGCTTCAGCAAATGCCGTATCTCGGCGGTCGCGGTGCAAATCAGCGAGCAGGGCGGGCACAACGGATGGAATCAGGGCGCCCATCAACCCCATCAGCCCGCAGCTGGCGATGCTGGCCCAGGCTGCCGGCGACAC
Source organism: uncultured Aestuariivirga sp. (assembly GCA_964530965.1). Lineage (GTDB taxonomy): Bacteria > Pseudomonadota > Alphaproteobacteria > Rhizobiales > Aestuariivirgaceae > Aestuariivirga. Next base: position 10,593 of record CAZHCO010000335.1, on the reverse strand, counting down.
GCAGAGAAGGGCCGCTCCCAACGCCATTCCCCCCGCACCTAGCCGAAGCGTTGTTTGCCTGCCAAGCCTACGACTGACGCGCTCGCCGAAAAGCCCGACGGCAATCATTCCAACCGCGATCGCGCTGGAGTGCAGGCTGACGGTCCGATAGTTGAGGTGAAGCTCGAATTGCAGAAACGGAATGACATTTCCTTGAATGGTAAGGAGATAGTTCAGCAAGCCGAAAAGGAGATAGCAGTACCACGTCTGGACATCCCGCCGAAACCCGTTAGCACCGGTGGCCTGATGCGAAGCGATCGAGTCCATTTTATCCTCCCCTCTTAGTCGGTCAGTTGCGAGCGACTCGGCCGGGACAAATTTCCAGTTCTTCGTTCCACAAGTCTGGATGGTCGCCTCGGAGGGCGACCATGGAGAGAAGGGGAAGCTACCCCAGCCTCTTCTCCATGAAAATGCTGAACGGATCATCGGACGGATAATCGCCAAAGGCAGGGCAGTCCACATAGCCAATCGCCCGGTAAAGCCCCAACGCCTCCGGTTGTGATATGCCCGTCTCAAGCCGCGAAATTCTGCGGCCCTCCGCAATCATTTCCGCCTCGATATGCGCCATGATCTTGCGACCCAGGCCAAGCCCCCGCGACTTCGGATGCACATAAACCCGCTTCACTTCCGCATAATCATCATAAAGCCAGAACCCGCCGCAACCCAAAATCACGCCATCCACCGCCACCGAATAAAATCGCATCTCGGCCTGTGCCATGGTTTCAAAATCAAGCTGGTAGTTGCTCTCGGCGGGATATAGCATATTCTGATAGGCATCGAGTTCCTCAATCAACTGCCGCACAGGGCCTTCCCGCGGATCAACTTTCTGAATGACAATCTCGACCATCACTGAAACGCCTGCAGTCCAGTTTGCGCGCGGCCAAGGATGAGTGCGTGAACGTCATGGGTACCCTCATAAGTGTTCACCGTTTCAAGATTCACCATGTGGCGGATCACGTGATACTCATCGGAAATGCCATTGCCGCCGTGCATGTCGCGCGCCATGCGGGCAATGTCCAAGGCCTTACCGCAGTTATTGCGCTTCATCAGCGAAATTGCCGGCGGTGCTGCAACGCCCCGCTCCAATGCGCGCCCCAAGGCCAAAGCTCCGTGGGTGCCTAACGTGATTTCTGTCTGCATATCCGCCAGTTTTTTCTGGATCAACTGGTTAGCGGCAAGCGGCTTGCCGAATTGTTTGCGGTCCAGCGTATATTGCCGCGCCCGGTGCCAGCAATCCTCCGCCGCGCCCATCACACCCCAGGCAATGCCATAACGCGCCTTGTTCAGGCAGCCGAACGGGCCAGCAAGTCCCGAAGCCTTAGGCAGCAAGGCCTCTTCCGGCAACTCAACATTTTCCAGAACGATCTCACCGGTGACGGAAGCACGCAGCGAAACCTTGCCTTCAATAATAGGCGTCGAAAATCCCTTCATCCCGCGCTCAACCAGAAAGCCATGAATGCCTTCATCATCAAGCTTGGCCCACACCACGGCCACATCGGCGATGGGAGAATTGGTAATCCACATCTTGGAGCCATTAAGTACAAAACCGCCTTGCACTTTCTTGGCTCGTGTCTTCATGCCGCCGGGATCAGAACCCGCATCAGGCTCTGTCAGGCCAAAGCAGCCGACGATTTCGCCCGTGGCCAGCCGTGGCAGATATTTCTTGCACTGGGCATCCGTGCCATAGGCCTCAATCGGGTGCATCACGAGGGAGTTCTGCACGCTCATGGCCGAGCGATAGCCGGAATCGACGCGCTCAACCTCCCGCGCCACCAGCCCATAAGCCACATAGCCAAGTCCAGAGCCGCCATATTTCTCGGACGTCATGACGCCAAGAAACCCCATCGCGCCCAATTCGTTCATGATGGCGCGGTCAAATTTCTCGTCGCGGAAAGCCTGCTTCACCCGCGGCGCCAGCTTGTCATTGCAAAAAGCCCGCGCCGAATCCCGGATCATGCGCTCGTCCTCGGTCAGCTGGCTTTCCAGATCGAGCGGGTCTTCCCAGTTGAATTCGGCAGGCATTTTTTCGGAGTCTCCAGGTTGCTTCCCCTTAAGAACCCGTTTCAGGCAAAATTGTCAAATCGTGGGGCGGATTACAGCCATGACTTATTTGCGATTTGAAATGGCAATGATTTCCGGAGCTGTAAAAAGCCTTGGGTGACGATCCGGAATTTCCCGAAGGATTCCGGCAGCCGACAGTTTTTCCACCATGAGCAAAGCTGCACGGTGCGTGACGCCCAATAGTTTCTGGACATTGGGAATTGTCAGCACGGGCGTATTGAAGAGTTGGTCAATTATTTCAACAAGATTTGCAGAGCGTCCGATTGTTGGCGCTTTCTTTCGGTAGTCTGCATGCAATGCTATGAGCCTGTCAATTGTAGCGATAGTTTCAGCACAGCTTTCTGCAATGGCGTCGAGGAAAAAGACAATCCAGTTTTCCCACTCAGATCGTGCAGAAACGGCAAACAATAAATCGATGTATTCGTCCTTTTTGCTTTCAAGTGCATTACTGACATAGAGTACCGGGAGATCAAGAAGGTCGAATTGTACGGCCATTAAAGTGGTAAGCATGCGCCCAATACGTCCATTGCCATCACTGAATGGGTGGATCGTTTCAAACTGATAGTGGACAAGGGCAAGGTCGATTAGTTGTGAAGATGGTTCAGGATTAGGCCGGTTTATATAGGACTCAAGTGAATCCATGGCTGTTTGAGCTTGTGCAGGTGGTGGAGGAACGAATCTGGCCAGTTGCAGTGTCTTGCCGCCAATCATGTTTTGGAGCTGTTTGTATTCACCCGGTCTCTTGTTTGCGCCGCGCTGATCACTCAGGCGTCGAAGCAATTGCACGTGAGCCTCTTTAATGAGGCGGTGCGAGATCGGAATTTTTTTCATTCGTTCAAGTGAAGTCTGAAGGGCAACGATGTAGTTGAATACTTCGCGTGTATCGTCGCCTGGACCGATAGAAAGGCCAGCTTCTTCAAGAACGAGATCGTCTACTGTGGTGAAAGTTCCCTCCATTGCTGAAGAAGTTAGTGCCTCACGTCTTTGAAGTGGCGGAATAAGAATGTGCGGATTTGGCAGCCGGCGGGACGCCCCCTTGAGTTCAGCTACTTTTTGCATTGTTCTGACAAGCGGTGCAGTAAGGCGGACCAGATCGAGCTTTGGCGGTAGTGGGGCGGGCACAAACGCCTGATATCCCTCTATGGTTGTAACGATTTCACCTGACGGCTTTTCGAAGGCCAGAATATCCATTGCTACTTACCAAATTATCATTTGTCTCATTAAATGATACTTTATAGCATAATAATTATCATTTGAAAGAATTAATGATAATTTCTTATATGGAATGGCTAAAACTTACTTAATTAAAGCCGACAGTGCCTTGAATTCCGGCGTCCCGGCCTTGCCCAAAAGTTCAAACACGGCCATTTCCGTGTTGACGACCTCCACGCCCGATTGCCTCAAACGGGCGAGGGCCAGCGGCACGGAAGCCTCGGCCCGTGAAGACACCGCATCGGCCACCACAAACACCCCAAACCCAGCATGAGCCATGTCGATCGCCGTTTGCGCCACGCAGACATGGGCTTCAATCCCGGCAATGATCACCTGCGGGCGGCCGCTATCATGATGGGCGGTGAAGTGCTTGCGCAAGCCATCGTCGCGCCAGCAGGAGAACGACGATTTCTCGAATACTGGCGCATTGCCTATGTCTTGAATCAAAATCTCAACAGCGTGACCCAAGCCTTTGGGATATTGTTCAGAAACTGCAATGGGTACACCCAGTGCCTTCGCCGCTTTCAGCAGAATTATTGAGCGCTCAACAACGCTGTTGCCCTTCGCCATGACTGGCAGCAACCGTTCCTGCACATCGACGATAAGCAACGAAGATTTGGCGGCGTCAATGAGCATTAACGGGCTTCTTTCAACTTCCTGCTCAATTCGTCCTTCGCATCCTTAAATTCATCCTTTGTGGGATTCCGTTTCAGCCTGGATTTCAACCCGTCATTCAGGTCGGTCGCTAATTTGCTTTGCAAACGCCCGCCACCCGCCACCGCTGCCTTTGCCCCATCGAACGTTTCACGATCCTGTCTAAGGTCATCAAACACCTGCTGCACAGCGCTCGAAATCTCGGCACCGTCATGACGCGTTGCACGTTGGCTTGCCGGCGCGGGCGCGGAGGAAGTCGATTTGGTAGCCGCTCTCCGTGACCGCGCTACTGGTTTCGGAGAACCTTGAGTCTTTTCAGGCTTTGCATTGGCGTCACGCAGGAAGGAAGCGATTTTCGGCTTGTCCCAGATTTTAAGCGTGTCTGCCTCCTGCTGAAGGGAGATCGACTGACTTGCCTTTGGACCCCCAAAACCCAGGAGATGAACGCGAACCCCAAGGCTCTGGGCAATCTGGACTCCGACGCGGATGTCCTCGTCGCCTGTCACAATTACGGCGTCGCTGATGGCCTTGTTGCGAGCCAACTCCATCAGATCCGTCACGATCAGGGAATCGACACCCTTCTGCTGGCCCTCCGAGTTGAGCTGGCCAAGGCGCAGTTTCACATCATTGAGCTTCCCCATGCGGGCTTGCCCCACCGAGGGTCCGGAAGAGGGCGCTCCGTCATACCAATAGATGCGCAACAACTCCTTTCTACCGGAAGAGGCTAACGCTTCCTCTTTGAGGAGTTCAGCGATCTTAACTTCATCGAGAACGATCTGCTCGCGTGGCTTCGCAGTTTTCAACCCGGTCAGAGCACAGGAACCCTGCGCAAATACATATCCGGCATCCACAAATACGGCGACTCGCATGTCAGGCTCCCGAATTGTTGAACGCGATCAGCCATACATGAGTTAGGTGACCCCCGCCACCTTCATCCCAAAAGCATAAACAAAGGCCACTTCTTTCAACCGGTCGAAGCGCCCCGATGCGCCGCCGTGGCCAGCGCCCATGTTGGTTTTGAGCAGCAGGAGGTTGCCGTCGGTCTTGAGTTCCCGCAAACGCGCCACCCATTTCGCCGGTTCCCAATACGTCACGCGCGGATCGGTCAGGCCGCCAACTGCAAGAATGTTGGGATAGTCCTTGGCCTCCACGCGGTCATAGGGCGAATAGTTCGCAATATTCTCATAGGCCGATTTGTCCTTGATCGGATTTCCCCATTCCGGCCACTCCGGCGGTGTGAGCGGCAGCGTGTCATCAAGCATGGTGGTGAGCACATCGACGAATGGCACCTCGGCCACAATACCCTTGAACAGCTCCGGCGCCATGTTGCTCACGGCCCCCATCAGCATACCACCAGCACTTCCGCCCTGCGCCACGATATTGCCCTTGGTGGTGAGGCCCATCTTGATCAGGTGTTCGGCGCAGGAAATGAAATCGCGGAAGCTGTTGGTTTTATGCTCAAGCTTTCCCGTCTTGTACCAGCGCCGCCCCTTTTCCTGCCCGCCGCGGATATGGGCGATGGCATAGATAAAGCCGCGGTCAACAAGCGAAAGAATATTGGTGTTGAAGCCCGCCGGAATGCTGATGCCATAGGAGCCATAGCCGTAAAGCCAAAGCGGCGCGGCGCCGTCAAGTGCTGTGGTTTTTTTGTAAAGCAGCGTCACCGGAATAAGCTCGCCATCATGAGCCACTGCCTGCACGCGCCGTGTCACATAATCGGAAGGCTCATGCCCGCTCGGCACTTCCTGCGTCTTACGCAAGACGCGCGTGCGATCACGCATGTTATAATCGTAAACCTGCGAAGGCGTGGTCATCGATGAATAGGTGAAGCGCAGAACATCCGTGTCGTATTCCCGCATCTCGCCAAAGCCCAAAGAGTAAGCTTCCTCATCAAAGGAAATGCTATGCTCTTCGCCCGTTTTCATGTCTCGAACAATAATGCGTGGAAGCGCATTCTCGCGCTCCATGCGGATAAGCCAGTTCTTGAGAACAATGGTGCCGACAATCAAGCAACCCTCCCGGTGAGGGATCAGATCAGTCCAATTCTCTGGACCGGGATCCGCCACAGGTGCGGTCACAATCTTGTAGTCTTCCGCACCCTGAGCATTTGTTTTGATGATGAACAAATCATTCCAATGCTCAATGTCATACTCAAGCCCCGCCTTGCGCGCCGCAATCAGCTTTGGCGCATCAAGGGGACGTTCCGCATCGATGATCCAGTTCTCGCTGGTATCATGATCATGGCTGCTGATCACAATGAAGCGCTCAGAATTGGTCTTGCCAACACCTGAAAACAATCCGGTGTCTTTTTCTTCGTAGACCAAGCGGTCGCTTGTCTGCGGTTGCCCAAGAATATGATGATAGGTTTTCAGCGGCCGGTGATTTTCATCCTGCACCGTATAGAAATAACTCTTCCCGTCGGCGGCCCAGGTTGCTTCGCCCGCCGTGTTTTGCAAAACTTCCGTCTGGTCCTGGCCAGAAGTCAAATCACGCACCCGCAATTCATAGAATTCCGAGCCCTTGTTGTCATAGGACCACGCCGCCAATGAATGATCCGGTGAAATGGCAATGCCGCCGAAACGGAAATATTCAGTACCCTTGCTCAGTTCATTGCCGTCCAGCAAAAGCTGTTCCGGCCCCGTCATGTCACGAAGCTTGCGGGCAAAGCGCGGCTGCTGCCCGCCAGTAATGTAGGATGAGTAATAGGAATAGGCCCCATCAGGTGCTGGCACCGATGAGTCATCCTCCTTGATGCGCCCCTTCATCTCGGCAAACAGAGCATCCTGCAGGCCAGAAGTGTCAGCCATCACCGCTTCATGATAGGCATTCTCGCCTTCCAGCACGGTGCGAATGTCCTGCGGCAGAAGCGCGGGATCATGCATCACCTCCTGCCAGTTGTCAGCCTTCAGCCAATGATAATCATCGCGCTTTTCAAAGCCATGCCAGGTTTCAATACGGGGGCGCTTCTCCGCTACGGGCGGCTTCACATTCGCAATGTTCATTCTTTATGCCTTGCCGGGGTTGAATTTGAGCGCCGCACCATTCATGCAATAGCGCAGGCCCGTAGGGTTTGGCCCATCGGGAAAAACATGGCCCAGATGCCCGTCGCATTTCGCACAGCGCACTTCGGTGCGCGTTGAAAACCAGGATTTATCAACGTGTTCGCTCACCGCTTCAGGTGAAGTCGGCGCGTAATAGCTGGGCCAGCCCGTGCCGGAATCAAATTTGGTCTTTGAAGGGAATAAATCAGCCCCGCAGCCCGCGCATTTATACATGCCAGTGGATTTTTCCCCGTTTAGCGGGCTGGTGCCTGCCCGCTCCGTGCCGTGCTCGCGCAACACGCGGTATTGCTCGGGCGTCAGTTCCGCCCGCCACTGGGCATCAGTCTTGGTAATTTTATCTGCCATGCTGAATCCTATTCCAATTTTTAAGATTTGTGAAACCTATGTGGGCGGCGGGCCTGATCAAGGGAAGTCACATCTCCGCTATTATTTACCGCCCCTTAACCATAAAGCCACGCAAACTGTGCCACCATGGAGTGAATCCTACCCAATTAAGCAAGTTTACAAACGTCTGAGTCATTGATTAGGAGACGGGATGGGGAGCAACTGAGGTATTATGGGTGAAACAGCCGCCTGGCAAAGCGATGAGAGAATCGCGCCCGGGTTGCATATGAGCCGCCAGGGATCAGAGCAGGGGAATGCTTTGGACGGTGTCGGTGGGGAAAAGTCCCCGAACCGCCGTATTACGGCGGAATCCTTCCGTTTGCTTTCAGCCAGACTTAAAAAGCGTCCAGTAGCCTTCGCAATTCCGGATCTGCTTCCAGAACCCGTAATGGCGGAGACCATTGAAATCCTCCAAGAGACAGTCCTTCGCGCTCCCGTTGAACCGGTTGAACCCCAACCCCCGGAAGAATTGCCGGTCCCCGAAATTGAGGTCGAGGAGCCCAAGCCCGCTGCAAAAAGACCGTGGGCCTGGCTTGGTTTTGATGACCTGGTAGAACCCGAAGCACCAGCGCCTGAACCGGAAATTGAAACACCAATTGAAACGCCGGTCGTTGAAGCGGCGGCACCAAAGCCCGAATTTGAAGAACCGGCTCAAACCCCCGTAGCCGTAGAGCAGGTCTTGGCACCCGAACCGCAGGAGGAGATTCCATTTGAGGAGCTCTTTGTTGCTCCCGCAGAGATTTCGCCTGAGCCTGAACCTGAGCCTGATCCCTTTGCCGAGCCCGAATCAACTCCTGAACCAGTAGCCGAACTCGAACTAGCCCCTGAACCCGTAGCCGAACTCGAACTTGCCCCTGAACCGGCAGCTTCACCTGAGCCTGTTGCTCAAGCCGAACCAGCACCTGGCCCCGTTGCTGAACCCGAACCCGCACCCGCGCCTGAACCTCAAGTTCAGGCGACAGCCAGTGCTGAACCCCCGGTTTCCAGCGAACGCCAGCCGGTTGATGGAAAGCTGGGTGCTGATCTTCTGCCAACATCTGGCATGGTAATTCCTGGAATTGGCAACATTGCCAAAGCCATCTACATGACGCCGACCGCTGCCGACCGGGCTGCCTTCCTGGCCGAAGTCGCTGCCCTGCTGGCCGCCGAAGCGGAAGCGGAAAATGCCAAATCAGAGATTCCTTCACCTGCACCATCTGATCCAGTTGCCTCCGCGAAACCAAAAGTGCGACGCGCTAAACCCGAAGATGATCCCTTCGCAAAACTCGATCTTTCCGCTGCAATTGACAACGCAACCGGCGAAACGCCCGATGAAGACGCAGGCGAACTCGCCCGCTCGCTCCTCGACATGATGCTCTCAAATCCGAATGCTGGCCAGCCTCAGGAGCGCGCCCTTGCCGCGGACGCTCTCCTGAAACTGGTGCCGCGCATTCCTTTGCGGTCGCTCATCACCATTGTCGACCGTCTTTCCATTATGGATGCGCCGCCGCACCTCCTGGTCTCAAAGCTCATCCATGATCCCCGCATCGAAGTGGCTGGTCCCCTGTTGGAACTCTGCAACCACATCAGCGATCAGGTTCTGGGCAAGGTCGTGGCAACCGGCCAGGTGAGCCTGCTGCGCCTTATTGCGCGCAGGCGCCATGTTTCAGCCGCTCTCAGCGACCAGCTCATTGAATTCGATGATCCCTCCGTCAACCTCACCCTGGTCAGAAACAGCGGCGCAACCTTCTCCCATCACGCTTTCCCGGTTCTTGCCGATCATGCCAGCAAGCATCATGCGCTCCTGGCGCCCCTTGCCACGCGTCCCGATTTGCCGGCACCCATCGCTTTTGAATTGTTCTGGTTCGTTCCCGCCGAGCTCAGGCGCTACCTCCTGTCACGCTTCCTGACCGATTCCGAAACCATGACCAAGATCCTGAAGATTACCCACGCCATGGGCGGCGGCGAGCAGGGTGCAGAAACCAAATTCCCCGAGCGCGAGCAGGTCGAATCCTTCGTCAATTGCCTGAACAGCGGCAATCTTTCGGAGGCCACTAACATCCTGGCCGAGATCGCCGCCATTCACCCGGACAATGCGGCGCGAATTATTGCCGATGCCAACGGCGAACCCCTGTCGATTGCCTTCAAGGCAATTGGCACCAATCGCGCCCATTTCGGCGAGATCGTTGAAACCCTCAAGAACTCCGACTTTGCCATCATTTCGACCACACGCAGCTCGGCGGAACTGCAGAACATTTTTGAATCCATGTCCTTTAACAAGGCCCGCGTCCTCCTCACCTATTGGGACTGGGCAGTCATGAAATCAGGCCCCTACGCACCGGCAAACTGATCCAGAACCTCCCTCTGACCCCACCCATGGAAATGGGGTAGAAAGCGTTCCAGCTGTTGCCTGTTTACAATAAAGAGAGCTATCTTTCGCAAGAATTACAAACACACCGCAACTGCCGCTTAAGACTTGTTGCATTTGCTCGCACGGTTCACGACAATTATGCATCTGTTGGATTACCCAGCAAAACGCGAAAAGATCAGTCAAATATATCATGCGCACACAGGTGCCCGACCAATCACACGCGACCGAGCAGCTTCCGCTGATCGAGGCGCGGGCAAAACTTGCCCAAGCCGAAGCGCTTCGTCAAAGCGGGCAATTGGACAATGCTCTGTCGATTTGCGATGCACTGCTCGGCAAGTACCCGAAATATGTTGGTGCCCTTCACATCGCGGGATTGATCTGCGCTGACAGGGGAGACATTCAGAATGCACTCCACCATTTGGTACGGGCGGTGATGTATTGTCCGGACAACTGGCAGGCTTCCGCCGCCTTGGCGGGCGTCTACCTGGAGTTTGGTGCGCCAGAGATGGCCGCAAGGGCGCTGGAGCAAGCGGCCTTGCTGGCTCCCCAAAACCTCACTATCACCGCAATGAGAGCGACGGTCTGCCACGAACAACGCGACTATGAACGCGCAGCTGAACTTTACAGAAAGGTTTTGGACCGAGATCCAATTTTTTCCAGCGCCGCATTTGGATATGCGCTCGCGTGCTTTGAGTTGGGCCGTTATGCCGACGCTGAAAAAAGTTTGGTTCCACTTCTCAAGAGAGGCGAGCGGAGCATCAGGGTAATCGACCTGCTCTCCCAGATTCCAGGGATTTCAAGAGTTCTGGACATCGAACAACTGGCCAAGGA
>CAZHCO010000334.1:0-1877 GCA_964530965.1 uncultured Aestuariivirga sp. | reverse complement strand
CAATCTGTGGATGACCGCCGAAAATATTCCGCTGCGCATGGTGGGCAGCGCGATCGAGGAAGGCGTGCGCTACGAAATCCGTTTCGAGCAGCGCAACGTGGTCGTCGGCGCGCAAGCGCCGCGCTTGTTCGAGGTTCCCGCAGGATTCAAGAAGGTCGAGATGTCCGACATGGACGAGCCAGCCCCGGCCCAACCCCGCCGCTAGAGCGGGTTGCGGGTAGGAGGAATCGAAGGGGGATTCCCTTTGGGGCTGGGATGTGATTCAAGCTGGCTACTGGTGAGGAGGCCAGCATGGATGGCACGACCTTATTCGCAGGATCTTCGAGCGCGGCTGGTGGGCGCGGTTGAGGCCGGGTCGTCGCGGCGGGCGACGGCGAGCCGGTTTGGCGTCAGCCCGAGCTGCGTGGTCAAGCTGGTGAAGCGCTGGCGGCGAACCGGGACGCTCGCGCCAGATCGGTTCGGCGGCTGGAAGAAACATGCGTTGGCCGCGCACGAAGCGCGGGTCCGCGCGCTGGTGGCGGAACGTCCGGACAGCACGCTCGAAGAACTTCGCGCCGCGCTGGCGCGCGAGGATATTGGTGTCAGCCGCTGGGCGGTGCGGCGCTTTCTGCTCGCCTGCGGGCTGACGCTAAAAAAAAGACGCTCCATGCCGCCGAACAGGAGCGCCCCGACGTCGCGGCGGCGCGCGACGCCTGGCGTGCGAACCAACCGCGGATGAACCCGGCACGCCTGGTCTTCATCGACGAGACCTGGGCCAAGACCAACATGGCCCGGCGCTACGGCCGCGCGCCGCGCGGGCGACGCCTGGTCGCTCGCGTCCCGCACGGCCATTGGAAGACCACCACCTTCCTGGCCGCGCTGCGCCACGACGGGCTGAGCGCGCCCTGCGTGTTCGATGGCCCGATCGACGGCGATAGCTTCCGCGCCTATGTCGAGCAGTGCCTGGCGCCGACCCTGGTCGAAGGCGAGGTGGTGATGATGGATAATCTCGGCTCCCACAAGGTCGCCGGCGTGCGCGAGGCCATCGAAGCGCGCGGCGCCAGCGTCCTCTACCTGCCGCCCTATAGTCCCGACCTCAATCCCATCGAGCAGGTCTTCGCCAAGCTCAAGGCGTTGCTGCGCAAGGCCGCCGCCCGCTCCGTCGAGGCGCTCTGGGCCGTCATCGGCGCGGTCCTCGACGCCTTCCCGGCCCACGAATGCGCCAACTACTTCCAAAACGCCGGCTATGTGCTACCTAATCGCACACCGCTCTAGTACCGACTTTCGCGAATTCGCGGGTCGCGAGACGCCACTCACGAATTGGCGAAAGTGGTACGGATTCAATAGGTTTGTACCCTTCATCCATGGTCCGCGCCCCTGGCGGCATTGCCGCCAATGTATAATACCAACCCGCATTGAGCGTGACTCACCCCCACCCGGCGCTACGCGCCGACCTCCCCCGTCGAGGGGGAGATAAAATACCTTGGCCCTGCAACCCTTTGCCTCCCCCCTTGCGGGGGAGGCCGCGAACGAAGCGAGCGGGTGGGGGGTAGGTCGTGGTCAATGAGAGTTGGTATAACAGCGCGCAAGGCGCGCGGGGCGCGGATCAGCGATGGCGGGTACTAGAGCGGGCTTCTCATTCGCCGCCGCCGCGCGCGGGTCCGAACCAGCGCTCCAACCGGTCCATGTCCTTGATGCTGACCTCGCGTTGCGGGAAGGGGATGACGATCCCGTTCTCGGCGAAGGCGCGGGTGATCGCGTAACGGAGCTGGCTTTCCACCTCCCCCTTGTTCTCGACGTCGTCGACATAGCCGCGCAAGGAGAAGTCCAGCGAGCTGGGGCCGAAGTCCTTGAACGCCACGTTGGGCTCGGGATGGAGGGCGATGGCGGGGTGCGCC
>CAZHCO010000333.1:0-1104 GCA_964530965.1 uncultured Aestuariivirga sp. | reverse complement strand
CACCAATCAAACAGTTTTGGCCTGGGCCGTATTTGCTCCGGGCAAGACAAGTAAGGGCGGTCTGAAGGGGTCCTACACGGGCGCTTCGGCTGAAGCGACGGTTGGGGTTGGCCTCGGAGCCAATGTTCTGGTTGGCGGTTTAGAAAAGGGAATCAACCTGCAGCCGCTGAGCGTCCAAGCGCAAACAGGCTTGAACGTTGCGGCGGGCGTCGGCAGCCTCAATCTTCGGTATGCTGGAAAATAACCAGTAATCCCCATGTGTTATTGAGAAAAAGGAGCCGGCTGGCTCCTTTTTTGTTACAAAATATGTTCAAGTGGCATCACTTAGCAATTGCTGCGTTTGGGTCGCAATGGGGTGGAAACTTGGGATTGACGGGTTTTGATCATTGAGATGTCATAAATTCCGAAAATCAAATCAAACGAGTGCAATAAATGACCAGAAAAAAACAGCAAGACTTTGATATTGTTGTGTCATCGGACAACAATGACTATCTTGCCTGGCAATGTCTGGTGTTCCATCATTCCTGCTTAACCCATTTGGGCCGGGCACCTATTATCGTTGTGCATGGGGACGGACCGTTAGCTTCCGGCTACCGCATTTTGGTGAAGAAGGGAGGTCTAATTCAAAGACTTCCATCACATAAGTACGCCGGTACAATTGAATATGCGTGCCGCAATGTTTGGGCGACCCTGAGGGGCGTTAAGACCAGGGCCGATAACATTGTCCTGTGTGACCCTGACATGATCTTTTTGCGATATGTAGACTTTAGTAAAATAGCCACAAAACTAGAGGGGGAAGCAGTTAGCTTTGATAGAGTAGGGTTTATGACCGTAGGTGATCAAAATCGCGTCATCCTTGAGGAAGTGTGCAGGTCTTTGTGGATTGATACAAAACTATTGGATGGGATCAAAATTGGCGGTGGTGTGCCTTACATCATACCGACAAACCTGCGCCGACGTATTGCTAGTGCCCCGAGTCATTGAAACTGCGGGTACAGTCTTTTGAGCTTAACGCGGGCGTCGGCTGTTGTGAATTGCCAATCGGCTTTTGCATAATGCTTGTTGCGGTATTCCTGCCAGGCGGTGATTTCGCTGGTCAGTGTT
>CAZHCO010000332.1:0-2832 GCA_964530965.1 uncultured Aestuariivirga sp. | reverse complement strand
CCGATGCGATCCGCAAGGTCAACGACCGCCAGGCGGCCGTGTTCTTGCAGCACACGCAAGATTTTCAGATCGAAGGCGTCAAGCCGCTCGACGGTGGTTTCGCTCGTCATCGCCACAGAATAGTGATTTCAGCTCGTAAATCACACGATAGCGGAGATTATCACTAACTAGTGCCGACTATAGAGGCAAAAAAGGTAAGAGGGGCAAAAGTCGTGGCGGTCAGGGTGGCTGGGCGTAGTGGGCGCTGACGCTTTCGGCGAGGTATGGAATTGGGATGCTGCCGGGCACGGCGAGCCTTGCGCCGAGATAGTCCCAGAAGGCGATGCCGAGTTTTGCGCAGGTCTTGTCGAGCGAGAGAAAGGCATCGCGGCAGTCGCGGCCGGCATCGCTGCGCGTGCCGCCGCTGATCTTGCGCTTGGTGACCTGGCAACGGATGTCGTTTTCCGAGCCATTGGTGTGCAGCGGAATCTCGGGCCGGTCGAGCACCTTGAGCAATTCATCCTTGTTGGCGTAGAGGCGAGCGAGCAGCCGGTCGAGAGCGACGAAACCGGTCTTGCGGATGAAGATGCGATCGAAGCGCGCAGCCAAAGCGCCCTTGCGCGCTTGGGCTGGATTGAGGCGCCAGGTTTTGAGATCGCGGTAGAGACGCCAGATCAGGCTGCGGATGTGGCGCTGGGCCGAGCGCTGTTCGTCCGTGAAGGTGTCGAGCTTGTGCACCAAGCGCTCGGCATGCACCCAGCACAGGCCATGTTGGCCGACATTGAACTGACCGGCGTCGTCGCTGACGATGACGGTGTTCGCCAGAAAGCCATGCGCCTTGATGCTGCCCCACAAGGCGCCCTCGGTGGCGATCGGCACGGGATGCGGACCGAGAGCCGCAATGCCCAGCCGCTCGAGATGGGCGTTCCACGCCGCGCGATCGGCGAAGACGCGATCGGTATCCTCGGCCAGGCGGCTGACGATGTGTCCGCCGAGCGCTCGGCCGCGCATATAGGCCAGCGCTTCATCGTTGATGACGTAATCGCCATGGCCCGCACGCAACAGTTCGAGGAAGTTGAGGCGGCTCTTGGAGCCGGTGGTGGCGAACCAGGCGAACTGCGCGTTGCCGATCTGGGTGCAGGTGCCGTTCGCGGCTTTATGGCGTGCGCCGGTATCGTCGACCGTAATCCAGGGCGCATGCGTCAGGCCTGCACGCAGCACGTCGCGGGCTTCCTCAAGGAAGCTCTCCTTGCCGGCGATCAGCAGGCGAACGATCTGGCGCTTGGAGATGTGGATGCCGAAGCTCCGCAACAGTGCAACCAGCCGCGGCACCGCGACTTGTCCCTGATGATATTGGGCGAGCACGAAGCGGCGCAGCTGCGGTCCGAAATGGCCGTCGATGCCTTCCGGCAACGGCGCCATCACTGTGCGGCCATCCGGGGTCTGCCAGCATTCGCGGCGGAAATGGGTGACCTGCGGGCGGATCGTCAAATCCTGCACCAAAAAGCCGGCATAGCCCTTGAAGCGCGAGCCGGGCGGTGCCTCGGCCTTGAGCGTCCGCTCCTCGTGGACAACCAGCTTCGTTCGTGTGCTGCCGCGCCCACGGCGCTCGCCGCCGCTGGCCGGCGGCTTGGGCTCCGTCGCTTTGTCCATTCCGCTCGGCTTGATGTTCGGTCGGCCGGATCCGCCCTTCAGCCGCGCGATCTCGTCGCGTTGCAAAGCAACGGTTCGGCGAAGATCCGCCATCTCGTCCAACAGCTTCAACACCAAGCTCTTGAGCTCGGTAGCCGAAAGGGCATCAATGTCCGGCGGCGGCGGCATTCCCCAACAGAGTCAGAAAATTACCGATTCGGGAACCGCTTCCCAACGCGCCGAGTCATTCGGCCGCACACCCCGCCCGGACTTTTGCCCCTCTTACGGCGTTGAGCGGCAATGCGCGCGAGCATAAAGCGCACATGACGGCAATTTGCGATGAGTGGCTTTCGGTCAGCGAACGCAATCGCGATGAGTTGCTTCGCCGTTGCCTGGCGGAATCCCAGCATGGACTATTCAACGTGCACGGTGGTATCAATTGGGATCGAGCGCACATCCTGCGCCACAAGGACATTTGCAGATGGCTCACTGCCGCGAGTGTGTCGGGTTAGGCGAGGGCTGATCCAGCCGATCGCACGGCGGCGGCCATCCAGCATTTCAAACACATAGTGGAGACAACAACATGAGCAGCGGTCGATTTTTGGCAAGCACAGTAATTTTGGCTTTTCTTGTTGGGCTTTTCTTCGTCAACGCCGCCGACGCACACGAGAGCGCTTCTCCGCCAGCGGGTAAAGCAACCACGCCCGCCCAGTCGGCGGAGTTTAGAGACGCCTCCCTTGCCGTCGACGCATTTCGCGCTGCGCTGTCGAATGGCGACGACACCGCAGCCTTGGCGCTCCTTGCGGGCGATATCCAAATCTTCGAGCAGGGTGAGGTGGAGCGGTCGAAAATGGAGTATGCCAGCCACCATCTTCCAAGCGACATTGAATTCTCACGAGCGACGCAATCGACTCAGACGGCGCGAATGGGCGCGGCGGTCGATGATATCGCTTACGTAATTTCTGAAGGAAAGATCGCCGGACGCTACAAAGACAAGGCCGTCAATCTGATCACCATCGAAACGATGGTCCTTCGCCGTCATTCGAACGGTTGGCGGATCGTACATATCCACTGGTCGTCGCGGCGGACTGATCCAGCACCGCCCAAGCAATAGGGCGGGTGCGCCGATGATCAAAGGGGAACCAACGGAGTTCGAACGCGCCGCCTTGCTCTCTGCGGTCGAGAGCGCGTCACTGGATGCCATCATCACCATCGACGCCA
>CAZHCO010000331.1:0-1801 GCA_964530965.1 uncultured Aestuariivirga sp. | reverse complement strand
TGGGCCGAGGCTGTGTGAAAACGCGCTGAGATTTTGCGCTCCAGCTTCCGCTTGCGTTTCAGGGCGCGAGGCTCACGCGGCGATCGCTTCGATCAGCGGGCCGACGCCGAGGAGCGCCATCATCCGCTTCAGATTGTAAGCCAGCACCTGGAGGCTCATCTCGGTTTTCACATTGGGTAGCGTCCTGGTGAGGAAGTGTGTGGCGCCCATCCAGGCCTTGATGGTCCCGAAAGGATGTTCGACCGTTCGCCGGCGGATGGTCATGGCTTTCGGCATGCGCTCGAGCCGCTGCTGCATCGCATCAAGCACATCGTCATGCTTCCATCGCCTGATCTGCTGGAATCTTTCCGCCGTGCATCGAGGTTTGAGCGCGCAGGCGCCGCAGGCTTCGAGGTTACGGTAGCGCACAAAGTCGGGGTCAGGCCCGCGTGTGGCGCGCTTCTTCGCCTGCGTCAGGACTTGACCGGCCGGGCATGTGTAACGGTCATGCTCGTGGTCGTAGATGAAGTCCTGGATTGTGAAGCGTCCGCGCAATGCCCCGCCCGAAGTCTCCGTCTTGGGCACAATCGGCTCCACACCCGTCCCGTCGCAGGCGACGATCTGATCGCCGCTGTAATAGCCTCGGTCGGCCAGCACGGTGATCGATGCGTGTCCGCTGGCGTCGCGCGCCTTTTCACCCATCGATACGAGCTGTGCGCGGTCATTGCCGATGTTGGTGACTTCGTGCGCGAGGATCAAATGGTGCTCAGCATCGACGGCGAATTGAACATTGTAACCGACAACGTCGGTCCCCTTGCCGCGGCTCGACATAGCGCGCGCGTCGGGATCGGTCAGCGAGACTTGCCCGCCGGGCGCTGCTTTGAGCGCTTCGCCCATTGCACGCAAATCCTCGACCCGTTGGCGCAGGCGCTCGATTTTCTCTTGCAGCCGCGGCGTCTTTTCTTCGGCGACCTCCCCGCCTTGCCGGTCGGCGCGCTCTAGGGCCGTCAGATAGCGGGCGATGTGGACCTCGGTCTGTTCGATGCGCTTTTCGACCTTGTTCGCAGTGAAGTTGTTGTCGCGAGAGTTGACGGCTTTGAACTTGCTGCCGTCGATGGCGACGATCGCTTTCGAAAACAGACCCAATTCGCGGCACAGCATCACAAATTGCGCACAGGCTTGTCGGATCGCCGCCCCATGATCCTTGCGGAAGTCCGCGATGGTCTTGTGATCGGGCGCCAAACGCTCGGTCAGCCACATCAGCTCGACATTGCGCCCGGCTTCCCGCTCCAGGCGTCGGCTGGAAGGGACTGCATTGAGATAGCCGTAAATGTAGAGCTTCAACAAAACCGCGGGATGATAGCCAGGCCGGCCAGTGGCGCTGGGATCGACCGCCTCGAAGCCGAGCGCGCGCAGATCCAATTTATCCACGAAGGCGTCGACCGCGCGAACCGGATTGTCTTCGTCGACGAAGTCCTCAAGATGCGCCGGAAACAGCCCGCCCTGATCGCGCGCCACGCCTTCTACGAACCGCTTCATCGCAAGCCTCCCGCGTCACAGCAGAAAGCTTAAACTGCTTCGCCGTTTTCACACAGCCTCGGCCAAAGGCGGGCGCGATTAAAACGGCAGCTTGAATCCCGGCAGCATCCCCATGCCGCCGGAGATGCCTTTCATCTCCTCATTCTGCGCGTCGTCGAGCTTGCGCCGCGCGTCGTCGTGGGCGGCCTTGATCAGGTCTTCGACGATTTCGGCTTCTTCGGGCTTCAACAGCGAAGCATCGATCGAGACGCCGAGCAGTGCGCTCTTGCCCGACAGGCGCAGC
>CAZHCO010000330.1:0-3221 GCA_964530965.1 uncultured Aestuariivirga sp. | reverse complement strand
ATCCATAAGTCCAGTCTCTCGCCATCCCATCGCCAGGTCCTCCCCAGCCAACTCTTACGAGAACTGTTACCTATCTAACCGGTCCCTTCTGTTACCTATCTATCAGGTTCGGACAGGGTCCCTTCCTCTCCCGCGTTCCGCGGGCGAGGACGAAGTTAGAATCATCTTTCACTGGACGGCCCTTCTAATTCCTGAGACACTTTGCGCAATCCTCAGCAACCAGGAGCGTCCCCATGAACAAGCCCCATAATCCAGCATCAGCCCCTAATGCGGCCTTTGCCCGGGCCCAGCAATTTATGTCGCCCTCACCGGTGCCTTCCATCTCAACCGAGCTCCTTTCCACCGCCGATGGCGAGCTGAACCGCGAGCTCCATCATTTCCTCTTCGATCCGCCTTCTAATCCCGCTCTGCTGAAAGACAAGAGAATCGCCATCTGCTGCACCAATGGCGTGGAGGAAGTTGAAATCCTTGGCTCCATGCGCTGGCTCACCGAGCATGGCGCAACGGTTCATATCGTGGCCCCGCGCATCGGCGAATTTCCGCCAAGCCTCGGCCTGCGCTTTCCAGCTATTGCCGCAACCCATGTCATGGCCATTCGCCTTATGGAAAATGCCGGCTGGCTGAAGATTGACCGCTATCTCGATGAGGCGAAGGTCGCTGACTATGACGCGGTGATCCTGCCCGGCGGCTGCTGGAATCCGGATTTCCTTCGCGCCGACAAGGACGCGCAGAATTTCACCCGCGACATGCACGCGGCAGGAAAACCCACCTGTGGCATCTGCCATGGCCCCTGGGTCATGGTCAGCGCCAAAATGCTCAAAGGCAAAAAAGCCACCGCCGTGTGGAACATCCAGATCGATCTGGAAAACGCCGGGGCAACCGTGATCGATGAACCCTGCGTAGTTGACGGCAATCTCATAACCGCAAGATTCCCCTACGACCTGCCCCGCATGATTGACGCGCTGGCCAAACAACTGGTGGCCGCATAAACTCTGCTGACACCATGCTGTCAGTACTTATGATATTGAGCTTCTTTCCAAGGAGGAGCCAACGCCATGAAGAAAACCTATTCCGGCAGCTGCCATTGCGGGCGGATTAAATTCGAAGCGGATATCGATTTCACCGGGGGCACGGGGAAATGCAATTGCTCGATTTGCGCCAAGTCGCGCTATTGGGGCACCATCATAAAACCGGATGCCTTCCGTCTTTTGCGGGGCGAGAACGAACTCACGGAATATCATTTCAAATCCGACGACCCGCAATTCGCCTGGAAGCGCGGCAGCTCGGAGTTCTGCCGGCACTGCGGCATCAGGCCCTTCGGGCGCGGCGACGTGCCGGAAATCGGCGGCGCTTTTGTCTCCATCAATATCGCGGCGCTCGATGATGTTGATGTTTCGGAATTTTTTGAAGGCCCCCTGAGATATGCCGATGGCCGTCACGACAATTGGCAAAACATGCCGACCGAAACCCGCCATCTCTAACCTGCAATTTTGTGATCCTGTTCGTTCTGCAAATTCTTTTCACTTTAGTGATTCTGCCCAAGTGGAAAGAGCGCTAGGAGCTCGCAGCAAAACGCAACGCTTCTGCTGTGGCGGCATCGGCGGGGAAAAACGCTTCAAGTGCTATTTCGGACAGGGTGATATCAGTGGGGGTGCCGAACACTGTTGTGGTTGAAAAAAATGACAGGATTCCCGCAGGTGTCCGAAGTTGCATGGGAATAAGAACGCCGGCATAGTTTTTTTGGCCCTGCCCGGCCGTGTCGGAATCAGCCACGGGGAAAGCCAGCAGTTCCCGCAGCAATCCTTCAAGCGAAGCATCGGCTGTTACGTCGATTTGCTGGCGCAAACGGTCGAGAAGATGAGTTCGCCATTCCGCAAGATTTACAATATGCGGGGCAAGCCCTCCGGGCGAAAGGCTGAGACGCAAGACATTGACGGGCGATTGTAGCAAGGAAGCATCGCTGACCATTGCCGGGACTGCAGCATTGGCCGCAATCAGCGTCCAATGCCGGTCGATGGCAATCGCCGGGAATGGTTCATGGCCCTTCAAGACAAGATCGATTGCGGCACGCGCTGCTTGCAGCGCCGGATCATCAAGGGAACGTTCCGCAAAAACCGGCGCGTATCCCGCGGCAAGCAGCATTGCGTTTCGTTCTCTCAGAGGCACCTTGAGATGCTCCGAAAGCCGCAACACCATGTCGCGGCTGGGCGTTGCCCGCCCGCTTTCGATGAAACTCAGGTGTTTCTGGGAAATCTCGGCATCAAGTGCAAAATTGAGCTGGCTCAGGCGTCGGCGCTGACGCCAGCCACGAATGTGCTCGCCCGCTATTCTGGCAGTTGGAGCGTTCAAAGGGTTTATCATCATGGACCTATGTTAACGTGCCAAGCCAATATTCCAATTACCTCCCAGTTAATCGACTCGCGCCAGATTTTCCATGATGTTCTCCCACGTCAACATCAAGTACAGGAGAACATAATGTCCGTTTCCTTTCAGCCTTCCAGCCTACTTCGTTACGCGCTAATTGGCGATGCTGTTGCAAGCGGTGCAACTGGCCTGCTCATGGCGGCAGGCGCGGGATTTCTCACCAGCCTGCTCAATCTTCCCGAAGAACTGTTGCGTTACGCCGGAGTGTTTCTTTTGCCCTACGCTGTCATCGTTGGGTATATCGGCGCACGTCCGCAAGTTTCAAAAGCTGTCGTGTGGACAATCATAGCAATCAACGCGCTTTGGACGGTTAAAAGCATCGGCTTGCTCATTGGCAATTGGGTCGCACCAACAATGCTTGGTTATGCATTCGTGATCTTCCAGGCTCTTGTGGTTCTGGCATTTGCCGAAGCGCAATATCTAGGCCTGCGTCATGCACGATCAATGATTGCCACAGCACAGTGATGCGAGGCCATAGGACCCGTTAAGGATCGATCACAGCCTAGCCGGGAAACCGGTTGGGTTGTGAGCATTTAATTTAGGAATTTAACACTTGACAAGTATATTCCTATTATGCCATTTATGTTCCTGTCCATCCCGGAAGGGGTCTCGGTCATGACGGTGATCATAGATGGGGTGGATGCGGCGCCTGCGGGTTTGGTGAAACGTTCATCAGACACTCGGGAGCGCTGACGGTTGGTCCCGTGGATACTACGGTCCACTGCGCCTTAAATGGCTAAACAACCCTAGCGGAAAACCTCAGACACCGTGCGATCTAGGGCTCTGCAAGTGCCAGC
>CAZHCO010000329.1:0-4150 GCA_964530965.1 uncultured Aestuariivirga sp. | reverse complement strand
CGGACACTGGTGAGTTGATTGAGTTTCTGCTTGCCAATGGCGCCAACCCAAGTATTCGGGACAAACAGGGCAAGACGCCGCTGCAGATCGCCACCCCCGCGATGGCGGAACTGATGCGCAAACTCGGTGTCAATGAATAATCCACCTTTATGAGACAGTCTGCTTCTTCGGCTTCGGAATCGGCGTGACGAACTCCGTCCTTCGCCGCACCGCGATGATCTTTTTCGAAGGTTGACCCATAACAGACCTCAATCTTGATCTGTGTGAAGTCTCCTTCTGGCCCTTAAGAGACCTTGTTCAGGGATTGCAAATTGTCCGCTTACCATAGCAGAGCTGACGTTGAGAAGGTGGCGACAATATGCAATTTGCGAGCAGGGGAGGGCAGGGTAATCATTGCTCAAACTAGGACAAAGACTAGGATTCAACACAACAAGAATCTGAAATATCCCATGAAATCGGACGATACCGCACAATATTTGGCGGACGGTGTATCCGTCACTGGCTATTTCAATACCCTAGTCGTGCTGCCAGACTAAGTGACTGCCAAGCGTCTGAGTGAAGAATGAAGTGTTCAAGGGCGAGGCATGTGTCGTATCTTTGCGTTTTGGATAGTCCTTTTCTGTTGATCTTCTTAGCCATGGTCCTCCTCCATCCTGAGGCACGCGTCTACCCGGTATCGCGCGAATGGCGGGTATGCATTTGTGGTGGTTGTGCCGGGTGAACTGAGAGGCAATCCTATTGGTCCAGACGCTCCCCGAGTGATCTGTATGTCTCTAAACTTCGCCCCCGCCTCGGGTTGCTCTAAGGCGGGGGTTCTTATTTTGAGCAGATTCTGAGTGCTGCTATTAAACTGTTGAAAGCAATTGCGGCAACGCTTTCACGAAGCCCAACTGTTCCCCCTGCCAAGTCGCTCACGTTGGTGGGGGCTTTTCTTTTGTTGAACTGTGAACATGTGCTATGCAGATTCTTGGAAGCAATACTGCTTCCGTTGCCCACAACAACACTAGTCGCCCCTGTCTCGGTCGCCCCTAGGCAGGGGTATTTATCTATGGGGGCAGGGGGCGCGGGATGCGTTGAAAAATTTCTTTGAGTTTCAAAGAGGTTGTTTTTTCCGCACTTTACTGCGCCCACCAAGAAAATCAGATATTGACTGATGTTTGTGAAACAGTTGATTTGTTTTTTGGGACTCCGTGGGGAACGATTGGTCTAAATGCTGTTTGAAGTTGTACCGCGTTCGCTGACCTTCGGGGGTGGCCACAACATTGAAGTGAATTGGTCGTTTATGTTCACAGTAAAAAGCTACGCCACGACGGCCTCGGCTTCGATTTCGACATCATAGTTTCCAATCAAGGCAGAGACTTCGAGAAGCGTATTTGCCGGCCGTACGTGTCCCAAAACGCGGCCGTGCACCCTCGATACTTCTTCCCACCGGTTTTGATCGCGCAAATGAACGCGGGTGCGAACCACGTCTTCCATCGTGCCGCCGAGCGCCTCAATGCTGGCTCGTATTTTGTCCAGAATATAAACGGTCTGACTGCCAGCGTTGCCGGCTGCGATGGGTTCGCCCGTGCCATGCGTGGCAGTCGTTCCACTCACCAGGATGCGATCGCCCACGCGCACTGCGCGGCTGTATCCGGCAAGCGGTTCCCACATGCTGCCTGTATCAAGGCGCAGGCGCCCAGGTTTTCCTGGTATGGGCAAGGCTGTGTAAACTTTGGGGAAACTGGCGATGTGATGGCTGAGGTCACCTGAGGCCGTGAGATAAGGTGGGCGGCGATATTCATCGCCACAATCACCGGGTATTGCGGCCGTAGGGAATGTCGCCGCGTCAATCATGCCGCGATCTTCCGCATCAAGCGCAAAACTGAAAACCTTGAGATTGTCGGCCCGGTGATCACGTTCACCCAACCTTGCACCGATGATGACCCCCGCCACCGCATTTTGCTCCAGCACCCAGCGAGTGGCCACGTTACCCATGGAGACATCATGCTTGCCTGCGATTTTTGCCAATGTGGCTAAAATGTTCTGAAGAACATCCCAGCCGCCAATCTGTTCGACAAAGCGCAGATACTTCATCGTACTCCAGTCAGTGATGGTAATTTCCGCAGGCTTTGGTTTGCCGTACCATTTCTCTGTAAGCAAGCCGCCAGCCAGCGTCCCGTAAGCCAGCAGGCGAACGCCGGATGCGGCGGAAAATGAACTCATGTCACCGGCAGCGCGGCGGTCGAGGAGAGAGAAGCAAACCTGATTTGTAACGACGGCGATGCCATGGTGATGCAGCAAGCGCAGATGGTCGGTATCGAAATTGGTGGTGCCGAGATGGCCGATGGTTCCTTCCAGCTGCAGAACCGCAAGTTCCTTCATGGCATCAATCCAGCCAGGGTGCTGAAAGGTCCACCAGTGGAACTGCATGAGATCAATCTTGGATGATTGCAAACGCACCAGCGCTCGCGCAACGGCGGCGCGCACAACGTCCCTTGTCATTGGACCAGGGGCTGGGCACCATTTGGTGAAAATGGCGGCACTTGCCTGATGACTTTTATCGGTTGAAAGCAGCGCCTTAAAGCGGCCGGCAATATCTTCAGCGCTGCCATAGTGATCAGCCATATCGAAGGTATCAAAGCCGTCCCGTGAATAGGCCACCATGTCGCGTGCGAGCACGTCTAGATCAAGCTTGCGTCCGTCTTTTTCCATATCTGCAATTTGCCAAAGTCCTGTCACCAGGCGGCTGATTTCCAGGTCTGGCGCAAGCATTACGCGGTCGGGTTTCTGGCTCATGGTGTTGTCCTATGTAAAAGGAGACGCAACCGCGAGGCAGCGTCTCCCACCATCAATCTGTTTTGCCTATCAGTTGCCGATTTTGGCTTTGATCGCGTCGACGTCTGCAGTGGTCATTTCGCCCACTGTGGTTACTTCTCCCTTTTGAATCCGCCATAGCCGGAAGGGCCCGGTAATATCACCGTACTGATCGAACGACACAGGACCGATCACCCCTTCATATTTGATCGGCTTGCCATCCTTGATCAGCTTCAATGCCTTGGCAAACTCTTCCTTGCCCGCGTGAATAACTTCACCCTTTGGATCGAGAACTTGGTTAATCGCGTCCTTGATTGCCATGGAATCTGCTTTGCCAGCTTGCGCAATGGCGAGTCCAACGATGGCACCAGCATCGTAAGAACGATCAGCCGCCGGGTTAGACGGTTCGATGCCTGAGAACTCCTTGTAGTTCTTCATGAAATAGTCGGTGGAGGCGGTGGGGTTGGTGCCCGAGGACGTGCCATAGGCGTCGTCGAGATATTTCGCGCCAACACTGGTGATAAAGTCGGCGCTGTTCATGCCGTCGTTGAGCAGGAACTTTGGCATGCCACCCTGTGAAATCCACTGGCGGGCGACAGTTGCGCCATCAACGGGATAGCTGATGAGATAGAGACCATCGGGAGTTCCGGCCATGGCAGCAGTCACTTCCGCCTGATAGCTCGGTTGCTTTTCATTGTATGGTGTGACCGAGATGATTTCGCCGCCCAGGGCCTTGTAGGCTTGCGAAAATTCTTTGACCATGTTCACGCCAAAATCATTGTTGACGTGAATGACCGCGAGCTTCTTGAATCCCTGATCAAGCGCATATTTCGCAGCTGCAACACCTTGCAGCGCATCCGAGGTGATGGTGCGGAAAAACACACCGTTCGTTTTGCCGTCGCGGCCAAGGGCTGTGAGTGTCGGTGAAGAAGAGGCCGGAGATACCTGCACGACTTTTGCCGGCCCGGTCACCGATGTCAGAATTGGGATTGATACGGAAGAAATGATGCCGCCGATAATTACGGGAACCTTTTTTATCTGCACAAGTTGGGTTGCCATATCAACCGCAACGTTGCCCTGGCTCTGCGAGTCACGCGTATCAGTCAACAGCTTGCAGCCATCCCCTATGCCGCCCGCATCATTGATATCGCGGAATGCCATTTCGACGGACTTGGCACCGGCTTGGCCGTATTCGCCTGCAGGGCCTGTCAACTCCATAACCAGGCCAATCGTGATATCACAGTCAGCTGCCCGGCTCATGCCAGAGGCAGCCACCAAGGCCGCTAAGGCCGTCATGGTCAATGCGAAACGTTTCATGATCAACTCCCTCAACTCCCCATACGGGGAAACGCTT
>CAZHCO010000328.1:0-1310 GCA_964530965.1 uncultured Aestuariivirga sp. | reverse complement strand
GCAAAAAGCCCTGTTGATAGGCCTCATTTTGGCACAGGCGCGTGCAGTTAAAGCTGTGGCAAACGTCGCTCCTGTGCTACTGTTGGACGAGGTCGCAGCTCACTTGGACAGGCAGCGTAGGGAGGGGCTTTTTGCCGCTCTTGAGGCGTTGGGAAGTCAGGCCTGGATGACGGGCACAGACGGCCATTTGTTTGAAGGACTTGCCCCCGGCGCCCAGTGTTTTCACGTGGACGCTGGAACCCTGAAAGAGATGAAGAGAGCCTGATGCCGCAAAGCAACGAAGCAAAAATTCCGGCCTATGATGCGGACTCAATCAAGGTGCTCAAAGGCCTTGATGCGGTGCGCAAGCGCCCCGGCATGTATATCGGCGACACCGACGATGGCTCGGGCCTCCACCACATGGTCTATGAGGTTGTCGACAACGCCATCGACGAGGTTTTGGGAGGGTTTGCGGACCGCATCATTGTAACCCTCAATGCCGACGGCTCCTGCACGGTGACCGATAACGGCCGCGGCATCCCGATCGACATTCACAAGTCCGAAGGCGTCTCCGCCGCCGAAGTGATCATGACCCAGCTCCATGCCGGCGGAAAGTTCGACCAGAATTCCTACAAGGTATCCGGCGGCCTCCATGGCGTTGGCGTCTCCGTGGTAAACGCCCTTTCCATCTGGCTCAAGCTCACCATCTACCGCAACAATAAAATTCACCGCATTGACTTCACCAATGGCGATGCCGATGCTCCTTTGAAAACTTTGGGCAGTGCCGAAGGCAAGACCGGCACCGAAGTCACCTTCCTGCCAAGCCCCGCCACCTTCACCAAGACTGAATTTGATTTCGCCACCATTGAACATCGGCTCCGCGAGCTCGCCTTCCTCAATTCCGGCGTGCGCATTTTATTGAGCGACAATCGCGGCGTTGAGCCCAAGGATGTGGAACTGTTTTACGAAGGCGGCATTCAGGCCTTCGTGCGCTACCTCGACCGCACCAAGCAGGCCGCCATCAAGGACCCCATCATGATCCGTGGCGAAAAGGATGGCCTCACGGTGGAATGTTCCCTGTGGTGGAACGACAGCTACCACGAGAATGTCCTGTGCTTCACCAACAACATTCCCCAGCGTGATGGCGGCACCCATTTGGCAGGCTTCCGTGGCGGGCTCACCCGCGTCATCAACACCTATGCCGCCAACTCAGGCATCGCCAGGAAGGAGAAAGTCGTGATCTCCGGTGATGATGCGCGCGAAGCGCTCACCTGCGTTTTGTCGGTGAAGGTCCCTGATCCGAAATTTTCTTCCCAGACCAAGGACAAGCT
>CAZHCO010000327.1:0-2261 GCA_964530965.1 uncultured Aestuariivirga sp. | reverse complement strand
CGCCGGAGCCATAGTCCGGGCGGCGGGCCTTCTTCCGGCCCGCAGCAGCCCGGCTATCAATTGTCGCCGTCGCCGCTGGCTGACGACCAGGACGTACGCGTCCGCCCGAGGAGGCCAGACCTACCGGCCTTCCAGCCGGTGTATCGTCTTTCTTCAGAGAGGCGGGAAAAGAGTACCAAAGAGGCGGCGGCGGTACTCCGCCGCCGCCTCTGTTTCGCCGCCCCAACTGGGCCCGGAAGTCGGCAGCCAGTTGGGGCGGCGTCTTGGAGCGAAGCGACCCGACGTGGATACGCGGCGTTCGAGGACTGATGAACGTGTGGACGTGCGCGTGATGTGCCGGCGATGGGGACGTGAGATTGCTGGATTTGGCGTCTTTCCGCTCCGTTGGCATGTCGCGTGCCGTTCGTTTGGTAATTTTTGGTAATAATTTAATGCCTAACTTGTTCCGTATAGACAAGTTGCCGATCTTCATTGACGCTTAAGCCTATGCCGACGTGGTGCAGGCGTACTGGCGTAGTTTGAGCTTGAGGCCTGGCGCTCACTTCCCGGCGGAAAAGGAGATGAGTTTGTGGACATGTCTGATGTTTCTCGCCGTTTGGAATTGAGGTTTGGTCTTGGAACCAGGCCCGATCTACGCAAGTCGCTTTACGATCGTCTACAGGTCTTAATTGACCGCGAAGGACCGGAAGCTTATCGGATTGTCGCTTCTGTTGCTGTTGATGCGGAAGGGAAGAGGAATCCGGGTAGGTACTTCGCTAAGGTCGTCGTTCTGCGTCTGACGGAGCGTGGTATTCTTGCGATGCCAGATATCTAAGAATTAGGGACGGCTCGGGGAGATGATCCGAGACCGTCCCTTTTTCTCGACCTACACGACGCCACGAATTACGAAGGGGGCGACCTTACGCCCGTCATCTGTGAAACCCATTGCATTTGCGGCACGACCCCAATGGAGAAGTTGTACAGGGACTCCTTGTGTGAAGTCATATTGGATGAGGATTTCATCTGATCCGAATGGTTGGACATCGATGACGTTGATTGCACCATACAACTTGGAAGCACCAACGAAAGGGACAGAAGCAGGATGCGTGTTGACATCTTCGAGGAAACTGACTTTGAGAAATCCTGTTCCAAACGTAGATACTCCCGAAGGATGTACAAATATTTCAGGCGACGACGGTACTACTGCCTCGAAAGGGTGAGGTTAAGCGTCCATCCGGGAACGTCGCACGCACTTGTACGAATACCTTGTTGGTGATAGCGAATGGGAAAATCGCCGCCGAGGTGATTGGCGAGACCGGCGGGGTCACGGCTCCCAGGATAAATGCTTGAAAGCGGTACGGGCCTTTGAAGTAGTTGATAGCCGGGCCTTGGGCCCGAGCCTGGTAGATGATCAGGGCTCCGCCGGCGGCGGTCGCCCAGCCGTCCGTGTTCGTGAAGGCCGTCGACAGCGTTTGCGCGGATACGTCTGCTGTGCTTATCGTAGGGGTCAGGGAGCCCAGGGTGAAGTTGGTGGGGGCAATGTCCACGCGGGCCAGGGTGATCTGGATTCGGGGTACGTTGCATCGTACGTACATGGCAAGTCCGCCGATGTTGCGTGGCTCGCCGAGGGTGTCAGTGAGTGGGACGTTCTCTGCGTAGGTTTCCCATGCGGCACGTTGGGCAAGTGTTAGGGTGCTCGCCCAGAGGGCGGTGAGTGAGCTCACCGCGTTGCGGATCACTTGCTGCTGGACCGTGTTCGCGTTGGTTGGGATCGAGCGGCCGCGGGTGTACATTCCGCCGGCGTTGTGGGAGTACGTGATTCCGCCGATGGAGCCGGACGCCTGTGTGTAGACTTGAGACTTGAATTTCATCGATCTAGCTCCGTCTCTATAAGGCAATTCGCGAACAACGCAGGCACCACGCAGGCACGTTGAAAAATTATAACACCATTCCAGGTGGCTGCACGGGCAATCCGAGTCGTGAACACACAATTAGTAGTACGTCCTGGTCGTCAGCCAGCGGCGACGGCCAGCGGCGACGGCCCGGCGGGCGTTCCGCAGTCCTCGTTTTCTGAAGAGCAAGCCCGCCGGTGGGGGAGGTCCGGAGGGGGCAGAAGCCCCTTTCGGCCCGGCGTGTACTCACGCCGGAGCCATAGTCCGGGCGGCGGGCCTTCTTCCGGCCCGCAGCAGCCCGGCTATCAATTGTCGCCGTCGCCGCTGGCTGACGACCAGGACGTACGCGTCCGCCCGAGGAGGCCAGACCTACCGGCCTTCCAGCCGGTG
>CAZHCO010000326.1:0-38727 GCA_964530965.1 uncultured Aestuariivirga sp. | reverse complement strand
GGTTTTACCAGGGTTTCAGGCGCGATGCGCACCCCATGGCGGTCATGGTGGGGGTTGTGGGCGCCATGTCGGCCTTCTACCATGATTCAACCGACATCGACGATCCGCGGCAGCGCGAAATCGCCTCGCACCGCATGATTGCCAAGCTGCCAACGATCGCGGCCATGGCCTTCAAGTATCACATCGGGCAACCCTTTGTTTATCCGCGCAATGACCTGTCCTATGCGGCCAATTTCCTGCACATGTGCTTTGCGGTGCCATGCGAAGAATACAAGGTGAACCCCATTCTGGCGCGGGCCATGGACCGCATTTTTATTCTGCATGCGGATCACGAGCAAAATGCCTCGACCTCAACGGTGCGGCTTGCTGGTTCCTCGGGGGCAAATCCATTTGCCTGCATTGCAGCGGGCATCGCCTGCCTTTGGGGCCCGGCGCATGGCGGGGCAAATGAGGCAGCGCTTAACATGCTCGGCGAGATCGGCACTGTCGACAAGATTCCGGCCTTCATTGAAAAGGTGAAGGACAAGAGCTCCAACATCAGGCTCATGGGTTTCGGCCACCGGGTTTACAAGAACTATGATCCGCGCGCCAAGATCATGCAGCAGACCGCGCACGAGGTTTTGACCGAGCTTGGCATCAAGGACGATCCGCTGCTTGATGTGGCGCGCGAGCTTGAACGCGTTGCCCTCAACGACAAGTATTTTACTGACCGCAAGCTGTACCCCAACGTGGATTTCTATTCCGGCATCATCCTGCGGGCCCTGGGCTTCCCCACCTCGATGTTCACCGTGCTGTTTGCGCTGGCACGCACCGTGGGCTGGATTTCCCAGTGGAAGGAAATGATCGAAGATCCAAGCCAGCGCATCGGCAGGCCGCGCCAGCTTTATGACGGCCCCCAGAGGCGCGACTACGTTCCGATCAGCAAGCGCGGGAAGTAAAAAAGCGTCTAGCGCTCATTCATCAGCATGGCGCCGATTTCGGCTTCGGCTACTTTTTTGCCGTCCACATGGGCTTCGGCCCAGTACTTCCATACGGGAGCACGCTTGTTGGAAAGCTTAACGTGGAAGTGGACGACGTCGCCGGGCAGGACGGGTTTTCTGAAGCGTGCCTTGTCGATGGACATGAAGAACACCAGTTTGCCCGCATGCTCGTCTCCCAGATGATTTAACACGAGAGCGCCCGCGGCCTGGGCCATGGCTTCAACCAGCAGTACCCCGGGCATCACAGGCTTTCCCGGGAAGTGGCCCTGAAAGAATGGCTCATTGATGGTGACGTTCTTGATCGCCGTGCCGGACTCTTCACCGTCCATGTCAATCATCTTGTCGATAAGCAGAAAAGGATAGCGGTGGGGTAGCAGCTTCATGATGCGGGCAATGTCGGCGCTCATCAAGGTTTTTGCCGGGGTTTCTTCAGCCATGTTGCATTCCCACAAAAATTCGGACGGCCTTTGGGACCGTCCGATTGACTTTAGCGCCT
This sequence comes from uncultured Aestuariivirga sp., assembly GCA_964530965.1. Taxonomy (GTDB): domain Bacteria; phylum Pseudomonadota; class Alphaproteobacteria; order Rhizobiales; family Aestuariivirgaceae; genus Aestuariivirga. Next base: position 37,251 of record CAZHCO010000326.1, on the reverse strand, counting down.
GAATTCAAAAAATCTAGAAGCGTGTTCCGATGGAGAAGCGGAACAATTCTTTTTCGTCAAAATTCGCCTTCAGGATGGGATAGGCCACCTCAAAGCGGAGCGGGCCGAAAGGCGACTGCCATATGAGGCCGGCACCGAGGGAAGCGCGGAGTTGTGTGGAGTCGAAGACTGTACAAGTGAATACGCCTGTGCAAGTCCCCGAGCCAGCGATCAACGACTTTTCTGGCGTGCCAAATACCGTACCAAAATCCGTGAATGCCGCGCCTTCAATGCCCCAGGCTTCTGGCAAGCCTACGGGGAAGGTCAACTCGGCAGTAGCGATGGCATAGCTTTCGGCGCCAATTGCATCAGTATCGCCGTCGTTACCAATTTGCCTCGGCCCTACGCCCGACGATGCAAAACCACGGAAGGTATCAGCACCCTTGAAGAAGCGATCCTGCAGCGGAACGTCCTTGCCATTGAAGCCCTCAATGTGGCCGACGTTGGCCTCCAGCTTTAGAATAATCGACTCCTCATAGATCGGCATGAAATACCAGCCGCGAGCTTCCAGGCGGCCGAAGTAGGTGTCACCACCGAGCCCGGCGATTTCAGACTCGAGCTGGCCCCTGAAGCCAAGTGATGGGCGGTTCGGATCATCAAGATCATCCCAGGTATAGGTGGCTCCTACCGAGGATTTCACAGACGAGCCTTCCTGGCCAATGATGGCGGGAGACGCTTCGGTTTCGTCAATGCCGCTCACATCTCGAAAGGCCAGGGTATATTTGAACCCCACATTCGAAAACTCATCGAGCTTGAACCCGGTGCGCAGTGCGCCGCCAATGTTGGTGCTCTCAAAGGACGATGTGTCCGAGTTGTCGGACTTCGTGGCAAAAAGATCGAAGCCCGCTGAAATTGGCATGCCCATGAAATAAGGTTCGGTGAAACTGAAATCGACCTGCTGCCGCTTGAAGCTAACAGTCGTATTCAATTTCAGAAACTGGCCCCTGCCCAACAAGTTTCGCTCACTCAACTCAACCGAACCGATAACCTGCTCAACTGTCGAGTAACCAACCGAGAAGCTTATCCTTCCTGTGGATTTTTCGGTTACAGCCACAATCAGATTGATTTTGTCAGGGGCGGAACCTTCCTCCTCCTGGAAATCAATTTTCTCAAAGAAATCAAGAGACGTCAAACGACGGCGGGCGCGCTCGACAAGGGTCCGGTTGAAAGCGTCGCCCTCGTAAATCAGCAGCTCGCGGCGGATAACCTCATCCAGCGTGCGGGTATTGCCCTCAATGATAATCTGTTCAACATAGGCTCGGCGTCCTTCAGCGATATTGTAGCTGATGTTCAGAGAGCCCTGGCCGACATTGCGGTCAACCTTTGGTTCGACCTTGGCAAATACAAAGCCCTGCCTGCTGGCCTCAAGAGCCAGGTTCTCAACGGTCCTGTCAACCTTGGTCGCATTATAATCGTCGCCTACGCCGGTCTTGATAACTTTCGCCAGTCTTTCGGGATCGAGGTTTGTATCACCAATGTTTACCGCGACGTCGGCAATCGTATAGTGCGGGCCCTCTTCAACGACGAAGGCAATTTCAAAATAATCACCGGCCGGTGAGAGCTGCGCTTCCGCGGAAATAACATTGAAATCGGCAAACCCGTGTTTCAGGTAATAACGGCGCAAAAGTTCCTTGTCGTATTCCAGACGGTCCGGGTCGTAGGTGTCATTTCTCTGGAAGAAGTTCCACCAGCTATGTTCGGCGGTGCCAATGATCGAGCGCAATGCGCCATCGCTAAAGGTGTCATTGCCGGTGAAACTGATTGTCTTGACCGTGGTTTCCGAACCCTCGGTTACTTCAAAAACCAGATTGACGCGATTCTCCGGCAAGCGAATAAGCTTGGGGGCCACGCGCACGTTGTAGAAACCGGTTTTCTGGTAAAGCGCCAGCACCCGCTGGGTATCGCTCCGCACGCGCGCCTTGGTGAAAATCATCCGTTCACGGACTTCAACTTCCTTGGCAAGGGCCGCATCGTCAATCTCGCTGTTGCCTTCGAAATTGACCTGGTTAATGAGCGGATTTTCCGCCACCTTGATAACCAGGGTGCTGCCACGCTGGAACATCTGGACGTCGGCGAAAAGCCCGGTCTGAAACAAAACCTTGATTGACTCGTCAATCTTTTCTGGATCGAATTCGTCTCCCCTGGAAAACTGCAGATAGGATAAAACGGTTTCCTGCTCAACCCGCTGATTGCCTTGGACGGTGATCTGGACGATGGTTTCGGCACGGGCCTGCGACGTCCAGCCACCCGGCGATGCTACCGGAACGACTAAGGAAAGGACGAGTGCCAGAAGTGCCGCACAGAAAAATCTATTACGCATCAAAAAGACCATTCTTCATTAGGTTTAGCTGTCCCACAAATCACTTACGCCCGCCGCGTGTTTTAACGTCTTTCAACTGCTTTGCAAATAAAAGATAGTGCTATTTTCAACTCCCTACGACCATCGCAAAAAGCCTTGTCAAATCGTTCCAGAAGCCAAATGCCATCAACATTACAACGAGCGATAAACCCACTCTAAAGCCCCATTCCTGGGCTTGTTGGCCCAACGGTTTTCCCAACACTGTTTCAATGGCGTAATAGACCAGATGCCCGCCATCCAGCATTGGGATTGGAAACAGGTTTATGAGCCCAACGCTGACCGACAGAAAAGCGACATAGGTTGCGAATCGCAGGACCCCAGAGGAGGCCGCATCGGCCGCCCCCTTTGCTATGGAAATAGGACCGCCAATCTGGCTTGAACTTTCGTTTCCGGCAATCAGTTTGCCGAGATATTTGAAGGTGATCGAGATGATGCGCCATGTCTCATCGGCACCCTTGGCAATTGCCGCCAGTGGCGATAGACGCTGGACCTTGGAAGCGCCGCTGTCCGCCGCGCGCTGGACGCCGAGGAGGCCAATTTTGATGGTTCCGCCGAAGCCGTCTGATTCCGTTTTTATGTCAGGCACAAGTTGAAGATTGAGAAGGGTTCCCTGCCTGTCGATTGCAACAGTCAGTTGCTCGCCGCCCCTGGTCCAAATGGCCTGCTGCAAATCGGAAAAGGTTTCAATTTTCTGACCATCAACGGCCGTGAACAGATCACCACGCTTTATCCCGGCTTTTTCTGCAGCGCTTCCGGCGATCACATTTTCCACGCGCGGTTCATTCATGGGAACGCCAACGAACGTGAACACGCTGGCAAAGATCACAATTGCGAGTATGAAGTTGGCAAAGGGGCCTGCGGCCACAACGGCGGCGCGTTGCCAAATAGGTTTTCCATGAAAATTACCAGCGGATCGGGCGGCAGCAGCTGACGGCAGCGCTTGCGGAAGGCTTGTTGCATTCGCGTCGCCTTCAAATTTTACATAGCCGCCAAGAGGCAACCAGCAGATTTTCCAATGGGTTCCATGCCGGTCGTTCCAGCTATAGATTTCACGGCCGAAACCGATTGAAAAAACTTCTACCGTGACGCCGCACCAGCGGGCTACGAGGAAGTGACCAAGCTCATGAATAAAAACGATAATCGTGAGAGCAACGATAAAGGGAAGAAGGTAGCCAAAGGGCAATTGTAAGAAGTTCAGAAAATCCATCGCCTGTTCCCAACTCTCCCTGAACCCTAATCGGGCGTTTCTGCCCGAATTACACAAGTCCGACACACAGTTTGCAGGGCGGCGCCAGTGCAACCCCTTGATTCACCCTCCATTAACCACACAACCGGGTATTTAAGTCAATATTTCGGCAAAATATGGTTACCACTGTAGCAATCCGCGCGCAGCGCTAATGCCATTATCGCGAAAAAGACCGAAAACGGCGGCAAATACCGCCACGGCGATGAGCCCATCCACCCGGTCGATGACCCCGCCATGGCCGGGAATGAGGGTCCCGGAGTCCTTAACCCCATGAAATCGCTTAAGGGCCGATTCGAAAAGGTCGCCCATTTGCTCCACCAGGGCCAGGCTTGCTGCCAGAACGGCAAGGGCCGAAATGCCATTCAGCTGGAATGTGTAGGCAAAAATAGTTGACGCTAGTGTACTTCCTGCCACAGCCCCGCCGAGGCCGGCCCAAGTCTTTTTGGGGGAAATTACAGGCGCAAGTTTAGGCCCCCCAATGGTGCGGCCGGCAAAATAGGCCAGAATATCGGCGGCCCAGACAATCAGAAAAATCCAAAGAATGGCGGAAAAACCATAGGTCGGATCAGAACGCAGCAGTGTGAAAGCAATTGCCGGAAACCCCACATAGAAAACCCCAACATAACTCCATTTGCTGGACGTGGAATTCCCGAACCGGACCATCAATCCAGAAGCAAGCGCCAGCGCCAAAATAGTGAGAAGCGCAATTTCGACACCAAACATATCCGGGAATAGTGTGCCGCAGATGGCTGCTGCCATGTGCAAGGCATATTGGGTGATATTTTTAGGATGAACAATTGAAACCCATTCGTGGGCGATCAGCCCCGCGAGCAAAAAGACCAGACCCTTGAACCAAAATCCGCCAAACCAGGCGCAGGCAATAACCGCAGGAATGAGTATCAGCGAGGACGACGTTCTAATGCCGAGGTCGCCCCATTTTGCGGACTTGCCAGAATTCATGCGGTTTGGGCTTCGATGCCGCCAAAACGGCGGTTCCGTAAACTGAACTCACCAAGGGCGCGGGCAAATATCTCCTGGGTAAAATCGGGCCAGAATTCGTCGACAAAAACAAATTCCGTATAGGCGCATTGCCACAACAGGAAATTCGAAATGCGTTGTTCGCCACCGGTGCGGATGAGGAGGTCGGGATCAGGAATTCCAGCAGTATCCAGATTTTCCGCTATCAATTCAGGCGAAATATCTGAAGCGGACATCCCGCCGCTCGCAATCCTTTCAGCAATCGCAGAAACAGCCCGACTGATTTCCTGCCTGCTGCCATAGTTGAATGCGACAACAAGATTGAGCGTGGAGTTGTCATGCGTGAGGCGCTCCGCGTCATTGAGCAGAGACACAATACCGGGATCGAGATCATCACGACTGCCCACAACTTTAATCCTGACGCCGGAGCGATGCAGTTCAGCCACATCCTGACGAATAAAGCGGCGCAGGAGATCAAGCAGAAATGAAACTTCGGATGCGGGCCTCGACCAATTTTCAGAGCTGAAGGAATAAATCGTGAGGTATTCGATCCCGAATTCAGCCGCCGCCCTTACAGCGCGGCGCAGAGCATCAACTCCGGCCCTGTGACCCGCAGACCTTGGCAATCCACGGCGCGCGGCCCAACGGCCATTGCCGTCCATGATAATGGCAACATGACGAGGCATGGCGGGAGGTCTGGTCAGCATGGCAAATCGCGGCCTCTCAAACCTGCATGATTTCCGCTTCTTTTGATTTCAAAGAAGCATCAATTTCCTTAATTGCTTCGTCCGTCATCTTCTGGGTTTCATCGGATTTTGTCTTATGTTCATCTTCGCTTATAACGTGATCTTTTTCCAAAGCCTTTAACTGGTCCATGCCGTCGCGCCGCACATTGCGCACGGCTATGCGGGCCTTTTCGGCATATTGGTGGGCTACTTTAACAAGTTCCTTGCGGCGATCCTGTGTCAAATCCGGCATGCGCAGGCGAATGACCTGGCCTTCGGTTTGCGGATTGAGGCCAAGATTGGAGGCGTGAATAGCCTTTTCAACGGCAATCACCAGGCCCCTGTCCCAGACGTTGATCTGCAAAAGGCGCGCTTCCGGAACCGTGACAGAGGCCACCTGATTGAGCGGCATCATAGCCCCGTAGGCGTCGACCTGAACCGGCTCAAGAAGGGTGATGGAGGCGCGGCCCGTGCGCAGGCCGCCGAAATCATGCTTGAGCGATTCCGTCGCGCCGTGCATGCGGCGCTTGAGATCGGAACCATTGAAGGGAACGGGTTGGGCCATGGGTTAGTCCTTCGTCACAAGTGTAAAGCGGCCGGAGCCGCTTAAGACGTTTGAAACAGCGCCCGGCTCCCGGATGGAAAATACAATTACCGGAATCCCGTTGTCCCGTGCAAGTGCGATTGCAGCGGGGTCCATAATGCGCAGATCCCTGCTCAAAATTTCGTTAAAGGTGATTTTTTCGAAGCGCTGGGCTTTGGGGTTCCGCTTTGGGTCCTCGGCGTAAACGCCATCAACGCTGGTTCCCTTGAGCAGGGCATCACATTGCAGTTCTGCGGCCCGGAGCGCCGAGCCTGTATCGGTTGTGAAGAAGGGAAGGCCAGTGCCTGCGGCACAAATCACCACCCTGCCCTTTTCCAGATGGTGAATGCCTTTGGCCGGTGAATAGGTTTCACACACGGTTGGCATGGGGATGGCCGAGAGAACGCGGGCATCAATGCCTTTGTTTTTCAGCACGCCCTGCATGGCAAGGGCATTCATGATGGTGGCCATGATCCCCATGTGATCTGCACTTACCCGCTCCATGCCCTTGGCAGCACCTGCCAAGCCCCGGAAGATGTTTCCGCCGCCAATGACCAGGGCCACCTGGGCTCCTGCCTTGTCGCAGGCGATGATTTCATCGGCCACCCGGGCTACCGTATCGAGGTCAATGCCAAAGGGTTGAGCACCCATCAGCACCTCACCTGACACTTTAAGGAGAATCCGTTTGTAGGTGATTTTGCTCATGAGTTTTGACATTCCATTAAGGAAAAGGCCCCGTATTTTGGCCTAATCTAGGCATTCAAGGCCGATTCGTCTTAGGGGATTTTTCACTTTAATCAAGGGCATCGGCAAGCTAGCGCCTTAACCATCGGGTAAGCGAAAGCGGTTTAATTTGGGGCGAAAGGAAACTTCACATGCTTGCTTTCTTGTTCAGCCCTTCGGGGCGCATTGGCCGCGGGAAATGGTGGCTGGCTCAACTGGTAATCATTTGTATCATAATCAGCCTCATGGTTCTGCTCAGTCTGCAGTTTTCCGGCGATGAGATCATCGAGCAATTGTCGGATAGGTCCAATCCCCGCGTTGACCCGATGCTTGTATTGGAATTGCTTGTATTTGCACTTTTTCTGGCATGGATGGGGTTTTGCATAACGGTGAAACGCTACCACGACCGTGGCAAGTCGGGGTGGTGGTACCTACTTCAGTTCATTCCGATAGTCGGGCCCATTTGGGCTTTCATTGAACTCGGGTTTTGCTCGGGAGACGATGGCGACAATGACTATGGGGATGGCCCCGATCTCAATATCGCTGAAGACCTGAACGCACTAAGGAAGCAGAGCGGTCAAATCGAACCCGCCGCTCCGGCTCATGCCTATCGTCCCGCACCTGCCACAAAAATTGGCGGGCCGGCGGTTTTTGGCAAGCGTGGCTGACCAACAAAAAAGGGCCCACGGGCCCTTTTTCATTTATGGGTTTTTGATCAGGCTTGGCCCGCGGCCTTGGCCACTTCGGCGGCGAAATCATCGACCGCTTTTTCAATGCCCTCGCCGAGCTGCATGCGCACATAGCCCAGGAGCTGGATGGGGGCGCCAGCCTTGTCGCCAACTTCACCAAGGATCTGGGTCACCGACTTGGTGCCGTCATGCACGTAGGCCTGCTCCAACAGGCAGTTTTCCTTGGCATAGGTCTTGAGGCCAGAGGCAATGATCTTTTCCAGGACGTTCGCAGGCTTGCCAGCATTCTTTTCTTCGAGAATGGCTTTTTCGCGGGCCAGAGTCTCCGATGGAACACCAGCCAAATCCATGGCAACCGGGTTGGTTGCGGCGACATGCATGGAGAGCAAGCGACCGAGGGCGGCCAGCTCTTCCTTGTTGCCGGTTGATTCAAGAGCCACGAGAACGCCGATCTTGCCGAGACCCGGAGCCGCCTGATTGTGCACGTAGGAACCGATGACGCCATTGCTTACCTTGAGCGATGAAGTGCGGCGTACACCCATATTTTCGCCGATGGTGGACACCATTTCGGCCACATATTCGGCCACCGCATGTTGCGAGCCGGGGAACTTGGCGGTTTTCAGCTTTTCGGAATCGCCACCAGCGCTGAGCGCGAGTTTGGCAATTTCGGCAACCATGGCCTGGAATTTTTCGTTGCGGGCCACGAAGTCGGTTTCCGAATTCACTTCGACAGCAGCACCTGTGGTGCCGTTCACAGCAATGCCTACGAGGCCTTCGGCGGCCACGCGGGTTGATTTCTTCGCAGCCTTGGCCAGGCCCTTGGCGCGCAGCCAATCGACCGCTGCCTCCATGTCGCCGTTTGTTGCAGCAAGTGCTGCCTTGCAATCCATCATGCCTACGCCAGTTGTTTCGCGTAAGCTTTTCACCATGCCAGCTGTAATCTCGGCCATGATCATCCTCTTTCAAAAATGGAATAAGGGCCCGCGCTGATCGCAGGCCCCTGAGTGTTGTTATTCGGCTGAAACGGCTTCTGCGATTGGGCTCTCATCGGCGCCGACATCATGGCCGGAAGAGCCTTGAGCCTGGGCGATGCCTTCGATTGCAGCGCGGGCGATGAGGTCGCAATAGAGCGCTACAGCACGGCCCGCGTCATCATTCCCCGGAATGGGAAAGTTCACGCCGACGGGATCAGAGTTCGTATCAATGATCGCCACAACCGGAATGCCCAGACGATTGGCTTCCTTGATGGCCAGGGCTTCCTTGTTGGTATCGATCACGAAGAGAATGTCTGGTGTTCCGCCCATGTCCTTGATACCGCCCAAAGCCTTGTCGAGCTTGGTCTTCTCGCGGGATATGGACAGCATTTCGCGCTTGGTAAGGCCCATGCCTTCCTTGGCAAGTTGCTCGTCGAGGGTACGGAGATGCTTGATGGAGTTTGAAATGGTCTTCCAGTTGGTGAGCATGCCGCCCAGCCAGCGGGAATTCACGTAGTATTGGGCCGAGCGCTTGGCGCTGTCGGCAATCTGCTCCTGCGCGGTGCGCTTGGTGCCTACGAACAGCACGCGGCCGCCCTTGGCAACTGCAGCAGTCACGGCGAGAAGGGCCTGATGCAGCAACGGCACAGTCTGGGCCAAATCGATGATGTGGATGCCATTGCGCGAGCCGTAGATATACGACTGCATCTTGGGGTTCCAGCGGTGGGTTTGATGTCCGAAATGAACGCCTGCTTCAAGCAATTGGCGCATAGTAAATTCTGGCACAGCCATGGTCTTTTCCTTCTCCGGTTGATCCGCCGCGGATGGTTGTGACCGGATTATCCGGCACCGGAAGGACTTCAGCCTATGAGGGGAATTTGCATTCCCATGGCCCAAGTCCAACACCCGCGTGAGTATTTAACGAGCGGGGCTATACAGGCGCAGTGCGGGAATGGCAAGGGGCCGTCAGGAACCCAGCAAAACCACACTTTCCTGGTCATTGGGATCAGTGCGGGCTATCAAAGCGCGGGCGGGTTTGTCGGTGGGGTTATTGGGTTGGTGGGGGACGCCAGCGGGGATATAGACATAATCTCCCGCTTCTACTCGATCTTTGAATTCAAGGTTGGGGCCGTGGAGAAATTCGGTCACGCCTTCCAGCATGTAAATCGCCGTCTCATGGGCCTCGTGGTAGTGCGGCTTGGCGGAAGCGCCCGGTGGCATTACCAGCATGTGCATGCAAATGGCATTGGCATTTGCGGACTCTGCTGAAATGCCGGAGAAATAGTTGAGGCCCTGCTTGCCAAGGAAGCCTTCACCACCGCGTACGACTTTGCAAGACTTCATTGGATCTGCACCTCCGGTTGTTGTTTGACAATGCGCCAAGCTTTTATGATTGCCTCGGCGCTACGCTTGCCTTCATCTAAATCAGTTTCCCAACTTATGACAGAGAGCCGCATGATTTGGCGGCCGCGCCAAATGGCGCCGCCTGCAAAGCATTCGCCATCAGCCTGAATGCGAGTGATCATATCTCGGGTCAATTTATCACCACGCTCTGTTGTTTCGCCACTACCAAAACGCACGATGATTTGGTTGAGTACCACATCGTTAAGTATTTCAATTCCGGGTTCGGCGGCAAGCATTCCGGACATGACACGGGCCACGTTACAATGACGCTCCACGATCGCGGCAATGCCGCTGCGGCCCAAATGCTTGATAATCGCCCATGTTGCAAAGCCGCGGGCACGGCGCGAAAGCTCGGGTACGTAATGTGTGGGATCGCGCTCACCCTCGGCCACGAGAGGCAGGTAACTTGCAGCAATGGTCACGGCCCGCCTATGAGCCAATTCATTACGGACGATAGCATAGCCGCTATCGTAGGGCGTTTGCAGCCACTTGTGGCCATCGGTTGCCCATGAATCCGCACCTTCAATTCCGGCAGCAAGATGGCGCGTTGCTGCACTGGCGCGCGCCCACAATCCGAAGGCACCATCGACATGCAACCAGGCGTCCGCCTTTTTTGCTAGTGGCACAATGTCGGTAAAATTGTCGAATGCACCCGTATTAATTTGACCTGCCTGCGCGATCACAATTGATGGCCAATTCACTTTTGCGATCGCTTCGACAAATGCCGGAATCTGCATGCGGCCCTGATCGTCAGTCGCAACGCGCGCGACACGGTCGTGTCCAAGACCTAGAAACTGCAAGGCAGAAAATACCGTTGTATGGGCATCGTCACCAATCAGCACGGTGATTGGCGGCGCTCCGAACAGGCCATCCGCATCGGCATTCCATCCCGCTTTGCGCAACACTTCGTCACGTGCCGCTGCGAGGCAAACGAAATTTGCTACCGTGGCACCCGTAACAAAGCCTACGGAACTCTCGCGTGGAAGATCAAGGAGTTCGAGCAACCAGGCCGCCGCCGCAGTTTCCGCCGCTGCAGCGGAAGGCGCCGCGTGATGATTGCCGGTATTCTGCCCCCAAGCTGAGGTCAACCAATCGGCGGCCATGCCCACGATGTGCGATCCGCCGATGACCCAGCCGAAGAAGCGAGGGCCAGTTGCCATTTGCAGGCCCTCATCAGCTTTTTCCGCTAACTCCTTGATGACTGCCTCGCCGTCACTAGAGCCTTCGGGAAGTGGGCCTTCAAAAATGAACTTCATCTCGGCATAGGACTTCATCGGCTTTTGTGGCCGCGTCCCAATGTTCTTGCGGAATTTCAGTGCCGCAGCAGCGGCTGCATCAAGAATGCGCTCAACTGCTTTGCCGCCCTTCATTGTCCTGCCCTTATTTCTTGCGCGCCATCGTCACGCCATCGCAGATCGGCACCATGACGAGATCGACGCGTGCATCTGCCATGATCTTTTTATTGAGCGCGCGCAAAGCCGACGTATCCTCATCCTTGACTGAAGGGTCGGCGACGCTGCCACTCCACAACACGTTATCGATCAATATTACGCCGCCGGTCCGCAGAAGTTTCAGGCCACCTTCGTAATACGTGTCATAGGAGGATTTGTCGGCATCAATGAACATCAGGTCGAAGCGCGAGGCTTCGCCCGCCTTCAGGAGCTGTTCAAGTGTTTCAGCGGCCGGCCCAAGCCGCAATTCAATGCGACCCTCAACGCCCGCCCTCTTCCAATATTTGCGGGCAACGTTGGTCCATTCCTCGCTTACGTCTGCAGCGATGATTTTTACGTCGCCCGTCAGGGCCATGGCCAGGGCGGAATAGCCGGTGAAGGTGCCAACCTCGAGAATGCGTTTGGCACCCATGAGCTTTACCAGCATGGCCATGAAGGCGCCCTGCTCCGGCCCGATCTGCATTTGGGCAAGGCCGCCGAGTCTGGCGGTTTCTTCGCGGAGTTCCTTCAGGATTTCAGGTTCGCGGTAGGCGTGGGCGGCGTAATAGTCATAGAGGCGACCTTCGAGACCAATGGTTTTTCCAGTCATGATACCGTTATTTCACATCTTTTAATGGACGAGATTTGTATTTACCGATGAGGTCCGCCTTGCCCAGGGGAACCCCATTGTGGCGAAGGATTGCATAGGCGATGGAGAGATGGAAATAAAAATCCGGCATGACGATGATCGCAGCATAATCTTCAGACGGCAGGCCCTTTGCGCTGTCAAAGAAAGTAGGCACAAGCCGCGTTGACCGTTCGGCCAGACGTGCTGGCGGAATAGACGTTAGGTAATCAACCGCCAATTTCAGGCTAGCATAAACATCGGCGAAGCTGGCCTCCTCATAGCCCACACGCGGTGGCGATGCATCGGCGAAGTGCTGGGCGAAATCCATGGGAAGATAGAGGGCGTACTGTAATTGTTGAATCAGGCTAAACATGTCGGGATAGAGCCTGGCAGCCAGCAGCACATCGGGTTCGAACTTGTGGGTACGGGCGTGTGTCTCCGCCTTCTTGAGGATTTTTTCGAGGTTGCCGAGTGACCCGATCAACGCGGCAATCGTAAGACGATGGAATGAATTATTCTGCGCAGTGCTGGCCATGTTTTCCTCCCTTGCTCAAAAATGACCGTTAAGCGTTAATCTCTTTAGGCTTTTGCACGAAGCGCTGGTAGAGCCAGCCGATGCCCACAAGGCATAGGCCAAGGCCGATGAAGGAGAAGATGCGGAAAAGGCCTTCAAGGCCTGACATATCCCACAGGAACACTTTCAGCACCACAAGCACCATGACGGCGAGGCCGGCATAGCGGATGTATTGGCGGCTCAATTTGATGCCCGCTCCAAACAGGGCGAGAGCCGAGACCAGCCATACGGCGGAATAGGCGTAGGATTCTCCGTCTGAAAGTGACCAAGCAACCATGGCGGGCCCCTGGAACACGCGCTTGGTTTCGAGGGTCACATAGGTCATTGCCAGAACCAGCGCCAAAACGCCCATGGCGGGGCGGAATTGCAACCAGTTTAGTGCGTCAAACCTACGCGTGATGAGGCCCAGCAGCACAACGGGCGCCAAGTAGGCCATTAGCAGCGCATTGAACACAACGTTTCCTGGAACCGGGTCCTCGGTGACGATGGGATTCAAGGCCGCAAGGCTCAGCAAAACAATTGCAGCGCAAGACACCGCAACCAAAACACGCGCCCCCCACAGGGAAATCAGGGACGAGAATATCTGCTGGCGATACATCAAGCCGTAGGCTGCACCGAGCCAAGTGAGAATATGAGCTGCCATTTCGAGCAACTGTGGCTCATCAGAGGTCAATCCGCCACCAATGAGAACGCGGAGCTCAAGTGAGACGAACGAGATTGCCAGGCCGAGACTGATGCCTTCGAGAGCTGTGGCTGATTTGTTGTGGTCTGATGATTTGAGCCAGCGCGCGGCGAAGTAAAATAGGACGACGGGTATACCATAGCCATACAGCGGCCAATGCTCGCCGAGAGGCAGCGTGCGATCATCATTCCATAGTTCGCGCGAAATAAACAGACGTAGGGCCGTTAGTGAGGCAAGTGCCGCTGCAATTGGTCCCAAGAGTTTGACTGCAAGGGTAAGGGTGGAAAATGCGTAGGCCGCGGCAAGGGCCGCCATGCCGATGGTAAGCCATACGCCATCGAGCATGCGGTCTTCGGTAAAGAGCAAAAGACCAGCACCGCCTGCGGACAAGATTCCCGCAGCGAGATTGTCATTCGCGCCTGAGATTTGTTCGCGGCGAAGCCAGACAGCCGCAAGCAGGACGACCGCAGCAAACAGCCCGATCAGGGCCCAGAGGTTATCAGGAAGCAGGCTATCCACCCTGCCCCACGCAACTATCAAAAATAATATGGCAGCGCCCGCGGTCAGCGCGGCCCAGGTCAGGGGAGGAATTTTCTTGAACACACCGGCAAGGCCGAGAGCCGTGAAAACTGTGCCTGCCGCCAACGTCCAGCGGAGAAATTGGGGAGCTTCGCCGCGCAGCACGCTTGACCACAACCCGCGCTCATCCATGGCCCATTCGGTGAAAGCTGCCTGTTGCCAGCCTATAAGCACGATAAGCGATAGAGCCGCCGCGGCAGGGGCAGCGGCTGTGTCGCCTTGCTTGAACCATGAGATCGCTGCAACGCACGCCATGCCGATAAAAAATAGTATGAGAGCTGCTGCGGCATGGTCGCTTTTCAGGACAAGTGTGGCAAGAACCAGAGACGCTGCAACGACGCCTACGGAGCCAATTTTTAGCGGCTCTGTCATGCCCAAAGGGTTCAAAAGTGATCCCGTTTCGCTTGCCAGAATTGCGCGGCCGGAGATTGCGAAAATTGAAATCGCACCGATGCTGAGGGCGAACAGGCCAAGGGGTAGCATGTCGGCGGCTTCAAAGGGTCCACCAATCCAAAGAAATGACCAGAGGGCGGAACCCACGATGCTGGCATAGCCCAGCCACCACCACGGGCGTTTGTGCAAGACGGCAAAGCTCGCGCCCATAATAACCAGGAGATAGGGAAAGAAGCCCCAGCCTGAAGGATTGGGCGAGGCGATCATCATCGGCGTTGCGTAGGATCCGAGAATTCCCAGTGCTGCAATGAGTGGTCCCTGCTTGAGAGAAAGTGCCAATGCACCAAGGCCCACGAGCGCCAGTCCGATAAAATCCGCGGTTGGCCCAACCAATTCATAAAGCGCATAGGCCGCATAAATGCTGGCAAAGGCTGTAGCGAGGCCAGCGGCTGAAAGGGCTGCTGGCACATAGTCAGATTCAACTGTATTGCGGCGCAATCGGTCGCCGGCGAGGATGAGACCAGCACCCATCAGCAGGCCAAGGAAGATTTGCAGGGGTGGCGAAATCAAGTTGTTGTCATAGGCGTATTTGACAAAGAGCAGGCCGCCAATGGCGATCGCCACGCCGCCGATCCATACGAACCAGCTGGACGCCAGCGCCTGTTCCATATCGCGCTTTGGAACCTCAGATTTTCTTGTCGGTGGTTCAGCAATTTTTGCTGCCTCGACCACAGGTTCCGGAATCAGGGCCTCGGTTAAAACGGGTTCAACGGTTTTCGCCGCTGCGGCCGGCCGCTTTTCCTTCTTCTTATCGGCCTCTGGTTCATCCTTGGGGCTTTGCCGCAACTGCGACAGCTCATCGGCAAATTGCCCCAGTTGCAATTTCAGCTGGGCAATCCTGGTATCAAGTTTTGAAATCTTGTTTAGTGCAATGAGGACCAGAACGAAGCCGACAACAGAAACCAACCATCCAAAGCCGTCCATTGAACCCCCTCAAGCATCTGATTCGAGTAAAGTTACACTGCTTGCCTTTGATTGTCGAAATTGGGAAAAGGCTGGCCATGACGGCCCGCCTCAACATTCAGCCTAAACTGCAAAGTGCACTTCCTGTGCGCTGGGAGAATGCGGCGGGCCTTGTTTCCTATGAAGCGGCGGTGGCGCGGATGGAACGCGAAGTTGCGGCAATCGCGAAAGGCGAGGCACCAGAACTGGTGTGGCTTCTGGAGCACCCTGCCCTTTACACGGCGGGCACTTCCGCCAAGGACAGCGACCTCATTTCGCCATCGCGCTTTCCAGTGCATTTTACGGGCCGCGGCGGGCAGTATACCTATCATGGGCCTGGCCAGCGCGTGGCCTATGTCATGCTTGATCTAAAAAAACGCGGCCAGGATGTGCGGGCCTTTGTAGCGGGACTTGAAGAATGGTTGATCGCCACGCTTGCAGCATTCAATGTGAATGGCGAGCGGCGCGAAGATCGGGTCGGGGTTTGGGTGCAGCGTGACGCGGGTGAAGACAAGATCGCTGCCATCGGTATCCGCGTGCGCCACTGGGTGAGTTATCACGGCATCAGTCTGAATGTTGATCCTGATCTCAGCCACTTCGAAGGCATTGTTCCCTGTGGCGTGAGGGACCATGGGGTGACGAGCCTGGTTGACCTTGGCCTGCCTGTGACGCTGGCGGACGCTGACGTAGCGTTGAAAAACTCTTTTCAGAACATCTTCGGCGTCACTCAAACTCCATGATCACTGCATCAACGTTAAGACTGTCTCCGGGCTTGACGTTGATCTTCCTGACAACACCATCGCGCTCGGCGCGCAGGATGTTTTCCATTTTCATGGCCTCAACGATGGCCAGGGCATCGCCCGCCTTCACCTCTGCGCCCTCGCCCACACGGAGCGCCACCACGAGACCGGGCATTGGGCAGAGAAGTTTTTTGGAGGTGTCGGGGGCTACATTCTCTGGCATCAGCTTTACGAGTTCGGCCTCGCGTAACGTGTAGACATGCGCATCAACCGTCACGCCGCGGTGGCTGAGGCGATAGCCATTGGAGATGCGGCGGACCTGAACCGAGATTTCCTCCCCGTCAATAACGCCGTGCCAAACTGGCGTACCCGGCGTCCACTGGCTGACAATGGCGCGCTCGCCGCGCTCACCGGGGTGCAGAATTTGAATGAGGCGTTCGGTTTCATGGACCACTTCAACGTCATGCCAAACTTTGCCCAGCCTGATGCGGCGCTTTCTTGAAAAATTCACGGCGCGGCCACTCATCTGACCGCTTATCTTGCGCTTGCGGCGGTTTTCCACATGGTCGATCACGCAGGCAATGGTGGTGAGCCTGTCGGCCAGCTCAGGGGTAACAGGGGTGCCCTTGAAGCCATCGGGGAATTCCTCGGCGATGAAGCCGGTTGAAAGGGCGCCTTCCTGCCAGCGCGGATTGCCCATGATGGCGGAGACAAAGGGCACATTGTGCTGAATGCCATCAATATAGAAACTGTCCAGCCCTTGCGCCATGGCAGCGATAGCTTCGGCGCGGGTGGGCGCATGGGTGCAGAGCTTGGCGATCATCGGGTCATACCAGATGGAAATTTCACCGCCTTCAAATACGCCGGTGTCATTGCGGAGCGTTACGCCATCCTTCACTTGCTCCTTAGGCGGACGGTATTTCACGAGGCGTCCGGTTGAGGGCATGAAATTCCGGTAAGGGTCTTCGGCGTATATGCGGCTTTCAATGGCCCAACCATTGAGTTTCACATCGGCCTGCCTAATGCTGAGTTTCTCGCCATGAGCCACGCGGATCATTTGTTCCACCAGGTCAACACCTGTCACTAGTTCGGTGACCGGGTGTTCCACCTGCAGTCGCGTGTTCATTTCAAGGAAGAAAAAAGAGCGGTCCTGCCCTGCTACAAATTCTACTGTGCCTGCGCTATCGTAGTGGACCGCTTTGGCCAATGCTACCGCCTGTTCGCCCATGAGTTTACGTGTCTTGGGATCGAGCAAAGGTGATGGCGCTTCCTCAACCACTTTTTGATTGCGGCGCTGGATGGAACATTCGCGCTCGCCCAGATGGATCACGTTGCCATGCTTGTCGCCCAGCACCTGAATTTCGATGTGGCGCGGGTTCACGATGAATTTTTCGATGAAAACACGGTCATCCCCGAAGCTGGATTTCGCTTCGGACTTGGCGCGGGCATAACCATCACGCACTTCGCTGGCCGAATGGGCGACCCGCATGCCTTTGCCGCCACCGCCAGCAGAGGCCTTGATCATCACGGGGAAGCCAATGCCCTCGGCAATTTTTACAGCCTCATCTTCCGTGTCGATAATACCCATATGCCCCGGCACGGTGGAAACGCCGGCGGCGGAAGCGGCCTTCTTGGATTCGATCTTGTCGCCCATGGCATCAATGGCCGCGGCATTGGGGCCAATGAAAATAATGCCCGCTTCACGCAAGGCCTTGGGAAAGGCGGAGCGTTCAGAGAGAAAGCCATAGCCGGGGTGTACGGCTTGAGCGCCCGTCTGTTTACATGCTGCGACAATCTTCTCAATCATGAGATAGGACTGGGCGGCGGCGGGCGGGCCTATCGCCACCTTTTCGTCAGCCATATCAACATGAAGGGCGCGGGCATCGGCTTCGGAATAGACGGCAACCGTGGCGATCCCCATCTTGCGGGCGGTCTTGATCACGCGGCATGCAATTTCGCCACGATTGGCAATCAGAATCTTCTTGAACATTGAGCCCCTGGGAATGATTTATTCCTGACTGTAACAAGGGCTTGCGCCGGGAGCAATGACGCTTGCGGCTCCTGTGGTATTAGAGCAGCACATCCTGCAGAAAGCGACATCGTGAGGGAACATTTTCAGCCTTCAGCAGTTCCTAGCATCATGGAGCTCAGCAGCTATATCTTGAAATTTATCTTCTTCGCATTCTTTGCAACATTTTCGGCCACGTTCGCCTGGAGTAGCGGCGCTACTGCGGCGCAGCCAAACGCACTCATCAAAGCTCTTAACAATGCGGATCGTGCTTTCTGCCGGTCACTCAAGACGAAATGCAAAACGCGGGCGAAGACCCCTGCGGCGAAACGTGAAAAACTTTCAACCGAGAAGCCGCCGATCCCTGTTCAAAAGCCACTAGTTGTCGAGGTCGTTGCAGCACCTGCGCCGATTCCGCGCGAGAAACCGCAAAACCTCCAAAAACAGGCTGCATTGCAGCCCGAGGTTTTGCCGAGAGATACGCAATCGGGCAAGGTTGACAAGCTCATAAGTGCGCCACGGCTTTCCACCCAACGCCCCGTAGTTGCGCCCAAACCGGTGGCCTCCCCTCCGATACCCCGCATGAAACCACAAACTTTGCAAAAACAGGCCGCGATAATTCCGCGCGTATTGCCTCAGGATACATTGGTGCCGGTCGACAAGATTGATACCTGCCTTCAAAAGCTTCGTGCTGCGGGAGCAGATTTCACAGTTCCGGCAACCAATGTTGCAAGCGGAAAGTGCCATGTGCAAAATCCGGTAAACCTCAAAGCGGTGAGGGCGCAGCGTAATTCAATCAAATTGCCCGAAGCTCCGCTGTTAAACTGCAAGTTTGCGTTACAGTTTTCAAAGTGGCTCAGCGAAGCGGGGGCCCCAATCCTTGCCGTGCAATTGGACTCGCCGCTGGACAAGCTTTCAACAGGGCCAGGCTTTGAATGCCGCGGCAGAAACGGGGATGGCTCAGCAAAAATCAGCGAGCACGGATACGGAAATGCTGTGGATATCACCACACTTCGCATGCGTGACGGCAAGGTCATCAATGTAGCGGGCAGCAAGCTGTTCGACGGCTTTCGAACATCGGCTTGCGGGTATTTCACCACGGTCCTTGGACCCGGATCAAATACGGCCCATGAAAAGCACTTCCACTTCGATCTCGGCCTGCACGGAAAAAGCGGGAATTATCGCATTTGCGAATGAGAACACCGTATGGCATCAAGGGGAATGAACCGGATAACATCAGAAACCGAGCTTGATGCACTATTTGATCAGCCAGTGCCAACTTCAATTTTGAAGGAGGTTGATCATATCACTGATGATTACAGAAAGCTCATTGAGGCTTCGCCTTTTGCCATTCTTGCGACCTCGGGACCGGAAGGACTGGATTGCTCGCCACGCGGCGACCCCCGTGGTTTTGTTCGGGTTGCTGATTCCAAAACCCTGATGGTCCCTGACCGGCGCGGGAACAACCGCATTGATTCCCTGCGCAACATCGTTCGCGATCCGCGCGTGGCGTTGCTGTTTCTCATTCCTGGAATTGGAACCACGATGCGGGTGAATGGCCGGGCCCATCTTTCAACTGATCCGGGACTCTGTGCCTCGTTTGCCATGGAAGGCAAGAACCCCAAATGTGTGGTCGTTATCACCGTGGAGCGCGCCTATACCCAATGCCAGAAGGCTATCGATCGCGCCAGGTTGTGGGACCCCGAAATGCATGTTGCGAAATCGGAACTGCCGACTGTCGGTGAAATGATGGAGCGGCTGTCGAATGGCGAATTTGACGGGAAAGCTTACGATGCGGAATACCCAGAACGCATAAAGCGGACGATTTATTGAGCTGATTTGCCCTTTGGGGGCATCTCCGCTACACACCGCCGCCATGAACACACATGTCCCAAAAGTTGGCCTGGTTTCGCTGGGTTGCCCCAAGGCGCTGGTCGATTCCGAGCGCATTTTGACCCAGCTTCGCGCCGAAGGCTATCTCATTGCACCGGGTTATGCCGATGCCGATGTTGTGCTGGTCAATACCTGCGGCTTTCTTGACAGCGCGAAGGCCGAAAGCCTCGCGGCCATAGGCGAAGCCATGGAGGAGAATGGCCGGGTGATTGTCACCGGTTGTTATGGGGTCGAGGTTGATGCCATTCGCGCGGCCCATCCCGGCGTTTTGGCCATCACGGGCCCGCACCAATATGAGGCGGTCGTGGGTGCCGTTCATAACGCCCTGCCCCCGGTGCATGACCCCAAATTTGATCTCATGCCCCCGCAGGGCTTGCGGCTTACGCCGAAGCACTACGCCTATCTGAAAATTTCTGAGGGCTGCAACAACCGTTGCTCTTTCTGCATCATTCCATCAATCCGCGGCGATCTTGTCTCGCGGCCTGTGGCTTCCGTGCTCTATGAGGCCGAGCGGCTGGTGAAAGCCGGCGTGAAGGAATTGCTGGTGATCAGCCAGGATACTTCCGCCTATGGCGTTGATACGAAATACGCCACAAGTAAATTCCATGGCCGCGAGGTGCGCGCCAAGTTTTATGACATGGCCAAGGAGCTTGGCGATTTAGGTGCATGGGTGCGGATGCACTATGTGTACCCCTACCCGCATGTGGATGATGTAATTCCGTTGATGGCAGAGGGCAAAATTCTGCCCTATCTCGATATTCCCTTCCAACATGCGGCACCCGGTGTTTTGAAATCCATGAAACGCCCGGCAAATCAAGAAAAGGTTTTGGACCGTTTGGCGTCGTGGCGGAAAATCTGCCCTGACATCGCCATCCGCTCGACTTTCATCGTCGGTTTTCCCGGCGAAACGGACGCTGATTTTGATTATCTCCTGTCTTGGCTGAAAGAAGCGAGGCTGGAACGTGTGGGTTGCTTCAAGTACGAGCCAGTCTCAGGTGCCAAGGCCAATGATCTTGGCCTGCCACAAGTACCAGATGAAGTGAAAGCTGAACGCTACCATCGGTTCATGGAAGCGCAGCAGGATATATCTGCTGAGATTTTCCAATCGAAGGTCGGCCGCGAGATTGATGTGCTGGTCGATTCCGTCGATTTTGAAAATGAAGAAGCCGTTGGGCGCTCACCGTGGGATGCGCCGGAGATTGATGGCAATGTTTTTCTGCCTGGCGAAACCTCGCTGAAACAAGGTGACATGGTGCGCGCCCGCATCGTTGAGGCTGAGGAATATGACCTCGTGGGTGAGTTGATCTAACTCTTCAACCTGGCTTCGGCCTTGTCCATGTAGTCCCGCGTGATCGGCAGCGTGTCCCTTTCCTTCGTGAGCTGTATCTGGAAGACCATGTGTTTGCCGTAGACGAAACTCAGTTCACTGACAATCAGGTAAAACTCCCACATGCGGCAAAAGCGGTCATCCATTAACCGCGTGATTTGCTCGCGGTTCGATTGAAAATTCTCCTCCCAGGCCCTTAGGGTTTTTGCATAATGTAACCGTAAAATTTCAACGTCGGTAGCCCAAAAGCCTGCGCGTTCGACGGCAGGGAAAACTTCTGAAAGGGCCGGCGAGTAACCGCCTGGAAAAATGTATTTCCTGATCCATGAACCGGTTGCGCTTGGACCGTCTTTTCGGCCAATGGAATGAAGAAGGGCAACGCCATCGGGCTTTAAGAGATCCCGGACATGGGAAAAAAATTCATCGTAGTGAACCACGCCGACGTGCTCGAACATGCCGACCGATACGATGCGATCGAAGGTGCCTTTTACGTCGCGGTAATCCATCAATTCAAAACGCACGCGCTTATCAAGTCCGCGTTCCTTGGCCCGCTGGGTCGCAAGCGCCAGTTGCTCGGTTGAAAGGGTAACACCCAACACTTCAACGTCAGCAGCCGCCGCCAGATAGAGTGCCATGCCGCCCCAGCCGCATCCGATATCGAGAACACGTTGGCCTGGCTTCAATTCCAGCTTGGCTGCAATGTGGCGCAACTTGTTTTGCTGCGCCGTTTCAATTGTGTCGTTGGTCTTGGCGAAATAGGCGCAAGAGTAGTTCATATCCTTATCAAGGAACAGCTTATAGAGTTCATTGGAAAGATCGTAGTGGTGGTGGACATGAGCCTTGGCGGCTTTCGTCGTGTTGTGCTGGTGCAGCTTGCGCATTCGCTTCAAGCCGCTATTCAAAAGTTTCTGCAAGGGATGCTTTCGCAGGTTCCGGGCATTCATCACGCTGAGCGTCAGAAAATCACGTATGGTTCCTTTCTCGACGGTGAGCGTGCCGTCCATATAGGCTTCGCCCGCCTTCAACTCCGGATGCAGAAAAAGGGACCGGTAGAGTTTCCGATCCCTTAGCCGGATGGTCACTTCCGGGCCCGCTTCACCCTTGAAAACATGGGGTTTTCCCTCAACATCCAAGATGGTGAGCGTTCCCACTTTCACGAAACGCTGCATCAGTTTTTCGAGCAAGTACATCAATTCAATCCTTAAAGCGGGATGTTATCATGCTTTTTCCAGGGATTTTTCAGTTCTTTGTGGCGCAGCATGTCCAAGGCGCGCGCGATGCGTTTTCGGGTTGATTGCGGCATGATGATTTCATCGAGAAAGCCCCGTTCGGCGGCGACAAAAGGATTGGCAAAGCGATCCTCATAATCCTTCACGCGCGCGGCAATCTTGTCCTTGTCGCCAAGTTCGCTGCGGTAGAGAATCTCGGCTGCACCGCGTGAACCCATAACGGCGATTTCTGCCGATGGCCAGGCATAGTTCAAATCACCGCGCAAATGCTTGGAGGCCATAACAACATAAGCGCCGCCGTAGGCCTTTCGGGTGATCAAGGTAATTTTTGGCACCGTTGCTTCAGCGAAGGCAAACAGCAGCTTGGCCCCATGTTTGATCAGGCCACCATATTCCTGGGCCGTGCCGGGAAGGAAACCCGGAACATCAACAAAGGTGACGATGGGAATATTGAAACAGTCGCAAAAGCGCACGAAGCGCGCTGCCTTGCGCCCGGCATCGCTGTCCAGAACGCCCGCCAACACAAGTGGCTGGTTGGCAACAATGCCGATGGTGCGCCCGCCCATGCGGGCAAGGCCAACAATAATATTCTTGGCGTGGGCTTCCTGAATTTCAAAAAAGTCCCCTTCGTCGGCAATCTTGAGGATCAGTTCCTTCATGTCATAGGGCTGGTTGGGGTTGGCGGGAATAAGCGTATCGAGCGAAATCTCCATGCGTTCGGTATCGTCGAAGCTTGGAATTTCGGGAATGGGATCGGTGTTGGATGATGGGAGAAAATCGATCAGGCGACGCATTTGCAGCAGAGCTTCAACGTCATTGTCATAGCCCTTGTCGGCGATCGACGACTTGGTGGTGTGAACGGAAGCGCCACCTAGCTCCTCGGCCGTCACGGTTTCATTGGTGACAGTTTTCACCACATCCGGGCCGGTCACAAACATATAGCTTGTATCACGCACCATGAAAATGAAGTCGGTCATGGCGGGGGAGTAAACGTCGCCTCCGGCGCAAGGGCCCATGATGACGGAGATTTGGGGGATTACACCTGAAGCCAGGACATTGCGCTGGAACACTTCGCCATAGCCGCCAAGAGCATTTACACCTTCCTGGATGCGTGCGCCGCCGGCGTCAAACAGGCCGATGATCGGCGCCCGATTCTGCAGGGCCATATCCTGGATCTTTGTGATCTTGCGGGCATGGGATTCTGAAAGCGAACCGCCAAAAACCGTAAAGTCCTTGGCAAAAACATAGATCACCCGGCCATTCACCGTGCCCCAGCCGGTGACCACGCCGTCACCTGGAATCTTTGATTTTTCCATGCCGAAGTCGGTGCTGCGGTGTTCGACAAACATGTCAAATTCCTCAAAGGAGCCCTCGTCTACGAGAAGGTCTATGCGCTCCCTGGCCGTGAGCTTGCCACGGGCGTGCTGAGCCGAGCGGCGCTTTTCGCCGCCGCCGGCGCGTGCTTCCGTCCGGCGCTGCTCCAGCTTCTTCAGGACCTCTTGCATAAAAACTCCCCATTTGAACGATAATTCAGCAGTCTGGCGGACATATGTCAGGCGGCTAAATTCATGACCCCATTGGATATTTAACCCGGTTTTAACTCCAATGGAACCAGTCTGCGGCGCCAGTAATTCTCAAGGGAAATAATTGCTAAAAACGTCCTCAGCAGCAGCAGGGTATCTGGCAATTCTCTCAGCAGGATTATTGCTTGGCCTTGGAGTGCGTTTCGAATCCAACCGGCAATATCTCAGTACCTGGCAACACTACCTGGAATCCCAGCAATTAAAATCCAAGGATTACGAAAAGAGGGTGAAAACATTCTTTTCAGCCCTCAACGACAATCTCGGAACCCTCAGTTTCCTGCCTAGCGTCCGAAAGATTGACCGGCACAGCTTCAATCTCGGAACGGACGGCCATGAAACCATTCAGCAGGTCTATAACAATCTTGCGAAGAATGTCGAAGTCACAAAGGTTTACATCGTACCCCTGAACTTTGATGCGAAAAGCCTCGATCCGGTAACCGGCAAGCTTGAAGAACCAATTCTAACCCTTGACCAGATGATGGTCAGATCGCAAGCAACAAGCCGTAGCAATGCTCTTCCGTCTCTCCCGCTTCCTGCGGCGGCCAAAGCCCCGGAATTCCAGCAGGTGCAAAGGCAGCTGCAATGGCTTAAGATAAACTATCCGAATATTCAAAGATTGAAAACATCTGCCGTGCCGATGATCAGCGGGCATGAGATTATCACTAGCGACACCACAAATACCATAAAGCCAATGAAGGATATTGACAGGGCGGGACTTGTATTTTCTGTCCCGTTTTTCGGTCAGGATGGAAAACTAGCAGGCAGCGTGTCGGCGATCATTCTCAGCAGCGTGCTCCGTGGCATCACGGACGGCGAAAATTATTCCCTGATCAGTCCCCTGGCGGAATACGTGTCGGTTCCGCTTAAGCGGGATAAAAACATCAAGCTGATGCTGCGCGCCGCCGACAGCATTCCGGCGGAATCAACAATATTTTCGGAAACGGCAGTTGTGGATACCAACGATGCGCGTGGAAAGTGGCAATTGCACATCAAATATCCTGTTACTGCTTACTATTCCGGGGAACAATTCTGGTCCAAGAGAACTTTTGAGTACGGTGCATATGGGGCGCTGGGGCTGTTTACCATTTTGGGTCTTGGCTGGCATCGCAGCAATGTGCGGCGCGCGAGGGAAATGAAGGAAAATTCTTCCGCCCTACAGAGCGTGAACGATGATATTGCGCGGCTGAATGTGGAGCTTGCTGAAAAAATGAAGCAGCTTCACGACGCGCAAGATGAAATTATCAAGAGGGGCAAGCTCGCGCAGATGGGGCAATTGGTTGCAACCGTTGCCCATGAGATTCGAAACCCGCTTTCAGCTGTCAGAACGTCAGCCTTCCTGCTTAGGCGAAAGCTCATTGGGCAGGCCGTAAATGTAGATGCACAATTGCTGCGGATCGACAATTCCGTGGCGCGCTGCGATGGCGTCATTACGCAGTTTCTGGACTACGCCAAATCTCAACAACTGGAGTATCAGGAACACAATTTCGATGATTGGGTGGTCACGGTCGTTGAAGAAGAAGCGCAGAAATTGCCGGCCGCCGTGTCGGTTGAATGCGATCTCGGTCTGGAAGGCAGAGCTGTTTCCTTTGATCAAAGCCGCTTGAGCCGGGCCCTTATCAATCTTATTTGCAATGCTTCGGAAGCGATGGTCGGCAAGGGTGATGACCCCGCGAAGTTTGCGACGCAGGCGCCGAAGATTACCATCGTTACACGGTGCAGCGAGCGGGGCGTCGAGATCGATGTGTGCGACAGCGGCCCGGGCATTGCCGAAGAGCATGTCGCAAAGATTTTCGAGCCGCTCTTTACGACAAAGAGTTTTGGCACGGGGCTTGGCCTGCCGGCGGTCGTTCAGGTTCTGGAGCAGCATGGCGGCGGCTTGAATGTGAAAGGCGGCCTTGGCACCGGCGCCACATTCACGGCCTGGATACCGCTAACTCCGCGGCAGGCCCACGCCGCCTAGATCACGATCACTTCAGGCCGGATCGGCCTGAAGTGATAAACGTGATCGTCGTTCACATGCTGGCGCATGATCGGACGGAAAACCGGATTCCACTTTTCCTGATCACGCGCTAGTCCGTTATTGGGCCGAGGTTATTACGCCATCAATTCCGGCTGCGGCCTGGGCACAGAAGCCCGCATTATCAGCATCGGCATCGGCCTGAGTTTTGCTCCACAAGGCATCAAGATCATTCTGGCCAAGGCCACTGCGCTGCTCGATGCGCTGGACCGCGTCGCCGAGCTGGCTGGACTTGCCGCTATCGAGGCCAAGGTTGCATTTTGCCGCGGCAACACCTGCCTGATAGGCGGCGATCAGATCGGCAGGCGCGGACTGCGCCAGGGCAACAGAACTGGTTGCGGCAAGCACGATGGCAGAAGCAAACATCAAGCGAATTTTCATGGTGGCGTCCCTTTGACTTCGAATTGGAGGAGCTTCATTGGTCCAACAAATTGTCGGCTATGAGGCGGCATTATGGGCGATTTTGTGCAAGGTTAACGGCTTTCACGCAAGCGGAAAATTCCCTAAGCCGCCCGGCCCTGCGAGTTGCGGCTTCGGCGTCTTCGCCCCAGGTTTCGATCTGCCAATCCTCATCGACATTGGCAACCAGCCAGGCGGCATCCGCCGGGATTTTGCCAGCCGCAACCATTGCCGCCAACAGTGCTGAACCTGTCAATGTCGTGAGATTATGGACGGTCACGAATGAGAATGGGTCGAGTGCTGTGATATGGGCTTCCAAGGTTTGGAGAGCTTCAGCGGATTGTCGTCTGTGGGTGATGGCGCTCACGGTGGCAAACCTGGCTTTTAACTCCGACCTCGCCCAGGCGATGATGGGGTCCCAATGGGTTGTCTGGCGCAGAACCAGGCCCACAGGACTTTCGGCCCGGTAACAGACCATGTCGCTGCCCGCAAACTCGACTATTTCGGCAGTGATTTTCGACCTTTCCGCAACGGCGCGATCAATGGCGGTGTTGGCAAGTTTGGTGAGAGGCATGGCATGGGGATTGATGACTTCAATCTGTTCATCCCATTCCGCTGCCACAGCTTCCGCCAAGGCATGATTGGGCAAGACCAGCGGGGCCTTGAGCGGCGTTTTTACGCCGCGGCCATCCAGGGCAATACCGAGCTGCTCTGTGACAGTGACCGATTTGTAGAACCGTTTCGGCAGCGGCCGCTGGATACGGTCACGCGACAGGCGCTCAAATCTTTCATCTTCGGTTTCGGCCGTCATTCCGTATCCGTTTCGTATCGACCAGGATCAAAACCAAAAGTGTTCCATGTCTCGCGCATATGGAGCGGCAGGCTGGCCGAGATATCAACTACACCTTCGCGGGGGTGAGGAAACACAATGCGGCGGGCGTGGAGATGCAGCTTCTTGGAAATGCCGTCCGGCATATCAGCGTTGCCGCCATATTTTTCGTCTCCCAATATGGGTGTGCCGATGTACGCCATATGGGCGCGCAATTGGTGCTGACGCCCGGTAACGGGTTTCATTGATACCCAGGCGGTGATCGGCGGCGCCGTGTCCACAACCGCATAATAGGTGATGGCGTGCCGGGAGTTTTCCTCATCCTTTTCGCTGGGCCGCACGCGGTCGCCGTCCGGCCCCTGCGCCTTGGTCAAGGCCACGTCTATTCGGCCCTGTGCTGGTTTTGGTATGCCTTTGACCACGGCCCAATAGGTTTTTTTCACGGCCCTTGTTGCGAAGAGTTTGCCTAGCGCGGACGCGATTGAGCGCCTCTTGGCAACAACGATAACGCCTGATGTATCCCGGTCCAGCCTATGAACCAGCAGGGGTCTTTCGCCATTCTTTTTGGCAAGTCCCATCAGCAGGCCATCGAGGTGTTGAAAGGTTTTGCTCCCGCCCTGCACGGCGAAGCCAGAGGGCTTGTTGAGGACATAGAGGTCTTTGTCCTCAAAAATAATCATGCTTTCAAAGAGATTGGTTTCCTCCTTGGTAAGCGGCTGCACGTCGCCCTTTGGGATGTCGGCGGGCCTGCGATCAAAAGCCAACGGGGGAACCCGGATTTCCTGGTCCGTGGCAACCCGCGAACTTGTCTTGGCACGGCCACCCTGGACCCGCACTTGACCCGTGCGTGTCAGCTTGTTGAGATAGGCAAAGGTCACTTGGGGAAAATGAATCTTGAACCAGCGATCCAGCCGGATTCCATCCTCCTCGGGAGACACAATATAACGCCGAATTTCGCTCATGCTGCGAGGGTGCGTACCAGAGACAGCCCTGCAAAGACAGCGATAAGCGAAAGCGCCACGGAACCTGTGCCGTAGGCGAGAGCGGCACCATAGGACTTGCGTTCCACCAATACGGCAAAATCCAAAGAGTAGGCCGAGAAGGTAGTGAAGCCGCCGAGAATGCCGGTGGTCAGAAAGGCTCGGGTATCATTCCCGACGTTCAGCTTCAGGGCCATCAGTTCGACAAGCACGCCCATGGCAAAACAGCCGACAACATTGACGATGAAAGTATGCCAAGGGAATTCGGAACCGAGCATCCGGCCCGACCAGACGTTAACCCCATAGCGCGCGGCAGAACCAATGGCACCACCGAGAGCCACCCACAAAATTGTCGGCATCACAGCCAGCCCTTCTGCTTGAAATAGAGGAAAGGCAGGATCGCCGAGAGCACCATGAGGCCGATGGCAACGGGGTAGCCATAGAACCATTCGAGTTCCGGCATATATTTGAAGTTCATGCCATAAAGACTGGCCACAAGAGTTGGCGGCAGGAATACCACGGCGGCCACCGAAAAAATCTTGATAATGCCATTCTGCTCGATGGCGCTCATCCCCAACACGGCATCCAGGAGAAAACTTATCTTGCCGGACAGGAATGATGAGTGATCGGTAAGTGATTGAATATCGCGCTGCAGAACCTTGATGCGGGCGCGGTTGTCTTTCATGTCCTTGGTCTGCCGGGTTTGATCAACAATTGCCTGCATGAAAGCCACCATTCTGCCAATTGACACAAGGCTCTCGCGCATCTTGGAATTGAAGTCGCCTTCCTCGCCGATTTTTTCGAGGAGATCGGACAGGTTCAAGGGCTTCCTGCGTGCCCTTCTGCCAGACGATTTGCGGCTGTTACTGAATGTCTTGCGCGATGTCTCGTCCACAATGAGGCCTACGCGTTCCAAGTGGTCGGCGGCTCGGTCCACCACTGCTTCAAGCAGGCTCACGAATATGCCCCAGCCCGTCATAGCGGTTGATTGGGGTTTCATGGCGCGGTGGACATAGACAGGAAACGCCTGCGGGTGATGGTAGCGGATGGTGATGAGCTGGTTGCCCTTGATGATGAAGGTCACAGGCGAGGATTCCGGCCGGTCATTCTCGCCGCGGCGGATGAGGTTGGCTGTCATGAAAGCGGCGCCATCTTCCTGATAGAGGCGGCTGGAGGCTTCGATTTCGGCCAGCTCTTCGCGGGTTGGAATGTCTATCTTAAGGGCCGCCTCAACAGCCTTTTCCTCTTCAGCTGTAGGCTCCACTAGGTCAAGCCAAACAACGCCTTCAGGTACCGAAGTCCCAGCGGGGAATTCGGTCAGGCAGCCTTTGTCTGTGCCGTAAGCAGAAAGCATGTTTGATTCTCAACTCCAGTCCAAAACCACCTTGCCGCAGGAACCCTGTTTCATCAAGGCAAAGCCCGTAGCAAAATCGGCGGCTTTCATGCGGTGGGTGATGACTTTTCGCACATCCAAGCCAGACTGCAACATGGCGATCATTTTGTACCAGGTTTCAAACATTTCGCGGCCATAGATGCCCTTGATGGTGAGTGATTTGAAGATCACGCGGTTCCAATCCACGGGCACTGGCTGCGAAGGAATGCCCAGCATGGCGATTTTACCACCCATGATGATGTGCTCCGTCATCTGGTCAAAGGCTTTGGGGGCGCCAGACATTTCGAGGCCGATATCGAAGCCTTCGCGCATGCCGATGCGCTGCATGACCGATTTCAAGTCTTCCCGCGAGACATTCACGGTGACGGCATCGGTCACCTGATTGCAGAGTTCCAGGCGGTAGTCATTGATGTCGGTGATAACCACATGGCGTGC
Organism: uncultured Aestuariivirga sp.; assembly: GCA_964530965.1. Lineage (GTDB taxonomy): Bacteria > Pseudomonadota > Alphaproteobacteria > Rhizobiales > Aestuariivirgaceae > Aestuariivirga. The sequence goes on along the minus strand of CAZHCO010000326.1, from coordinate 7,410 downwards.
GCCGACATGACGGCAGACGGCGGCGGCCATGATGCCTATGGGGCCAGCGCCGGTGATCAAAACATCTTCGCCAACGAGATCAAAGGACAGGGCGGTGTGAACGGCATTTCCGAGGGGATCGAGGATGGCGCCAATCTCATCATCCACTTCGGGAGGCAAATGGATGGCATTGAAGGCGGGCAGCTTGAGATATTCAGCGAAAGCGCCGGGCACATTCACGCCCACGCCCTTGGTTTCGGGGTCGAGATGGAAGTGGCCGGCGCGGGCCATGCGGCTTTTCATGCCGATGAGATGGCCTTCGCCCGAGACCCGGTCGCCTACTTTCACGGTGCGCACATGGCTGCCGATTTCGGTCACTACGCCCGCATACTCATGGCCAACGACCATCGGAACGGGAATGGTTTTCTGGGCCCATTGATCCCATTTCCAGATGTGAAGGTCGGTGCCACAAATGCCGGTCTTGGCAACCTTGATCAGGATGTCGTCGGGGCCGATCTGGGGGACTGGTTCATCGCGGAGAACGAGGCCTTCTTTTGCTTCTGCTTTGACCAGTGCGCGCATCAGATAACCCCCAATTCTTTTCCAACGGCGGTGAAGGCTGCAATGGCTGCTTCAATATCGGCAGACGAATGGGCAGCGGACATTTGCGTTCTGATCCGCGCCTTGCCTTTTGGCACCACAGGAAAGAAAAAACCAGTCACATAAATTCCGCGCTCGTAAAGTCTTGCAGCCATGTCTTGTGCAAGCTTGGCTTCGCCCAACATGACAGGAATGATGGGGTGCTCGCCGTCCAACAGATTGAACCCTGCTTTGCTCATGCCAGCGCGGAAGCGCTTGGCATTGTCAAATAACTTGGCGCGAAGGTCATCGCCTTGCTCTGCCAGATCAATCGCCTTGATCGCTGCGGCAACTATGGGCGGCGGCAAGGCATTGGAAAAGAGATAGGGCCGCGAACGCTGTCGCATGAGGTCAACAATGGGTTTTGCGGCTGCGATGAATCCACCAGCCGAACCACCCAGCGCTTTTCCAAGAGTGCCCGTGAGAATATCAACCTTGATCCCGGCGCGGGCTGGCGTTCCCCTGCCCTGCGGGCCGGTAAAACCCGTGGCATGGCAGTCATCGACCAGGATGAGGGCGTCGTAAGTGTCAGCCAGTTTTCTGATTTCGCCGAGCTTGGCGAAATAGCCATCCATGGAAAATACGCCGTCGGTGACAATCACAATGCGGCGCTTCGCCTGGTCCTTCGCGAGCCGCAGTTGGGCTTCCAAATCCGTCATATCGCCATTGGAATAACGATATCGCGCCGCCCTGCTCAAACGCACGCCATCAATAATTGAGGCATGGTTCAAAGTATCGGAGATAATGGCATCCTGCTCACCAAAGAGCGGCTCAAACACGCCGCCATTGGCATCAAAACAGGCGGCATAGAGAACGGCATCTTCCATCTGCACATAACCGGCGATGCGGCGCTCAAGCGCCACGTGCAGGTCGCTGGTCCCGCAGATGAAACGCACAGAGGCCATGCCAAGACCGTGGCTGTCCAAGGCTTCCTTTGCAGCTTGAATGAGGGCGGGATGATCGGCAAGACCCAGATAGTTATTGGCGCAGAAATTCAGCACCTTACGATGATTGTCCACCTCGATATGCGAACTTTGCGGAGAGAGGATTGGCCGCTCGGTTTTCCACAGGGAAAGGGCGCGAATGGAATCAAGTTCAGTTGCGATGTCGACAAGGGCAGATGACATGGGAGGCACTCCTGCGCCTCTCATGCCTCTCCCTGGAGCATTCCGCAAGCCGTGAGATTTATTTAACTTGCAGGGGCGAGAGAGCTGGAGAGTTGCGTGTCATTCGGCTTCAAAGCTGGGCAGTTCGCCCAATTTGCCCACCCAACTTTGGGCTGACCGGTGCCAATACTGGGCCCGCGGCATGAGCGCATCACGCTGGCGGATTGCCCCCACGCGCAGGCCGAAGAATTTGGAATTGGCGTCCGCGGCCGTCCCGTAGATCGGGGTTCCGCAGTCCGGGCAAAAGGCCTGGATGCGCTTGTTGCCGCTCGCGGCGGTCTTCACATAGGTTTTGGGGACGCCGGAGAGGAGCCGGAAACTGCCTTCGATTGCGGGAACGATAACCCGGAAGGCGGAGCCGGAAAGCGTCTGGCAATCGGCGCAATGACAAATCTCGACCGACTCCGGATCGACTTCGGCTTCAAAGGATAAAAACCCGCAGTGGCAGCGCCCATCAATTTTCATGCAAAACAGCATAGCGCAACGGCGATTGATTTGAAATGCTTTGCCGCTCCGTGCTAACTCCACCCCATGATAAAACCTATTCACATTGTGGGAGCCGGCATGGCGGGCTCTGAAGCCGCTTGGCAGGCGGCACAGGCGGGGGTTCCCGTGGTGCTGCACGAGATGCGGCCTAGGGTTGGAACGGATGCCCACAAGACTGGTGGCTTTGCGGAACTCGTGTGTTCCAATTCCTTCCGTTCTGATGATGCGGACCAGAATGCGGTGGGGCTTTTGCATTGGGAAATGCGGGCGGCTTCTTCGCTGATTATGTCGACCGCTGACAGGCATCAGGTTCCTGCGGGTGGTGCCTTGGCGGTGGACCGCGAGGCGTTCTCTGCGGAGATCACCGAGACACTGAAGGCCCACCCCCTCGTCAGTGTTGAATATGATGAGATTGCAGGATTGCCACCGGAAGACTGGGACAGTGTGATCGTGGCTACGGGCCCCCTGACCTCCCCTGCCCTGAGCAAGGCCATCGGGCAGCTCACGGGCGAAGCGGGCCTCGCCTTCTTTGATGCCATTGCACCGATCATTCACCGCGAAACCATCAACATGGACAAGGCGTGGTTTCAATCGCGCTATGACAAGGTGGGGCCGGGCGGCACGGGCAAGGATTACATCAACTGCCCCATGGATCGCGCCCAGTATGAAGCCTTTGTGCAGGCCCTGCTCGATGGCGAGAAAACTGATTTCAAGGAATGGGAAAAATCCACGCCCTATTTCAGCGGCTGCCTGCCGATTGAGGTGATGGCCGAGAGTGGTTCCGAAACATTGCGCCATGGCCCGATGAAGCCACGAGGGCTGACCAATGCGCACCAGCCAGATGTGAAGGCCTATGCGGTTGTCCAGCTCCGGCAGGACAACAAGCTGGGCACGCTTTACAACATGGTGGGTTTCCAGACGAAGCTGAAATACGCCGATCAGGTACGAGTGTTCAAAACCATTCCGGGACTCGAGAATACGGAGTTCGCACGGCTTGGAGGGCTTCATCGCAACACATTTCTCAACAGCCCTAAGGTGCTGGACGAGCAGCTTCGGCTAAGAGCCTGTTCGCGCTTGCGTTTTGCCGGCCAGATTACCGGCGTCGAAGGCTATGTGGAAAGTGCAGCCATGGGACTTATGGCAGGGCGCATGGCTGCGGCGGAACGACGAGGTGAACAGTTTGGTGTTCCCCCGCCAACTACGGCCCATGGCGCGCTGATCAATCACATCACCGGCGGGCATATTGAAACGACCGACAAGGGTTCCGGTTCTTTCCAGCCCATGAATGTGAACTTCGGTCTCTTCCCGCCCGTTGACTCGCCCAAACGTGTTGAAGGCAAGCGGCTGGATCACACTGAAAAAGCCGCCGCCCGAAAGCGCGCTTATACATCCCGCGCGAAGGCAGACTTTGCGGCATGGCTTAGCGGCGCTGTGGCTATTGCGGCGGAATGAGTCAGAAGCGATTATTTCGCGCCGCCCACCAGAGAACAATCTGACGGCGCAATTGCGAGACTTCCGGCCTGCCACCGCGTTCGATTCGAGACAAATAGAGTTCCGTCAGGCTTGCCGGCAAGAAGGCTGGCATGGCAGAGGCCGGTATAGTTTCATGCAAGGCTCTCGCCTCATTCAAACGTTTGCGGGCGTGGGTGCATAATTGATTGATGGTTTCCTTTTCGCCAAGGGTCTGAATCATATCACGCGGAAGATAACGGGCTTTTTGCAAACGCAGGACTCCCGCCAATCCGAAGGCTACTCCTGCGAGGCCCGCCGCTTCTGCAGCACCTTTGCCCAAAATCAACGCCGCCATTTGAATGAGAGACGATGAGGTTTCTCCGAGATAGCCTTCAAGGTCGGAAAGTGTTGGCATGGGATCGTCGTAGAGATCAAATTCGCGGGCGATGATAAGATTGTCCAAGGCGTGTTTTGGCAGATCGCCCTTGGTAATCGCTTGGGTTAGCCCCTGCGCCACGGGGTGATCAGGTGTGCGGCCTGCGTAAATTCCATCAATAGTGTCGAGCCACCATTGCTGGCGTACGAGACCAATCTGCGGTTCGCTCACGGTTTCGCGGATGCGGGAGATTTCGACGTTGAAGGCATAGAGGGCAAAGAGATGGGGCCGCGCTTCCATTGGTGCGAACAAGCAGCTGAGGAAACGGTTCTTGTCGGCTTTCGCCACAAGTTCCTGGCAATGGTCGCTCATGTGGCGTTCTGCACGGCAATAAACGCGGCTGCTACTTTGCGTTTCTCGGCGAGCAATACGCCGTAGGTGCGCACGGCAGACCCCGTGCTCATGAAATCGAGCGGCAGGTTTTGCCTGGCGAATATTTCGATGATGGGCTTTGCCGGCCTGCTCATTGCAGCGCCAGTGCCAAGGAGCAGGAAATCAATGTTATTGCCCTCGGCAAACACCAGCGCGAAATCCTCAGGCTTCAACGACTCGAGATCACTGACATCCCAGCGATGCATGCCACTTGGCAGCACCAGCAATGAACCCTGATGCGACATGCCGGCGAAACGGAAGCCACCATTGCCGTAGGCATCTATGGGAGCGCGCGCCGGGTAGAAAGCGTTCAAGGCCTGACCGGTTTTGCCTTCGCCAATTCCTTTGCGCCTTCACGATTTGTGCCCAGGAGAATGAGAACTGGCGAGGCAATAAAGATCGAAGAGTAGGTGCCCACAAGCACACCCCAGATCATAGCGAATGTAAAACCGCTGATCACCTCGCCGCCGAAGATATAAAGCGAGGTCAAGGCAATGAGTGTAGTCACGGATGTCAGCAATGTACGTGGCAGCACGGAGTTAATGGAAAAGTCGATCAAATCAACCAGCGGCATGGATTTATATTTGCGCAGGAATTCACGGATGCGGTCGAACACCACAACCGTGTCGTTTAAGGAGTAGCCGACGATGGTCAGAATTGCGGCAATAATCGAAAGGTTGAATTCGAGACCGATGAGGCAGAACAAACCAATTGAAAGTACCACGTCGTGCAGCAGCGAAAGCACAGCACCTACGGCGAACTGCCATTCAAACTGGAACCAGATATAAAACAGCACACAGAAAATGGAGAGTACCACGGCGAGGATGCCTTGTTGGGCAAGCTCACCTGATACTTTTGGCCCCACGACTTCAACACTTCGGTACTCGATGCCTGGGCCCAGGGCGTCTTTCAGTTTTACGACCGCTGCCTGCTCGGCCTCTTCACCACCTGACTGGGCTTCGATGCGGATGAGAATGTCATTGGGCGAGCCATATTCCTGAAGCTCGGCGGAACCCAGGCCCAAACCATCAATTTTGCCGCGCAATTCATCGATGTTGGCAGGCTGCTCAGTTCTTATTGATACGACGGTGCCACCCTTGAAATCCACACCGACGTTGAGGCCGACGAAGAAGAACAGCAAAAGCGAAGCGAGGCAAAGAAGTCCCGATAAGAAGAAGCCGTAACGGCTCAACCGCATAAAGCCGATTTTTGTGTCGTCAGGAATGAGGCGAAAAGGTTTCATGTGTAATGCCGCCCGTTAGAGCGGAACCTCCTTGGGCCGCGCATACCTTGCCCACCAGGCAATGATCAGGCGGGTGAGTGTGAAAGCCGTGAACACGGTTGTAATGATGCCAACGGAGAGAGTGACAGCAAAGCCGCGCACGGGACCGGAGCCCACACCAAAGAGCACGATGGCGGCAATTAGCGTAGTCAGGTTCGCGTCGACGATGGTTGCAAGGGCGGCCTTGAATCCGGTTTCAATGGCGTTCAAGGCGGTTCGGCCGTTGCGCCACTCCTCGCGGATGCGCTCAAAAACCAGCACATTTGAGTCTACCGCCATACCCATGGTGAGCACGATGCCCGCTATGCCCGGCAAGGTGAGAGTGAAACCAAAGAATGACATGATGGCAATGAGCATGAGCAGGTTGATAATCAGGGCCACATTCGCAAATATGCCGAACAGGTGATAAACAATTACCGTGAAAAGCAGCACGCCAATGAGGCCAACAATTGAGGCAAAGATGCCGGCCTGAATTGAATCAGAGCCAAGGCTTGGGCCAACAGTGCGCTCTTCAACAATGATCAATTTTGCGGGCAGTGCACCAGAACGCAAAACGACGGCAAGGTTGCTTGCTTCTTCAGTCGTAAAATTCCCCGAAATCTGGCCTGATCCACCGAGGATGGGTTCATTGATATTGGGATAGCTCACCACTACGCTGTCAAGAATTATGGCGAAGGGTTTGCCGACATTTTCCGCCGTCAACTTGCCAAAGCGCAGGGAGCCCTTCTGATTGAAGCGAAAGCTGACGACAGACTGATTGTTCTGGTCAAAACTTGGTTGGGCATCGGTGAGGTCAGCGCCATCAACGGTAGCGCGGCTTGAGGTTTGAACCCAAAGCATCTGGCTTGGAGTTTCTTTCAAAGGCAGAGCGGCGCACTCCTGGGGTGGATTTTGGTTCGCGCCCGTCGGCTGTTCCTGGCAGAGAAGCTGGAAGGTGAGTTTCGCCGTGCGCCCTATCACATCTTTGACTTGATCGGGATTTTGCACACCGGGCAATTGAATGGCGATACGGTCCTTGCCCTGCTGCTGAATTGTTGGCTCAGAGGTGCCAAGTGCATTGATCCGGTTCTCGACAATTTTCAGTGACTGGCCAATGGCAAGGGCGACTTTGGCGTCAAGGCCCTGCTCCGAAAAAGAGAAGGTCAATTGTTCGTCCTGGCTTACCAGATCATAAAGATTTACGGTAATGCCTGTAGACAGCAGGCCACCACCCAGTGGCTGCTGCAATTTCTGCAACTCGGTCTTGGCTCTGGTTACGTCGGCCACATCGGACAGCCGGACTGACACGCCGTTCTCGGTTTTCGTAATGCCCTTGTAGCCAATCTTGGCTTCGCGGAGGCTCGCCCGGATATCGCCCGACAGCTGCTGGGTGAGCTGATCGCGGAGATCTTTCCTGTCGACCTCCATCACCACGTTCGAGCCGCCTTGCAGATCAAGTCCGAGCGTCATGGGCCGCGCGCCGATGGTTTTCAACATGAAATCTTGACCAGCAGGCGATAGCACGTTCGGCAATGCAAATATCAAAGCAAGCACGACCGATGCCAGAATGGCGATCGTCTTGTATCGGGAGAAATGAAGCATCTACCGGTTTCTTATTT
>CAZHCO010000325.1:0-2170 GCA_964530965.1 uncultured Aestuariivirga sp. | reverse complement strand
CGCTGAAGGCATAGCGGGCGTGATGGGTGGCGAACATTCGGGCTGCTCGGAAACCACCAAGAATGTTTTCATGGAAGCGGCCTATTTCGATCCCTTGCGCACGGCGGCAACGGGGCGGAAGCTCGGCATTGTCTCGGACGCGCGCTATCGCTTTGAGCGCGGTGTTGATCCGGCCTTCACGCAGGTCGGTGCGGAAATTGCCACGCAGATGATCCTTGATCTCTGCGGAGGAGCTGCTTCGCATCTTGTCATTGCGGGAGAGGTTCCGTTGAACACGCGGTCCTTCACGCTGCGTCCGACGCGGGTGAAATCACTTGGCGGGCTTGAACTTCCATTGATCGACCAGAAGCGCATTCTTTTCGATCTTGGCTTCGGCGTGAAGGAAACGTCTGGTGGGCTAGAATGTTCGGTGCCGAGTTGGCGGCCTGATATCAATGGCGAAGCTGATCTCGTGGAAGAAGTTTGCCGCATCCATGGCCTTAATAATATTCCAGCGGTTGCCATGGAGCGCGATCATCCCATTGCCGCGCCGGTTCTCAACCCATTGCAGAAGCGCATGCTGGCTTCACGGCGCGCCCTTGCTGCACGGGGCTTTAACGAAGCGGTGACATGGTCATTCATTCCGGAGTCCCACGCAAAGCTTTTTGGCGGCGGGCAGGCGGAACTGAAACTTGCCAATGCCATTTCCTCCGAACTCACGGACATGCGGCCCTCGCTGATTCCCAATCTCATTGCGGCAGCGGGGCGCAACGGGAAACGGGGTTTTGCTGATCTTTCGATTTGTGAAGTGGGCCATGCCTATGCCGGTGACCGCCCGCAGGATGAGACGCTCAGGGCTGGCGGTGTGCGTCGGGGCAATGCTGTGACGCGCAACTGGCAGGGCGGCGCACGCGGCGTTGATGCCTATGATGCGAAGGCTGATGCGCTTGCCGTTCTGGATGCTGCTGGTGCGGCTACTGGGAGCCTTCAAATCGTTGCAGGAGCGCCCTCCTGGTATCATCCCGGCCGTTCCGGCACCATCCAGATGGGTCCGCAGAACAAGCTCGCCTACTTTGGCGAGGTTCATCCGCGCGTGCTGGCTGCCATGGACGTGAAGGGGCCGTTGGTTGCGTTCGAGGTTGTGCTCAACGCCATTCCCGTGCCGAAGTCCAGGAATGCAACGCGTGCGGCGCTCAATGCGTCTGATCTTCTGCCCGTGTCGCGCGATTTTGCCTTTGTTGTTGATGATGGGGTTGAAGCTGACAAACTCATCAAGGCGGCAAAGGGTGCTGACAAGGCGCTGATTTCTGATGCCGTGGTGTTTGACGTATTCAAACTCGACGGTGCCAGGAAATCCTATGCAATTGAAGTGACGCTGCAGCCGCGCGAAAGAACGCTGACCGATGAAGACATCGAAGCAGTGTCGCAGAAAATTATTGCTGGCGTACAGAAGGCAACGGGCGGGACGCTACGGAGTTAGCCGAATTTCACACTTTTCTCATCTTGCCCGCGCTTGACGCGGGCATCTTCTTTGCTGGCAAAGAAGGTGGACGGGTCAAGCCCGTCCATGATGAAATTGGGAAATCACACCCACCTGAAAACCACGAACCCCCAGATCAGCGCCAGCACGAGGCCGCCCCAGAGGGGGACGCCGTAGAGGCCGAGCCAGGCCAAGAAGATAAAGCAGCTGCCGAGATGGGTGATGAAAAGCCTGTCGCCGCGCGTGGTATCGAGGGCGAATATGCCCCGGCGCGGATTGCCGCCGGGCGAATAGTATTCCCAGATGCCCATGGCCGCGATGGAACCGAAGATGTAGAGGAAGAAAAAGGCCGTGGGCCAGGTCCAGGCCATCCATGAAATGCCCATTGCGGAGCCTCCTTACACGCGGCCCAGGGCAAAGCCCTTGGCGATATAGTTGCGAACGAAATAGACGACGATGGCACCCGGAATGAGGGTGAGCACGCCGGCTGCTGCCAGCAGGCCCAGTTCATAGCCCGAGGCGCTCGAGGTTTTTGTCATGGCTGCCACGATGGGTTTTGCCGCAACGGACGTAAGGTTCTTCGCCAGCAGCATTTCCACCCAGGAGAACATGAAACAGAAGAAGGCCGCCACGCCAATGCCTGCCGAAATCGTCGGAATGAAAATTTTCACGAAAAATTTCGGGAAGGAATAACCGTCCACATAGGCGGTC
>CAZHCO010000324.1:0-33015 GCA_964530965.1 uncultured Aestuariivirga sp. | reverse complement strand
TGATGAACTGGGTTTTTGGAGCTTATTCAAACGTTTACAGCACTGCCATGATGCAGAACAAGGACGTTGCCGCCTATCTCGCAGATGCGAAGATCAGCGAAGTAAAGAGTGCAGGCCGGATTGCCCGCCTGTTTGGCCGCGTTTAATTGAATTTATCACAGCCCCGGTGTTTTGCCGGGGTTGTTTTTTGCCTTGTCTGGAACAAAAATAGAACATATACTGTGTGGATAAACTGAGGCAGCGGGTGAAAGCTGTTTGCTGAAGGACTAGGGTGCGCGGAAACGAGGAGAATTCACATGGCAGGTTCGGTCAATAAGGTTATTCTGGTGGGCAATCTGGGGAAAGACCCAGAGGTGCGCCACACGCAGGACGGTAAGGCCATTGTGAACCTGAGCCTTGCCACCTCCGAGAACTGGCGCGACAAGGCCACGGGCGAGCGCAAGGAGCGCACGGAATGGCACCGCGTGGTCATATTCAATGAAAACCTGGCCAAGGTGGCTGAGCAGTATTTGAAGAAGGGCTCTACGGTTTACATCGAAGGCGCTCTGCAGACGCGGAAATGGACCGACAAGGATGGTGTCGAGAAGTATTCGACGGAAGTGGTCTTGCAGAATTTCCGGGGCGAATTGACCATGCTGGGCGGCCGGGGCGGCGGCGCTGGCGAGGGCTCCAGCGCTGGTGGCGATGATTTTGGCCAGTCCAGCCCCATGGACAGGCCCAGGGGCAGCGCCGGGAAAGCGCAGAGCTTTGCCCGTGACCTTGACGACGAAGTTCCGTTCTGAGGCAACCATTTACGGTTCCGTGCGTTAACAAACGTTAATGCATTTTTTAACCGCAATCCCGGCAATTTGCCGCAACAGGTAAATGGCCACAATATGTTCACATTTGACAGGCTAAAGGCGAGTCAAATATGTTGCAATGCAGCATGAATCAGGGCGCATCAAATGAACTTACTTATTCTTCCCGTGCTTGCAGCCATTGTCCTGGCTTTTTCCAGTCTCGGCGCGAGAGCGGACGAGTCCATCACCTTGTCCCAGGCCGAGCTCGGTAAGCTGTTTCCCGGCAGTTTCCAGGCGGTGGTCAATGGTGCAGTGATGGTCAAGATTACGGCGCGCGGCAACGGCACACTTATTGGCCAGATGACAGGCCAAGAGGACCGTGGCCGGTGGAGTGTCAAGAGCGGCAAGCTTTGCATTGTCTGGTCGACTTGGCTGAACGGCAAGACTTCTTGTTCGCGGGTCATAGCGGATGATGGCTGGTATCGCGGCAACGGGGTCAAGTTCCGCAAAATCTAAGGCAGTTTTGCGCTGTTTTTCTCTGAGTTTCCTACCTCTTTTCGTTGCGGTTGAAGTCCTGTCAAACTAGACTAGGCAGTCGCTCGAATCGTCCAAAAATCATGACGGTTTTGCAGCGGCAGAATGCTTGACTTAAGGGCTGTCCGTGACTGACAAAGACGACAAAAATGGCGCGGTTCCGCCCGCCAATCCCGGCGAAATTACGCTCATCAACCTCGAAGATGAGATGAAGAAAAGCTATCTCGATTACGCCATGAGCGTGATCGTGAGCCGGGCACTGCCTGATGTGCGCGATGGCCTGAAGCCGGTTCACCGGCGCATTCTCTACACCATGGATGAAAACGGCTTCACGCCGGACAAGGCTTACAAGAAGTCAGCCCGCGTGGTGGGCGATGTGATGGGTAAATATCACCCGCACGGCAATCTGGCGATTTACGATGCGCTTGTGCGCATGGCGCAGGATTTTTCGCTGCGGCTTCCTTTGATTGATGGGCAGGGTAACTTCGGCTCGGTGGATGGCGATCCTCCGGCGGCTGATCGTTATACGGAATCGCGGCTGGCGAAATCAGCCATTCCTTTGCTTGATGATCTGGACAAGGACACGGTTGAATTCCAATTCAACTATTCCAATGAATTCCGCGAACCCACGGTTCTGCCGGCGAAATATCCGAACCTTTTGGTGAACGGGGCTGGCGGCATTGCGGTGGGCATGGCCACTAATATGGCGCCTCATAATCTGGGCGAGGTGATTGACGCCACGATTGCCACCATCGACAACCCTGCCATTTCGATTGATGATTTGATTGAGCTTATTCCCGGACCGGATTTTCCGACGGGCGGAATCATTCTGGGGCGCATAGGCATCAAATCGGCGTTTCACACGGGGCGCGGCTCCGTGGTGTTGCGCGGGCGGGTGCATACAGAGGAAATCCGCAAGGATCGTGAAGCGCTTGTTGTCACTGAAATCCCCTATCAGGTGAACAAGGCGCTGATGATCGAGCGCATTGCCGAAATGGTGCGCGACAAAAAGATTGAAGGTATCTCGGATATCCGCGACGAGTCCTCACGTCAGGGCATGCGGGTGGTAATCGAGATCAAGCGTGATGCCATGGCTGACGTTGTGCTCAACCAGCTTTACCGCTTCTCACAATTGCAGAGCACTTTCAGCGTGAACAACATCGCGCTGACAGGCGGGCGGCCTGAGCAACTGAATCTCAAGGATTTGTTGCAGGCCTTCATTTCGTTCCGTGAAGAAGTTGTGACACGTCGCACCAAGTTCCTTTTGAACAAGTCGCGCGATCGGGCCCATATCTTGGTGGGGCTAGCGATTGCCGTCGCCAATATCGATGAAGTGATCAAGCTGATCCGCCGATCCAAGGATGCAGGCGAGGCGCGCGAAGCCTTGATGGGCCGGGCCTGGCCTGCGAAGGATTTGGGACCGCTGATTGCGCTGATTGCCGACCCGAGGCATTCGCTGGGCGCTGACAATAATTACCGGCTTTCGGAAGAGCAGGCACGGGCCATTCTCGATCTGCGTTTGCAACGCCTCACGGCCCTGGGCATTGATGAAATCACTGACGAGTTGCAGAAGCTTGCCAAGGAAATTTCGGAGTATCTGGATATCCTGCGCTCGCGTTTGCGCGTGATGAATATCATCAAGGACGAACTTGCACAGATCAAAACCGATTTTGCCACGCCGCGACGCACGGAAATCATTGAGAATGAAGGCGAGGTTGAGGACGAAGATCTCATCCAGCGTGAAGACATGGTGGTGACGGTGAGCCATGCGGGCTATGTGAAGCGGGTTCCGCTTTCGGCCTACAGGGCGCAGCGGCGCGGCGGTAAGGGCCGGGCTGGCGTTCAGATGCGCGACGAAGATTTTGTTACCAAGCTGTTCGTCGCCAATACGCATACGCCCATTCTGTTCTTCTCTTCCGCGGGCATGGTTTACCGGATGAAGGTCTGGCGCCTGCCGGTTGGCAATCCGCAGGCGCGCGGCAAGGCTTTGATCAATCTTCTGCCGCTGGCGCAGGATGAGCGCATTACGACCATCATGCCATTGCCGGAAGATGCGAGCGATGCCGCCAACCTGCATCTGATGTTTGCCACGCGTACAGGCTCCGTGCGGCGCAATGAGCTTTCAGACTTTGAGAGCATCAACCGCTCAGGCAAGATTGCCATGAAGCTGGATGAAGGTGACCAGATTGCCAATGTTGAAATCTGCTCAAACGCGGATGATGTGCTGCTGACGACAGCGCTGGGCCAGTGCATTCGCTTCTGTGTTGATGATGTGCGGGTGTTCAAGGGGCGTGATTCAACTGGCGTGCGCGGCATCAAGCTTGAAGAGGGTGACCAGGTGATTTCCATGGCGATCATCCGCCATGTGGATGCCACTGCTGAAGAGCGGGTGGCTTTCATCAAGATGTCGCGCGCGGTTGCGGGCGAAGAGGCGGAGGCCGAAAATTCCGACGAGGAAGTGGTGGCCGATGCGGGGCTTTCCCAGGAGCGCTATGCAGCCATGGGTGCTGCCGAGCAGGTTATCCTCACCGTTTCCAGCAATGGCTATGGCAAGCGCACGTCGTCGTTTGAATACCGCATCACCAATCGCGGCGGCAAAGGCATAGTGGCCATGGCGGTGAACGATCGCAACGGCCCGCTGGTGGCTTCCTTCCCGGTTGAGCATTCCGACCAGATCATGCTGGTGACCGATGGCGGACAGCTGATCCGCTGCCCGGTTGACGGGATTCGGAAAGCCGGGCGGTCCACGCAGGGTGTGATCGTGATCAACACGGCCGATGACGAGCATGTGGTTTCAGTTGAACGCCTGAGCGAAGACGAGGGTGATGAAGGTGAAGCGTAATTCCGCTTGACAGGCTTGCGGCATTTCTGGCTCCCTTGATGTTTGGAGGAGCCAATCATGTCTTATGAATCCTATTTTGCCTTTTGTCTTGCCGCTTCCGCCCTGGCGCTGGTGCCAGGCCCCACGGTTACTGTGATCATTGCCAACAGCTTGCGTTATGGTACGCGGGCAGGGCTAATGAATGTGGCGGGTACGCAGGCAGGCGTGGTGATTTGGCTCGCCATCGCAGCACTGGGGCTTGGGGCCGCAATCCAGATTATGGGCGTCTGGTTTGACGTGATGCGCTGGGTGGGTGCCATTTATCTTGTGTGGCTTGGCATCAAGCTGTTCCGGTCGAAAGGCGACCTCGCTATCGCCGTGGACCGGGCGCGGCCAAAGGGGAGTTTCTTTCTCCAGGGCTTCATTGTCATCATGTCCAACCCCAAGATGCTGGTGCTGTTTGGGGCACTCATTCCGCCGTTCCTTTCAAGGGATGGCAACATGATGCAGCAGACGCTGTTCCTGGGTGTAACCTTTGCGGTTATTGCCGCGGTAGGTGACACCGGTTATGCGTTGATGGTGGGGAAAGCTGGAACATGGCTGTCACACTCGCGTATTCGCGCTATTGAGATTGTCAGCGGTGTTTGCCTCACTGCTGGTGGCGTATGGATGGCCTTGAGAGGAAGATGATCGCGCCCGTCCTTCAAGGTGGACGCATAAGACTTCGACCGCATCGCGCGGATGATCTTGAGCGCTTGGCGGAACTATTTGAGTCGCCACGTTGCAAGTACATGGATGGTGTGCAGTCGCGTGCTGAGGTTTGGAAGAATTTACTAACTGACGTAGGGCAATGGGTGCTGCTGGGGTTTGGCGCCTGGGCTGTCGAGGAAGTGTCGAGTGGAATCTATGTTGGCCAGGTCGGACTGAATTTTCCTGCGGATTTTCCTGAACGTGAACTTGGTTGGCAGGTTTGGGAAGAATTTGAGGGCAAGGGGTATGCCTTTGAGGCGGCTATGCTGGCGGGGGGTTTGCTTTTGGCGAACTTGGCTGGACAACCGTGGTAAGTTACATTGATCCGGAGAACGAACGTTCCATCCGGCTCGCGGAACGGATGGGCGCCGCTCTTGACGGAAATGCTGCCACTCCCAACAATGAAGCCTGCTTGGTTTACCGGCATTTGCGATTAGCTAGGGGTAACGGCGAAGTCTGCAACAAATATCAAGTTATTCCGAGCTTAGCCGCCAGTTCAAAATCCCAAAAGGCGGCTTCAATCTTGTGGCCGTCGAGGTCACGCACGAAGCAGCCGTAGTAGGGTTCGCCATAGCCGTGACGGTGGCCGGGGTCTCCGTCTTCGGTGGCTCCGGCGGCAATGGCTTCCTTGAAAAACGCCTCCACCTCGGCCTTGGACTGGGCCAGGAAGCCGACATGGACGCCGTTCCCGCAGGAGGCCGCAGCACCATCAAACGGCGCTTGAATCCAGAATTCGGGGTAGGCCTTGCCGAAGGCGGCCGCGCGTTCGTGCTCCATGATGATCCGGCAACCCAAGGTACGCAGCACTCTTTCGTAGAAATTTCGCGCCGCTGCGAAATCATTGGTTCCAAGCGAAACATGCGACATGATTGAGGGGTTTTCGTCTGCCATGATGGATTTTCCTTCTTTCTGCTTGACCCGCATTTTACTGCCATCTGCTGACAGGTTGCGGCAGTAGCATGAAGCGGTTAGTGTATTTCCATGGCACGCACAGGTTTTTACCCCGGTTCATTCGACCCCGTCACCTATGGCCACCTTGATATCGTCGCAAGGTCGGCGCGGCTTGTGGAAAAGCTGGTTTTGGGGGTCGGCACCCATGCGGGCAAGAAATCGCTTCTGGAGGCGAAAATAAGAGTTGAACTGCTTGAACATGTGACCAAGCCCATTGCCGATCACACGGGTGTTAAAATCAGCGTGGTGACCTTTGATGGGCTGGCCGTGGATGCGGCCAGGCTCGCCCATGCGGGACTAATCATCCGGGGATTACGAGACGCTAGCGATTTTGACTACGAAGTCCAGATGGGGCAGATGAACGGGGCATTGGCTCCTGACATCGAAACTGTGTTTATGGCGGCATCGCCTGCCACACGGATGATTGCCTCGTCGCTGGTCAAGCAGATTGCCCAAATGGGGGGCGATATTTCCCTGTTCATCCCGAAGGAAGCGCAGGCGGCGATGGCCGCCGCGCGTAGAGCAAATCCCGGCGAAGTTGCATGACCCAGGATCTCGTCCGGGGCAAGCTTTCGCCAACAAGGATTTGCTCCAGCATATTAACTTGGCGCGGCTCCATTTCGGCAAGGTGGTTCCACATTGCCGGGAAACGCGCTAGGAATTGAGCCCTTGCGCGGCCTCAATTCAGGCGATATCTGGCACTATCCAGCGTTCGATTCCCACTAACCCTGAAACCGGAGAATACAGAATGAAGAGACTTGGCATATGTGCCATGGCGGCCCTGATGATGGCAGCACCTGCCATGGCCGCAGAAAAAATCACCGTTGAAACCAATGACAAATGCAACTTTACCATTGCGCTGCGGCCGGATCTCGCGCCGTTGCATGTGGCTCAGGTTTCCAAATTGGCGGCGGCCGGGTTTTATGATGGCATCGTTTTTCACCGGGTGATCGATGGCTTCATGGCCCAGACGGGCGACCCCACGGGCACGGGCACGGGCGGGTCGGAAGAACCCGATATCCAGGCAGAGTTTACCAAAGAGCATTTTGGCCGCGGCACGGTAGGGATGGCGCGTTCCAATGATCCGAATTCGGCAAACAGCCAGTTCTTCATCATGTTTGCCGATGGCGGCTTTCTGGATGGCAACTACACGGTGTTGGGCAAGGTTGATAATGAGGGCATGTTCTGCGTTGACCGCCTTGAACGCGGTGAACCGCCTGAAACGCCAGACAAGATGGTAAAGGTTACTGTGCAATAATGGCTGATCTCGAAAATACGCTTCACCTGGAGCTGGCCAAGGGCCAGGTTGTGATTGAGCTCCTGCCGAAGCTGGCACCGGGCCATGTGGCGCGCATCAAGGAATTGGCGCGCGAAGGTTTTTACGATGGCGTGGTGTTCCACCGCGTGATCGAAGGTTTCATGGCGCAGGGCGGCGACCCCACGGGCACCGGCATGGGCGGCTCGGAGAAGCCTGACCTTAAGGCCGAGTTTTCCAAGGAACCCCATGTGCGCGGCATCTGCTCGATGGCGCGCTCCGGCAATCCGAATTCGGCCAACAGCCAATTCTTTATCTGCTTTGGCGATGCAACCTTCCTTGACAATCAGTATACGGTTTGGGGGCGGGTGACTTCGGGCATGGAGCATGTTGATGGGCTGAAGCGGGGCGAGCCGGTGACCAATCCCGACAAGATCTTCAAGATGCAGGTTGCGGCAGACGCGAAGTAAGGCCACGTTAGTGCCGTGCTGACCTCCGATTTTGATTTTGAACTGCCGCCGGAGCGTATTGCGCTTCGCCCGGCGGTTCCGCGTGAGGCTGCCAAATTGCTGGTGGTTGGGGATGGGTTTTCAGATTTTGCCGTTGGTGATTTGCCTTCGCAGCTGCGCAGCGGCGATGTGCTGGTTTTCAACAATACGAAGGTCATTCCGGCGGCTTTGACCGGGGTTCGCACCGGGCGGGGCAACACGATGCCGAAGATTGAAGCGTTGCTGCACCTGCGGGTTGATGGTTCGCGGTGGAAGGCCTTTGCCAAGCCGGGCAAGAAATTGCAGGTGGGCGACCGGCTGCGCTTTGGGGCTGAGGGAAAAGTTTGCCTGTTAGGTGACCTTGACGCGACCGTGGAAGCCAAGGGCGAGGCCGGTGAAATTACGTTGGCCTTTGACTTCAGTGGATCCGTGCTGGACGAGGCGATAGACACGGTAGGCCATATGCCCCTCCCGCCTTATATTGAGGGCAAGCGAGCAACTGATGCGCAAGACGCCACGGATTACCAGACGATGTTTGCGAAATACGCGGGGGCTGTGGCGGCACCGACAGCCGGGCTGCACTTCACCCCTGATCTTATGAAAAAGTTTGAATCCGCTGGAATTACGGCTGAATTTGTAACTTTGCATGTGGGGGCAGGGACCTTTTTGCCGGTGAAGGTTGAAGATACGCGCGACCACAAGATGCATGCGGAGTGGGGTGAGGTTTCGGTTGAAACGGTTGCGCGCTTGAAGGCTGCAAGGCAAAGGGGTGGGCGCATTGTGGCGGTTGGGACCACGTCTTTGCGTCTCCTTGAGAGTTCGAAACTGGAGCCTTTCGGCGGAACCACGGATATTTTCATTACGCCGGGCTACAGGTTTTCTGCTGTCGATGTGCTGATCAGCAATTTTCATTTGCCGCGTTCAACGTTGTTTATGCTGGTATCCGCCTTTGCCGGCGTGGCGCGCATGAAGGCGGCCTATGCCCATGCCATTCTCAATAACTATCGTTTCTATTCCTATGGCGACTGCTGCCTGCTATTCCCGGAAGCCGCATGACAGAGTTTTCCTTTTCACTTCACAAGACCGACGGCGCGGCGCGTTTGGGCACGGTCCATACGCTGCATGGAGACATCCGCACGCCGGCTTTCATGCCGGTGGGCACGGTGGGCACGGTGAAAGGGCTTTACCTCGACCAGGTGAAGGAGGCGGGCTCTGATATCATTCTGGGCAATACCTATCACTTGATGTTGCGGCCCGGCGCCGAAGAAGTGGCAAAGCTTGGCGGCCTGCACAAGTTCATAGGATGGGATGGGCCAATCCTGACCGACAGCGGCGGCTTTCAAGTTATGTCGCTTTCGAAGATTCGCAAGATCACGGAGCAGGGGGCGGTGTTTCAATCGCATATCGACGGGCGGAAACATGAACTCACGCCGGAGCGGGCCATGGATATTCAGCGCCTGCTTGGTTCTGACATTCTGATGCAGCTCGACCAGTGCCTGGAATATCCGCACACGGAGAAAGAGGCCGAGAAGGCCATGCAGCTTTCCCTGCGCTGGGCGGCAAGATCACGCAAGGCATTTGGAAAGCAACCGGGGCGCGGAAATTTCGGCATTGTGCAGGGTGGCGTGAACGAGAAGCTGCGAAAGACAAGTGCAGCGGGCCTCGTTGATATCGGCTTTGAGGGGTATGCCATTGGAGGACTGGCGGTGGGCGAAGGCCAGAATCTGATGCTGCAGACCATTGAGTTTACCGCACCGGAGTTGCCGCAGGACAAGCCGCGCTATCTCATGGGTGTTGGCACGCCGGATGATTTGCTGGAGTCGGTGGCTCGCGGAATTGACATGTTTGATTGCGTGCTGCCCACGCGTTCGGGGCGGCATGGACAGGCGTTCACGCGGTTTGGCAAAATCAATATGCGCAATGCCAAGCATGCGGATGATCCGCGTCCGCTTGATGCTGAAAGTGCGTGTCCCGCGTTATCCAAATATTCGCGGGCATATATCCACCATCTCATGCGCTCTGGTGAACTGCTCGGGATGATGCTGCTGTCGTGGGCCAATGTTGCCTACTATCAGGTGCTCATGCAGGGCATGCGCGCGGCCATCGCCGAGGGTCGCTTTGAAGAGTTCCGGGCGCTGACAAAAGAGCAGTGGAAGCGCGGCGAGGTTTAGCCGGGATACCATACTTTGCGTGGATCGTTGGCGGTGCGTTCGTAGTTCCAGGCGGCGTCAATCAGCTTTGCGAGATCGTAGCGCGGGCGCCAGCCCAGTTCGAATTTGGCCTTGCTGTTGTCCAGCCAGGTTGAATGATAGGTGCTTGGAATGGCAATGGAGCCAAGCCCTTTGCTCTTGCTGAGATAGGTTGCGACCGCGCCATAGTCGACAGGTTCATCCATGCAGATGTTGTAGAGCTTTCCGCGCGTGGCGGGGTTGTCCAGGGCTGCGGAGATGGCGTTCACAAGGTCATCTACATGGACAAAATTTCGCTTGAGCGGCTTGCCATCGGCATCGTGAAGAAGGGGAATTGTCCCTGCTTTTTTGCAATTTTTGGCAACATCGCCGGGAACCAATGTTTTCCAATCGGGGCCACCGAACAGATCATCGCCAAAGGAAAGTGAACAGCGGAAGTCATCCTTCTCCATGATCCATGGCGCGCGTAGGCAGCAGCCGTTGATGCCATATTGAATCGTGAATTGCGTGAGAAGAACTTCTTCCAGAACTTTTGAAAGGGCATAGCAGCCGGGATAGGCCTGGTGGGGTGTTTTCTCGGTAATGGGACCATCATGGCGGTAGAAGAAATGGCCGACACCGGCGTCACCGCCAATGAGGATAAACTGCTTTGCAGTCTTGCTTTGGCGGAAGGATTCCAGCAGCCAAAACATGCCTTTCACGGTCACGTCCATAACGGTCTCGGGGATTTCCTTGCAGGTGGCGAGGTGAACGACATGGGTGACGCCTGCCATGGCGCGCTCGACATCTTCACGGTCAGAGATGTTGCCTTTGACAACTTCTACGCGGTCGGCTTCGGGGATTAGCCGATTGTGACACAGGGCTCTTATCTTTGCGCCGTTCCAGCGCGGCTCTAATAGAAGGTGCGCGATGAGATTTGTGCCGACTTTGCCGGTTGCACCCGTTACCAAGAGCAGCATCGCAATCTCCCTAGTCTACTTGCGCTGGCAGGATGGGCCCAACCGAATTTCTTTCAACCAGTGGACATTCCACTTTGATCTGCGGCTGACGCCCTTTAATCTGCACGGAATTGTTGATGATGTATTCGGCAGCGAGCGTGCCCATTTCAAAATGCGGCAAGAGAATTGTCGTCAGCGGCGGCCTGGTGAACTGGGCAATTTCACGATCATCGTAGCCGATGACGGCCATGTCTTCTGGAACGCGCTCGCCCAGTTCCTTTAGCGCCTCATAACAGCCGAGAGCCATGAGATCATTGGAGCAGAAGATCGCTGTTGGCGGATCGGGCAAGTTCATCAGCGCGTGAGTTTGTTCGTAGCCTGCGGAGGGCTCCCAGTTTCCGGGTCTCACCAAATCGGGGTCGAAGAGGATTTCGGCATTGGCAAGGGCCTGTCGATAGCCTTTCAGCCGGTCACGCGAGGCATCCATCCAGACTTCGCCCTCGATGAGGCCAATGCGGCGGTGGCCAGCCTTGATGAGACGGGTTGTGGCGGTTTGGCCACCGAGAATTTCGCCGGGCATGATTGAAGGGAGCGAGCGGTCTGCGGTGTAGCAGTTCAGCAACACCGTGGGAATCCGGTAGAAGGCGGGAGAGGGCGTGACGCGGCGGGTTTGAATGGTGCCGTAGATCAGGCCGATCAGGGGCTGGCCTTCCATTTGCGCATGGACAGCCTGTTCCATTTCCGCATCGCCACGAGTGACGGCGGCGCTGATGGTGAGGCCGTGCTCCCAGGCTTTTTCGCGGGCGCCATCCATGGCAATGGCACACCAGGGGTCGGTTGACAATTCATCGACAACAAAGCCAATCACGCTTGCGCCGGTGAAGAGCGGACGTGTGGCCCCACGCTTGACCAGCCGGTAGTTCAGGCCTTTGGCCGCCTCAAGCACCCGTTGCCTGGTTTTCATCGACAGGCGGGCCCCCAAAGCATCGTTCAGGACCAGTGAAACCGTGGTCTGCGAAACGCCGGCGGCGGCGGCAACTTCGGTCATGGTGGGGCCGGAGGTGCGTGCAATGCCTGGAACCAGGCTTCCCGGTGACATGGTTTGATCCTCAGCGCCCATTGCTAATTCCACGACAGCGTTCGAAACCGCAGCGGTTTTGACGAACGTCTTTCACAAAATTTATGAATGCGCATATTATCATCGTTATCTATATGTTATTGCTCATATTAATTTGATATTTCTTTTCATTATTGACATATATTAGCAGCAATGTATCATTATGGGAAGCGATGTTCGCAAGTCCGCTGGCATCGGCCAAAAGAGCGCAAAGCTCGAAGCAAAATAATCGGGAGGAATATGATGAAGAAACTAATCGCATTGGGATTCTCAACGGCCATCGCCCTGGCAATGGCGGCAGGGGCTCAGGCCCAAGACAAGAAGCAATTGGCATTTGTTGTGAACGCGGCATCGGACTTCTGGAAACTTGCGGAAGCTGGTGTGAAGAAGGCGCAAGGCGAATTGCCGAATTATGAACTGCAATTCAAGTATCCGGCCCAGGGCACGGCAGCGCTGCAGAACGCGCTTATGGACGATCTGGTCGCGGCCGGCACCGATGCCATCATGATTTCTTCGGTTGACCCAAAAACGTCGGTCGATGCATTCAATCGCATTGCCGGACAAGTACCGTTGTTTACGACTGACAGCGATGCAGCCGACAGCAATCGCATTGCCTATCTGGGTTCATCCAATACGGATGCTGGCGTGCAGGCCGGTGAAATTGCCATTGGGGCTTTGCCCAAGGGCGGCAAGTGCATGGGCTTTGTTGGCTTCCTCGGAGCGGACAATGCCAAGGAGCGCATTGCGGGGTTCAAGAAAGCCATCGAAGGCAAGGGCATTGAACTTGTTGACACGCGTGGTGACGATGTCGACTTCGCGCGGGCCCGCAGCAATGTGGACGATGTGCTGGCCGCAAACCCAGAGATCAACTGCATGGTTGGGTTCTACTCCTATAACCCGCCAAAGATCTATGAGGCCTTGCAGGCCGCCGGCAAGCTTGGCGCAATCACTGTTATCGCCTTTGACGAAGACCCAATCACTTTGGGCGCGGTCAAGGACGGCAGTTTTTCCGGAACCGTTGTGCAGCAGCCGTTTGAGTGGGGCTATCGTGGCATGAAGCTGATGGCCAGCTACATGGAAGGCGACAAGTCTGGTGTGCCTGCCGACGAGTTGATCATTGTGCCAACAAAAATTATCGACAAGGCCAATGTTGATCAGTTCGAAGTTGATCTCAAAGCCGCGTTGGGCAAATGAGCTAAACTAAAAAGCCAGCGCGTGGGGGCTCGCGCTGGCTTTCTCTTGCGTCACCGGGGAATGCCTGTACAGAATGGAGCCAGGCGCATGACCGGCAAGTGTTGGTGATGCGTTAAAGGGCCCTCATCCGGCCTTCGGCCACCTTCTCCCATCCTGCTTCGCTTTGCTACGCAGGACGGGCGAAGGCGATAGTCTCAAACAGTTTTGCCTTCTCCCGTCCGAAGGATGGGAGAAGGTGCCCAACAGGGCGGATGAGGGCCTCTTCACCAAGGGCGTTAACTTGCGACCAAAGCGCTGTGCTGGGGGTTTCAATTCCGAAGATGGCCGATCCCTTTTTTCGACTGATTGACATCGCCAAGTCCTATGCCGGGGTGCAAGCCGTGCAGGGGGTGAACTTCGCTGTTTCCCCGGGCGAGGTTATCGGTCTTGTGGGCGAAAACGGGGCTGGCAAGTCTACGCTTATGAACATTATTGGTGGCGTTATTGAGCCTTCGTCCGGTACGCTCGAAATTGACGGAGTTCAGCGGCGATCGCTTTCCGTTTTGGAGTCAATGGGTGCGGGAATTGCTTTCGTTCACCAGGAACTCAATTTGTTCGAGAACCTTGATGTGGCGTCAAACGTCTATATCGGCCGTGAACCGCTTTATGGCGGACCATTGCGGCTGGTGAACCGCAAAAGACTTTATGCAGATGTTCAGCCGCTGCTTGACCGCCTGGGCGTGGATTTCAAACCGGAGACGATGGTTTCCGACATGTCAATTGCCCAACGCCAGCTCCTTGAAATTGTGAAGGCGCTGTCCTTGAATTCGCGCCTCGTCATCATGGATGAGCCGACTTCAAGCCTGACACTTATCGAAACTGACCGCCTGTTGAATGTCGTCGCCGGGCTCAAAGCTTCAGGCGTGAGTGTTATCTTTATTTCGCATCGGCTCAACGAGTTGACCCAATGTGCGGACCGTGTGGTTGTCATGCGTGATGGGCGCGTGGTGGGGGAGCTAGGCAAGGGTGAAATCACTCATGGTGCCATGATCCGCCTGATGATCGGGCGCGATCTCAAATCGCTCTATGTGCCACCCGCCGCCGCACCGGGAAAGCATGTGCTTGAAATTAGGGCAGCACAGACAAAGACATATCCAAACCGAGAAGTGAGCATTGGCGTAAGAAGAGGAGAAATCCTCGGGCTTGCCGGACTTGTGGGGGCGGGGCGCACGGAATTGGCGCGGGCGATATTTGGCATAGATCCATTGCTTGCCGGGCAGATTGTAGTCGATGGCGAGACCATCCACATCGGCACGCCGCGCGAGGCGATTTCACAAGGCATCTATCTTGTGCCGGAGGACCGCAAGCGCTGCGGGCTGCTGCTTGACGTTTCGATTGCAGATAATATCGCCTTGCCCAACATGCAAGCCTGTTCATCAACTGGTCTGGTGAAGGACAGCATCGTTGCGGCCAATGCTGAACGCCAGAAGGAGCGCCTTCACATTCGCGCCCCCAGTGTTGCCCACGAGGGGGGCTCGCTTTCGGGCGGCAACCAGCAGAAGGTTGTTCTCGCTAAATGGCTGGCAATGAATCCGCGCGTTCTGATTTGCGATGAACCTACGCGCGGGGTCGATGTTGGTGCCAAGAGCGAACTATATGAAATGTTGCGGAAGCTTGCGGATGCAGGGGTAGCCATCTTGATGATTTCCAGCGATATGGAAGAGGTGATTGGTGTGAGCGACCGGATTGCCGTGATGCATGAGGGCGTCATCAGCGGCTTCTTGGAGCGGGCGGAATTCAGCGAGCACAATGTGCTGCAGCTTGCCGTGGGCGGAAGCATTCATTGAGGGATTGAGCAGTGTTCAAGAAAGACATCGGCCTTCTCATTCTGATCCTTGTGGTCGGCACGGTTGTGGCTGTGATCAACCCGCTTTTCATCTCGGCGATCAACCTTGGCAATACGGCCAATCTTGTGGGGCTTTTTGGCATTTTTGCAATCGGGCAGGCGTTTGTAATCATCACGGGCGGCATCGAATTATCGGTGGGCTCCATTATTGCTCTGCTTGGCGTGCTGTTTGTTGACCTGATTGTTGGCCACGAGATGGCATGGCCCCTGGCGCTGCTGCTCATGCTGGCGCTTGGTGTTGTGATGGGGTTGGTGCACGGTTTGCTGATCACCCGAATGCACATGCAGCCCTTTATTGTGACGCTGTGCGGCCTGCTTATCTATCGTGGTGCGGCGCGGTTCTATACACAAGATGGCACGGCCGGATTTGGCTTTGGCGTCAGCCTGCCAGACCTGGAGTGGCTCACGACGGGGCGCACCTTCGGCGTGCCCCATTCATTTATGGCACTGATCGTTATCGCCTGCCTCATGTGGGTGGTGCTGCACCGTTCGGTGTTTGGACGTTATCTATATGCAGTGGGCAAGAATGAAGAGGCGGCGCGCTATTCGGGCATCCGCACCAACCGCGTGATCATTGCGGCCTATGTCATCTCCGCGATACTAACTGCCATCTCGGCGATTTTCTTTGCCATGTACACGCGCTCGATTTCGCCGTCGTCGCATGGCAATTTCTATGAGCTTTATGCCATTGCAGCCGCTGTGCTTGGCGGTTGCTCGCTGCGGGGCGGCGAAGGCTCGATTGTGGGAGTGGTGCTTGGAACCATTCTGCTGCAAGTCTTGCAGAACCTGGTCAACCTGCTTGGCATTCCGAGTTCATTGAATTTTGCAGTGATGGGATCGGTGATCCTCATTGGCGTTCTCGCTGACCAGCAGTTTGCGGAGTACCGAAAGCGAAAGTCGGAAGCGGCGGGAAAAACAACCTCTGCTTGACAGCGCTTGTACAATCATTTAATTAGTTGGTTAAATGATTATACAGTCGCTCGACACAACATTTTCCGCTCTTGCTGATCCTACACGGCGCGCCATTCTAGCGGATCTGGCCAAGCACCCGGAGTTGAGCGTGGGGGAAATTGCGGCGCCTTTTGGCATTTCATTGCCTGCCATCAGCAAACATCTCGATGTGCTCGAGGACGCGAAACTATTAAAGCGGGAGAAAAGCGGGCGGATGGTTATCTGCCGTCTTGAGCCCAAGCCGATGGAGGCCGCCATGCGCTGGCTTTCGGAATACGAGAAATTCTGGACTTTGCGCCTTGATGCATTGACCGCCCTGTTGGAGGAGACCCCATGGCAAACACCAAAGACATCTCGCTCAGCCTCGTCCGCACCATCAAGGCCCCGCCGGAAAAAGTCTTTGCCGCGTGGACGGACCCCAAAACGCTGAAGAAATGGATGTCGCCGACCAATGAGATGGAAGTGGCGGTCGCGGAAACTGAACTCAAGGTTGGCGGGCGCTACCGCATTGTGATGCGCGAGCCAGATGGCAAGGAACACAGGGTTGTGGGCGTGTACAAGGAGATTAAGAATCCCAAACGAATTTCTTTCACTTGGGGCTGGGAGGGTTCTTCCGATGCGGAAACTCTTGTGACCGTGGATCTGCGCAAGAAGGGTTCAGCTACGGAGCTTACGCTCACACATTCGAAGTTCGCCGACGACAAGGCCCGCGACATGCACAACCAGGGCTGGGTTGGATGCATTGGAAGGCTTGAAGTTCTGTTTGCAGCATAAGGAGAAATGACATGGCAAAGTATGAAGGTGGATGTGCTTGCGGCGCGGTGCGCTTTTCGACGGATGCGGAGCCCATGATGGCCGGGCATTGCCAATGCCGCCATTGCCAGCAGCTTTCAGGGGCAGGGCATTCGAGTTTTGCGGCGTTCCCGGAAGCGGCTGTCGACATGAAGGGGAAGGTAAAATACTGGGATTACATTGCTGATAGCGGCAACACGGCGACCCGTGGACACTGCCCGACTTGCGGCTCCATGGTTGCGGGAAAGACATCCGGCATGGCGGGCGTGGTTGCCCTAAATCTCACGTCGCTTGATGATCCTTCTAAAATTATCCCACAAATGGTATTCTTCCATGGCAAGGCAAATGCATGGGATCATCTGGATGCGAGTCTTCCAAGATTCCCCGGCATGCCTCCGATGTAAGCCAAGAGGAGGAATGATTGATGGCTGAACTTACAGAAGGTGTTAACTGGCTGGCTGTTGTCATTGGAACCATACTTTCATTCATATTGGGCTGGGCGTGGTATTCGCCCGTGCTTTTTGCCAAGAAATGGATTGAAGGCGTCAACGTTAAACCAAATCCCGGTGCGGGTATGCCTGTTCCTGCGATGATTGTGCAACTATTAGGCACATTTTTGCTGGCATGGCTGGTTGGCATCACCGCCGCCCACAACGCGCTGGCGACGATCATCCTGATTTTTATAACCATCATTGCGCTGATTGTTGCCAACGGCCTTTTCGTTTCGAAGAGCAACTACGCTATTGCGACCGAAGCGGGATTTGTTGCCGCCATGGCCGTTGTCATGATTGCAGTGCAGGGAATTCTCTAGGTTATTTCCCCGTGCCGCCGGTGTGTTCGCCCTCGCGGGTAAGATAGTAGGCCGCGAGGATGGGGATGAAGGTGACGGCGATGACGAAGATCGCCACCACATTGGTGATAGGCCTTTGCCGGGGGCGGATGAGTTCATTCAGCATCCAGATTGGCAGTGTTGACTGCTGACCCGCAGTGAAAGTGGTGACAATCACTTCATCGAAGGACAGGGCGAACGCCAGCATGCCTCCCGCTAGGAGCGCTGAAGCGATTTGCGGCAAGACCACATGGCGGAAGGTTTGAAAGCCGTCGGCGCCTAGATCCATGGAGGCTTCAATCGTGCTGCCTGAGGTGCGGCGGAAGCGGGCCAACACGTTGTTGTAGACCACGACCATGCAGAAGGTGGTGTGGCCCAGCACGATGGTCCAGGTTGAAAACGGAATGTCCATGATGCCGAAGGCAGAACGAAGGGCGATGCCCGTGACGATGCCGGGGAGGGCGATGGGAAGTATAAACAGCAAGGATATGTGATCGCGGCCGAAGAATTTAGCACGGGAAATGGCCGCAGCAGCACAGGTGCCGAGGACAAGCGCCAGCACCGTCGCAATAGCAGCGACTTTGACTGAGAGGCCGATGGCATCCCAAATGTCCTGCCGTTCCCAAACAATGCCGAACCATTTCGCGGTGTAGCCGGGCGGCGGGAACTGGAAGCTTTTTTCTTCGGTGGTGAAGGCATAAAGGAAGATCAGCAACAGCGGCACGTGCAGGAAGGCGACGCAGGCCAAGGCGGCGATTTTAAGGAAGAATGGCGAGCTGTCAGAGCGCATCGAAGGCCCCCATTCTTTTGGCAAGGGCGAGATAGATTCCCATGATCACGATGGGTACAACGGTGAAGGCGGCGGCAAGTGGAATGTTGCCTGCTGTTCCCTGCAGCGTGTACACCGTTTGGCCAAGGAAATAACTAGAATTTCCAATGATTTGCGGGATGATGTAGTCACCAAGGGTGAGGGAAAAGGTGAAGATTGAACCGGCGATAATGCCGGGAAGCGCCAGTGGGAATATTACATGGCGAAAGGTCTGGGCAGGCGTTCCGCCGAGGTCCGAGGAGGCGTCGATGAGATTGATGGGCACTCGCTCCAATGCCGCTTGTGTTGGCAGGATCATGAAGGGCAGCCAGACGTAAACGAAGACGATGAAGGTTCCGAGGAAGCTGATGGAGAGCGACGGACCGCCGATGACGGGGATTGCCAGCAGCGCATCAAGCGCCCAGGTGAGGTGAAGCTGTCCGGCCAGCCAGGAGATGATGCCTTCCTTGGCGAGGATCAATTTCCAGGCATAGACCTTTACGAGATAGCTGGACCAGAGGGGCAGCATCACGAGGATATAGAACAGGGCCTTCCATTTTCCACGGGCATAGCGCGCGGCGAAATAGGCGAAGGGAAAGGCGATGACAACGGAAGCAAGGGTGACCGCCGTTGCCATCACAAGGCTTCTGACGATGACATCAAAGTTTGAGAGGCGGAAGAGTTCGGCGAAGGTAGAGAGGGTGAGCTCATACTTGATGAAGCCGGAAAATTCATCGACGGAAAAGAAGGCGTGGAACAGGAAGACGCTTAGCGAGCCCAGAAAGGCAATGCCGAGCCAGAGAAGCGGTGGGGCAAGCAGAATTGTCAGGAACCAGTTGGGACGCCTGAACAGTGCGTCCGAAGCTGTCCGGGTCAGACTCATGCTTCACCTGACATAATGTGCAGGGCCTCCTTTGGCCAATGGAGCGTGATTTTATCACCTTCGGCGAATTTGCCCTGGGATGAGGGCACGGTGACATTGATTGTTTCGCCGCTTGTTGTACGGGTGTTCAGGCGTGTGACCGAGCCCTGATAATGAATGGCGGAGATCGAGGCGCTGGCGGACTGGTGCCAGGTTGGCGGATTTTCCCTGCCCTGCATGATGCTGATTTTTTCAGGCCGGAGGCTTGCCCATTTTTCCGGACCACCAGCGGATTTTGAAAAGGCGGGACTCAAGACATTTGAGGAGCCCACGAAATCGGCCACGAATTTTGTCTTAGGGCGCTCATAAATTTCTTCCGGGCTGCCAACCTGAATGATCCTGCCTTCGTTGAATATGGCGACACGGTCGGCCATGGAAAGGGCCTCACCCTGGTCATGCGTTACAAAGACAAAGGTGATGCCGAGGTTGCGCTGCAGGGCCTTGAGTTCCACCTGCATCTGCTCGCGAAGCTTCAGATCAAGCGCGCCAAGAGGCTCATCGAGCAGCAGGACTTTGGGTTCATTCACAAGGGCGCGGGCCAAAGCCACGCGCTGCCTCTGGCCACCGGACAATTGCGAGGGGCGGCGACTGCCGAAACTTCCGAGAGCTACCAGCGTTAGCGCTTCCTGAGCCTTGCGGTGGCGCGTTGCTCTGTCAATGCCTTTGACCATGAGGCCGTAGGCGACGTTGTCGAGCACGGTCATGTGCGGAAAAAGCGCGTAATCCTGAAAGACGGTGTTTACGTTGCGCTGGTAGGGTGGGACACCCTCGGAGGTGACGCCGAAAATTTCCATGTGGCCGGATGTTGGCTGCTCAAAACCAGCGATGAGACGCAAGCATGTGGTCTTGCCCGAGCCGGAGGGGCCGAGCATAGCGAAGAACTCGCCTTCGGCAATATCGAGTGTGACATCATCCACGGCGCGCACGGGGCCGAAATGGCGGCAGATATTCTGAAAGCTGACGGCTGTTGTCATGGCATAAAAACTCCCGCCAGACTGATCTGGCGGGAACCCTTCATTTGCTCAAGCGTTAACGGCCACCGAGAACCGCGATCATGTCTGTGGCCCAACGATAGTAGGGCACGCAGCCTGCGGACTGGGTTGCACATTTGGCAATGGGGGTGCGCCAGAAATGCACCTTTTCGAAGCTTTGCATGCCGTTCACGTTACAGCCCTCATCGGTAAGCAGGGCATTGCCCTTGCAGGCTGCGGGCACCGCTGGAACAGAGCCAAACCACGCAGCGAGATCGCCCTGCACCTTGGGGGAGATGGAATGCTCCATCCAGAGATAGGCGCAATTTGGATGGGCTGCATCCGCATGCATCATGGTGGTATCGGCCCAACCCGTGGCTCCTTCACCGGGGATGACGGAAGCAACCGGGGTCTTCGCCATGGCATCCTTGTCAGCCTGCAGGATGTTCACCTGGAAGGGCCAGGATGATGACGCCACGACGCCCTCATTCTTGAAGTCGTCGATCTGCATGAAGGCATCATGCCAGTAACGGCCAACAAGGGCACGCTGGGCGCGGAGCAGGTCGAGGGATGCCTTGTACTGTTCCTCAGTCAACTCGTAAGGATCCTTGATGCCGAGTTCCGGCTTCTTGGCCATGAGGTAAAGGGCGGCATCGGCAATGTAGATGGCGCCATCAAAGGCCTGAACCCGGCCCTTGTTGGATTTTCCATCGGGAAGGTTTTGCTCTTCAAAGACAACGCTCCAGCTCTTTGGGGCTTCCTTGAAGACATTTGCATTATAGGCGAGGACGTTGGCACCCCATTGGTAGGGAACGCCATAGTGGACGCCATCAACCGTGTGCCATGGGGCGTCTTGCAAGCGTTTATCCACGGTTTTCCATGAGGGGATAAGCTTTGTGTTGATGGCCTGCAGCCGCTTGCCGGCGATCAGGCGCAGCGAGGCGTCGCCAGACGCGGTGACGAGATCAAAGCCGCCTTCGTTCATTAGGGCCACCATTTCATCCGAGGTGCCTGCCGTCTTCACGTTGACCTTGCAGCTTGTGGCTTTCTCAAATTCCGTTACCCAGTCATAGGATTTGTCAGTGGCGCCATTTTCAATGTAACCAGCCCAAGCAACAATATCGACCTGGCCTTCGCCCTTGCCGACTTTCTTTTTCATTTCTTCGGCGATGGCCACTCCGCTCATGGCCGTTACGGCAAGAAGCGTAAGAAGCGTGTGTTTTAATGTTTTCATAGTATCGTCTCCCTGTATTTTCTATCGTTTTCTTTTTGGCGCCAAGTTGCAAGCAACCGGGGTCCATGCAAAGACTTATGTGTTTGACCATGTGGTCCAAAATTCAGACTAGCCCAGAAACGGTAAGAAGGTAAAGTGAAGAGCATCTGGCTCAAAAATCCACTGGCGATTCTGGGTGACGGGGCGGGCGGTGGGCTGGTCATCAGGGGCGGCAGAATTGCCGAATTGGTGGCCGCCGGGCAGAAACCTGGAGCGACACCGGACGAGGTGTTTGATGCTTCGCGCCATGTGGTTTTGCCGGGTCTTATCAATACTCATCACCATTTCTATCAGACACTGACACGGGCCCACCCGCAGGCCATCAACAAGGAGCTATTTGACTGGCTGAAGGCGCTTTATCCGCTTTGGGCCAGGCTGACACCGGAGGCCATGCGGCTTGGCACGCGGCTGGCTTTGACGGAACTTTTGATGTCTGGCGTTACAACGACCTCTGACCATCATTATGTGTTTCCGGTCGGTCTTGAAGACGCCATGGATATCCAGGTGGATGAAGCCTTGAAGCTTGGCATGCGGATGACGGTGACGCGAGGCTCGATGAATCTGTCGGTGAAGGATGGGGGCCTGCCGCCGGATAGCGTGGTGCAGAATGAAGATACGATCCTGGGTGATTGTGAGCGGGTGATTGCCAAGTATCACCAACAGGGCGATGGCGCGCGGATACAGGTGGCGCTGGCGCCGTGTTCACCTTTTTCGGTGACGCAATCCCTGATGTGTGCCTGTGGGGAACTGGCGGCAAAGCATGATTGCCGGTTGCATACGCATCTGGCTGAGACTCATGACGAGGATGAATTTTGCCGGGCGCGCTTTGGCTTCAGTCCGGTGGATTATCTGGAGGAGGTGGGCTGGCTCAACGACCGGACTTGGCTGGCCCATGGAATCCACTTTTCTGATGGCGAGATTGGCAGGCTGGCGAAAAATGGCGTCAGCGTGTGCCACTGCCCTACGTCCAATATGGTGCTGGCTTCGGGTCATTGTCGCACGCAGGAGCTTGAGAAAGCAGGCGTTGCCGTCGGGCTGGGCGTAGATGGTTCGGCCTCCAATGACAATTCGAATCTTATGGAAGGCGTGCGTCATGCTCTTCTGATGAACCGCTTGAAATATGGCCAGAGCGTCACCCATCTTGATGTGCTGCGCTGGGCCACGCAGGGTTCGGCAAGATGTTTGGGCCGGTCTGACATTGGTGAAATCGCGGTAGGCAAGCAGGCTGATCTTGCCCTTTATACTTTGGATGAGTTACGTTTTTCGGGCTCAGGTGATCCCGTAGCCGCACTCGTGCTGTGCGGCGCTCACCGGGCGGGCCGCGTAATGATCGCCGGGGAATGGCGGGTTATTGATGGAGTCCCGGTTGGCGTTGACGTCGATAGATTACGCTTTGAACACGGGGAAGCGGCAAAGAGGTTTCTCTGACTCTCTCCATGGTCGCCCTCCGAGGCGACCATCCAGTGCTTGCCAGAGGAGAGAAGTCTGGGCGGTCGGGTCGAGCCCGACCGTGGAGAGAATATTGAAACGATAATTAAGCTGCCTTCAGTACCCTCTGCGCTGTGATGCCTATCTCTGCCGGCGTGGAAGCAATGGCGACGCCTACCTCACGGAGAATTTCTACCTTCTCAGAAGCGCTTTCACCGAAGGCTGAGATGATGGCGCCGGCGTGGCCCATCTTGCGGCCTTTGGGGGCTGACAGGCCAGCTACGTAGGCGATCACCGGCTTCTTCATATAGTCGCGGATGTATTCGGCAGCTTCAGCCTCCTGCGGACCGCCGATTTCACCGATCATTACAACGGCGTGGGTTTCGGGATCGGCTTCGAAGAGTTCGAGGATGTCCTTGAAGGACGAGCCGTTGATCGGGTCGCCGCCGATGCCGACGCTGGTTGAAACGCCGATGCCGAGCTCTTTCATCTGGGCTGCGGCCTCGTAACCGAGAGTGCCTGAACGGCCGACGATGCCGACATGGCCTGAGAGATAGATATTGCCGGGCATGATGCCGAGGAGGGCCTTGCTGGGGGAAATTATGCCGGCACAATTTGGGCCGATGAGGCACATGCGGTTTTCAGCGCGATAGCGGCGCATGTAGCGCTTCACCTTGATCATGTCCTGAGCGGGGATGCCATCGGTGATGGCAACGCAGGTGCGAATGCCAGCGTCGGCTGCTTCCATGATGGAGTCGGCTGCGAAGGGTGGCGGCACAAAAACGATGCTTGCAGTTGCGCCGGTCTTTTCCACGGCTTCTTTCATGGTGTCGAAGACGGGAATGCCGTGCTCGGATGCGCCGCCTTTGCCGGGGGTAACGCCGCCTACGACGTTGGTGCCATAGTCCATCATTTCCTTGGCATGGAAGGAACCGATTTTTCCGGTGATGCCCTGGACCAGAACGGCGGTTTTACGATCAAGGAGAATGGTCATGCGTTCACCACTTTCAGATTTGCGATCTTGTCGTTCTTCCACGCGGCAACGGCGCGCTGGGCAGCTTCTGCCAGCGTATTGGCGCGGATGATGGGAAGGCCAGAGCGGGCCAGAATTTTGCGGCCCTCTTCGACATGGGTTCCGGCGAGGCGGACGATGACAGGTACTTTTATTGGATTTTTTTCCAACGCCTGAACCACGCCTTCGGCCACCCAGTCACAACGATTGATGCCGGCGAAGATGTTGACGAGAATGGCTTCGACATTGGTATCGGACGTCACGAGTTTGAAAGCCTTGGCTACGCGTTCTGGCGTGGCGCCGCCGCCGATGTCGAGGAAGTTGGCGGGCTCGCCACCGGCGAGCTTGATCATGTCCATGGTTGCCATTGCGAGGCCTGCGCCATTGACGATGCAACCGATGTTGCCGCTGAGGCCCACATAGGAGAGGCCACGATCATTGGCGCGGGTTTCGCGGGCATCTTCCTGACTCTTGTCTCGGAGTTCGGCGATTGCGGGATGGCGGAACAAGGCGTTGTCGTCGAAGGTCATCTTGGCATCGAGGGCCATGACGGTGCCGTCCTCGGTGACGATCAGAGGGTTGATTTCCACCATGGTGGCATCGAGTTCTTCAAAGGCGCGGTAACAGCCGAGTATGGTTGAGACGGCCTGTTGAATTTGGGCAGGGGCGAGGCCCAGGGCGAAGGCGAGTTCACGAGCCTGGAAGGCTTGCATACCAACGGCAGGTTCGACGCTGATGCGCACGATGGAGTCAGGCTGCTCTTCGGCGATGTCTTCGATTTCCATGCCGCCTGCGGCGGAAGCAACAACCATGACGCGTTCTGATTTTCGATCGAGCACGAAACCGAGATAGAGTTCGCGGGCGATAGCCACGCCGCCTTCGACATAGAGTCGGTAAACGATTTTGCCGGCGGGGCCGGATTGATGCGTGACCAGTTTCTTGCCGAGCAGTTCGTCGGCGGCGTCGGTGACTTCATCCTCATTGCGACAGAGTTTCACTCCGCCGGCCTTGCCGCGACCACCCGTATGAACCTGGGCTTTCACTACCCAGAGCTTGCCGCCGATTTCGCGGGCTCTATAAGCCGCTTGTTCGGGGCTGTAGGCAAGCGCGCCCTTGGGAATTGGCACTCCAAATTTTGCGAGGATTTCCTTGGCCTGATATTCGTGAATGTCCATGGTCAGGCGGCCTTTCTCAGGGCTGCCGCGGCACCGGTTTCGCGGTAGTATTCCTGCGCGGCGGCAACGCCGGAGCCCGCTTCAACGGGAATGCCCAAATCGCGCATGGCCATTTCGCTACCTGCAAGTGCCATCATGCACATGATTTCATTGAGATCGCCAAGATGGCCGATACGGAAGACGCGGCCTGCGACTTTGTTGAGGCCCACGCCGAGCGAAAGATTGTAACGGTGGTAGGCGTGCTTCACGAGGGCGGCGCTGTCGAAGCCTTCCGGGATGACGACGGCGCTCACCGTGTGGGAATGCCACTTTGGGGCTTTGGCGCAGAGCGACAGGCCCCAGGCGGAAACGGCGCGGCGCACGCCTTCGGCCAGCCGGTAGTGTCTTGCGAAAACATTTTCGAGGCCTTCAGCGAGGAGGAGATCAATGGAGGCGCGGAGTGCACGGAGCATGTGGGTTGGCGGCGTGTAGGGGAAGAAGCCGTCCTTGTTGGTCTTGATCATGTCTTCGAAATCGAAATAGCTGCGGCGCAGGCCAGCGGCCTCGCGGGCGGCGAGCGCCTTCTGCGATACACCGACGATGGCAAGGCCAACGGGCATCATAAAGCCTTTCTGCGAACCCGAGACGCAGACATCGACGCCCCATTCATCCATGCGGAAATCGATGGAGGCGAGTGAGCTTACGGCATCGACGAAGAGCAGAGCCGGGTGGCCAGCGTTGTTCAATGCGTGGCGGATTGCGGCCACATCACTGGTGACTCCGGTTGCGGTTTCATTGTGAGTGACGAGCACGGCCTTGTAGGCGTGGGCTTTGTCGGCCTTCAGTTTTTCGGCAAAGGTTTCAACGGGCACGCCTTCGCCCCAGGGTACATCGACGACATCAACGTCCAATCCGTGGCGGACACACATGTCGGCCCAGAGGAGGGAGAACTGGCCGAAGCGGGCGATGAGAACCTTGTCGCCGGGTGACAGTGTGTTGGTCATGGCTGCTTCCCAGCCGCCGGAACCGGAGGAGGGGAAGAGGAACACTTGCCCATTGCGGGTTTTGAAAATTTTCTTCAAGTCGTCAAAAAGTGGAAGGGTGAAAGCGGGGAGATCAGGCGCGCGCTGGTCCTCCATGGCAATATCCATGGCAAGGCGCACGGCCTGGGGCACATTGGTTGGACCTGGAATGAACAATCCCCTGATGCCCGGCATGGTATCCTCCCTGAAATATTCCGGTTCATTCCGGATTCGTGGGAGCAAGTATGGGCGGGTAGGTAAAATGCCGAAACACTCGGAACACTGGCCTTTTGGCGTCCGTAAGTGTAGGTAACTACCTATTCTTTCAGGTATAAAATTAAATGGATACTTGTTGGGCCCTACCTATTAGGGTAGAGATTTGACATGAGCAGCCCCATTGAACTCATTCTTGCCGATCCCAACCCGCTGATGTTGCAGGCGCTTGCGGAGATTTTTGACCGGGACCGGCGCTTCAGCCTGATTGCCTCTTCCAAAACGGCGGAGGGGTTTTTGGAGGCGTGCTTGCGGGCACCTGTACCCCTCGGCGTGATCGATTGGTCATTGCCCCTGCTTGGCGCCGAACGTCTGCTGGCAATTTTGCGCGACAGGCCAAAGCCGCCGCGCATCGGGATCTATGCCTCCTCCAACGACCCTGACATTCCGCGCCGCGCCATGGCGGCAGGAGCTGCGGGATTTTGCACGCGGGATACGGCACCGGAACAATTGCTCGACATCGTTGCGACCGTTGCGGCGGGGCGCATGGTGTTTCCTTTCCTGGATGTGCGCGCCCTGAAACGCGACCCGCGCGAGGAGTTGACCGACCGTGAAAAAACCATGCTGTCGGCGCTGGCTCGCGGGCGCACCAATAACGAGTTGTCGAAGGAGCTTGGAATTTCCATCAATACGGTGAAATTTCACCTGCGCAACCTCTATGAAAAACTTGGCTTCAGGAACCGCTCTCAGGCCATTGCCTTCTACTATTCGCACGGCGCGGAAGGCGAGCAGGCCAACCAGAGTTAATCCGCCTACTGACGATATTTTCCGGCAACAATTGTCGCACGGGGATTGCGGTGTGTCACGAGTTGCGACTAGTTTGTGGGCAACGCAGCATTGACCAGAGGAAAAGCCCCATGAGTTTTTTTACCGTTGAACCGGCCCCGGCGCGGCTTAACCGCAGCGAACTTGCCGTGCCCGGTAGCCAGCCGCAACTTTTTGAAAAGGCTGCGAAATCTACTGCCGATGTGGTGTTCCTTGATCTTGAGGACGCGGTTGCTCCCGATGACAAAGCGCAGGCGCGGAAGAACATCATTCAGGCCATCGGCGATATTGACTGGGGGCGGAAAGCGCTCTCGGTTCGCATCAACGGGCTTGATACGCACTACATGTACCGTGATGTTGTTGATGTGCTTGAACAGGCTTCGGACAGGCTCGATCTGATTATGATTCCTAAAGTCGGAACGGCATCCGATGTTTATGCCATCGACATGCTCTGTACACAGATTGAAACGGCCAAAGGTCGCAAGAAGCGGGTAGGCTTTGAGATGATCATCGAAACGGCGCTTGGCATGCAGAATGTGCATGAAATTGCGGCGGCTTCCAAGCGCAATGAGTCGCTTCACTTTGGCGTGGCGGACTATGCGGCTTCTACCAAGGCGCGCACCACGTCCATTGGGGGTGCCAATGCGGATTACGCCGTGCTGACGGAGCCACTCGCCGATGGATCTCGTGAAACCCATTGGGGCGACATGTGGCACTATGCGATTGCGCGTATGGTGGTGGCCGCACGGGCCAATGGCCTTCGCCCGGTTGATGGACCTTTTGGAAATTTTTCTGATCCGGATGCATTCCGGGCGGCGGGGCTGCGTGCGGCGGTGCTAGGTTGTGAAGGCAAATGGGCCATTCATCTCTCACAGGTTGACCTTGCCAATCAGGTGATGTCGCCTTCGGAAGCGGACGTCAACCGCGCCAAACGCATTCTCATTGCCATGGATGAGGCGGCGAAAGCAGGCAAGGGCGCGGTGTCACTTGATGGCCGGCTGATTGACTATGCTTCCATCCGTCAGGCGGAAGTATTGGTGCAGAAGGCGGCGCAGATAGCGGGCCAGTAAGTTTCAGGCAATGGTGCCAGTTTCACTCTCGTCAAAGTTTAGAAAATTCACGAATTGCGCTCTTTAGAATTGATGTTAAGGTGCGTTTACGAGAAGGGCACAAGCTCTCAAAAGGGGGAGACCGCATGGCAGGACGTCCTGCGCTAAAAGAAGTCGAACGGCCTATGGCCGTTGTCGTTGAGGATTTGCACAAGCGATTCGGCGAACTTGAAGTGTTGAAAGGGGTTTCCCTTGAGGCGCGCGAAGGCGACGTGGTCTCCATGATTGGCGCTTCGGGTTCGGGAAAAAGCACATTTTTGCGTTGCATCAATTTTCTGGAAATGCCGACCAAGGGCCGCATTGTGGTCACCGGAGATGAAGTTGCGCTAAAGCCCCACAAGGATGGCAATCTGCATCCCAGCGACCGGCGCCAGCTTGAGCGCATTCGTACCAAACTGGG
Organism: uncultured Aestuariivirga sp.; assembly: GCA_964530965.1. GTDB lineage: Bacteria > Pseudomonadota > Alphaproteobacteria > Rhizobiales > Aestuariivirgaceae > Aestuariivirga. Next base: position 4,405 of record CAZHCO010000324.1, on the reverse strand, counting down.
CATGGTGTTTCAGAGTTTCAATCTTTGGCAGCATTTGACCGTGATGCAAAACGTGATCGAGGCCCCCATTCATGTGCTTGGGGTTCCCAAAGCGGAGGCGATTGAGCGTGCCGGAAAGCTGCTGCACAAGGTTGGACTTTATGAGAAGCGGGACCAATATCCCGCTTTTCTTTCAGGCGGACAGCAGCAGCGGGCGGCCATTGCCAGGGCTCTGGCAATGGAACCAAAGGTGATGCTTTTTGACGAGCCGACATCAGCGCTTGACCCGGAACTGGTCGGCGAAGTTTTGAAAGTCATCCGCGATCTCGCTAATGAAGGGCGGACGATGATTCTCGTTACCCATGAAATGAAATTCGCACGCGACGTTTCTAGCCATGTGATTTATCTTCACAAGGGCAAGATTGAAGAAGAGGGGCCGCCAAAGCAGGTTTTTGGCGACCCGAAAAGCGCGCGCTGCAAACAGTTCGTCTCCGGCATTCATTGAGGCAGGAGATGAGAAAACAGGGGGAAGACGAATGGGGCAGGGTCCGCATTTGTTTGTAACATGAAGTTGGGAAAGACAAGAAATACATCACATAGAAGTGTGGTGGTGATCAATCAGAGGAGAAGAGTATGAAAATTTCGCGTAGAATAATGCTGGCAGCGGCAACTGTTGCACTTATGGCGGCGGCAACGCCTGCTATGGCAGATATCAAGTTTGGTGTCGCGGCAGAGCCTTATGCGCCATTCACAGTGAAAGATGCCACCGGCAAATGGACTGGTTGGGAAATTGACCTGATGGATGCTGTTTGCGCCAAGATGGGTGAGAAGTGCGAAATTATTGATACGGCCTGGGATGGCATTATTCCGGCTCTGACAGCAAAGCAAATTGACGTCATCTGGTCTTCGATGTCGATTACTGATGAGCGCAAGAAAACCATTAACTTTACCAACATGTATTATTTTACGCCATCCCTGATCATGGGTGCAAAGAATGGGGATATGGATATTACACCTGCGCATTTGGCGGGTAAGACTTTGGGCGTGCAGGTATCGACCACGCATCAGGCCTATGCTGAAAAATACTACGCTGAATCAACAATCAAAGCATACCAGACACAGGAAGAGGCCAATCAGGACCTTTTCTCTGGAAGGCTTGACTATGTTCAGGCAGACAGTTCCGCTCTCGACGCTTTCCTGAAAGGTGAGTCGGGTACATCCTGTTGCGAGTCCAAAGGTAAGGTGGCGGCAGACCCTGAAATCTTGGGGCATGGTGCCGGCGGCGGCGTCCGGAAGGAAGATGCGGAACTCTTGGCCAAGTTAAATGCGGCAATCAGCGCGCTTGCCGTTGATGGCACAATTCAAAAGATCACTGAAAAATATTCTGATTTGAACGGTGTGCTTGAATTGCCAACGAAATAACAGTGCAATGCGCCCGCGTTTCGGAAGGATCTGGAAGGCGGGCGTTTCTTGACATGAGATGGCAGGGGAAATGAACGCGCCGACGACTTCGCTAGAGCTATTATTGGCGTGGAGTGGGCCTTTGGCGATGGGCGCACTCAGCACTGTTGGCATTGCTGTTTTCGCCTATACGATTGGCGTATTGCTTGGGCTTGCTGGTGCCATGGGAAAGCTTGCAGGCAGTGATGCAGTCAAGCGAATGCTGGAATGGTACACGACGCTGGTTCGGTCACTTCCTGAATTGCTGCTCATAATCGTGCTCTATTATCTGGTAAGCGACCTGATCAATCAGGTTTTGGCCCTTGCCAGCCAGCCTCCCATAAGAATCAATGGATTCTTGGCCGCAGTTGTTGTGCTGGGGTTTGTGCAGGGTGCTTACCACACGGAAGTTATTCGGGGTGCAATTCAGGCCATTCAGGTAGGTCAGATTGAGGCAGCGGTTGCGTATGGCATGTCGCCATGGCTTCGGTTTCGGCGGGTGATACTTCCCGCCATGCTTCCCAATGCTTTGCCCGGTTTGACGAACCTTTGGCTCAATGTGACCAAGGACTCATCTCTCGTATTTGTCGTAGGCTACAGTGAATTGATCTCAACGGCCAAGCAGGCTGCGGGCTCGGCCACCACAAAACACTACTTCTTGTTTTTCTCTATAGCTGCGATCGTTTATCTGGTGATTTCCCTTTTTTCATTGTGGGGTTTTGCAAGAATTGAACGCGGCGTTCGCATCGGCCAGGCAAGGGCATCGAGGTAGGGCTGATGGATCAGGCAGCAGCATATAGCACTGGCGAGGTCTTAGGTCTGGTCTGGACTATATGCGTTGGCTTGGGTGTTGCCGCCTTGGCAGCAAAAATCTTCAATGGCCTTTTTCAATGGACGCAGGGGGCCGTTGAATTTGGTTCAGTTGAGCAACCCAAGCTCAAATTGGTGCGGCTTGGTGTGGCCGTTGTCCTCACCATCGCATTGACTCTCGGCTTGTTAAGCTTCATACTGGATGCCAGTAGGTCCGCCGATTGGACGTGGTTTCCAAAGTATTTTACCCAGCTGGCGCACGGACTTTACCTCACTATTTTACTGCTGGTTGTTTCTGTTTTTTTCGGGTTCCTGTTGGCTGTTCCAATTGGCCTCGTTCAAGTCACTGGACCTTGGCCCTTGGCCTGGCTGGCACGCGGATTTTGCACGCTCATTCGCGGCACACCGCTGCTGGTGCAACTTTGGCTTCTCTATTACGGCTTGGGATCGTTTTTTCCGGAATTCCCCTCACTTCGGCAAAGTTTTATCTGGCCCATCCTCATTGAAGGATTTTATTATGCTGCTCTGGCACTTACTTTGAGCTTTGCAGGATATGAGGGGGAAATCATGCGCGGCGCATTCCTCGGCGTGCCAAAGGGCGAGCTTGAGGCAGCGCGGGCCTATGGCATGACGCCCTTTACGGTATTGCGCCGAATTTGGCTGCCGCGTGCCTTCCGCATTGTCTTGCCAACCCTTGGAGGCGAAGTCATCTCGCAACTGAAATCGACTCCGCTTGCTTCAACCGTCACAGTTTTGGATCTTTATGGTGTGGCAGGAAAAATCAAATCCAATACGTTGCGTACCTATGAACCCCTTATCATGATTGCGATTGTTTATTTTGTCCTGGTCTATTTCCTGAACCGCATTATCCAAGCTGTTGAAAAACAGGTGCCGCAGAAGCGATGAATTATGAGAAGATAACGGCGTCGGCGGGAGAACTTGCAGCCATCCGGCACGACTTGCACATGCATCCGGAACTCTGTTTTGCGGAATTCCGGACAAGCAAAATTGTGGCTGAGGAACTCGGTAAGCTCGGATTTGCGGTGACGACGGGAATTGCCGGTACGGGCGTTATCGGGACTCTTGTCAAAGGTACCAGTCGCCGCACCATTGGCATTCGCGCGGATATGGATGCACTTCCCATTCATGAGACGTCCAACCTGCCATACGCTTCGCGCAGTCCTGGCAAGATGCATGCCTGTGGCCATGACGGGCACACCACCATGCTGCTCGGAGCCGCGCGCTATCTGGCCAAGGGTTTGGACTTTGATGGAACAGTGCATCTCATTTTCCAGCCTGCCGAGGAAGACGTGAGTGGAGCAAAGCGCATGATTGAGGAGGGGCTGTTCAAGCGCTTTCCCTGTGATGCAGTGTTTGCGCTGCATAATATTCCGGGCGACGAAACCGGGCAAATTTCAGTGCGGCCCGGAGCCATTACGGCAGCCGTCGATATTGTTGAAGTGACGGTACAAGGGCTGGGCGGACACGGTGCATTGCCGCACATGGCGGCGGACCCCATTGTTGCGGCTTCAGGAATTGTGCTGGCGCTCCAAACCATTGTTGCGCGCAATGTTGATCCCCATGATCCCGCGGTGATCACGGTTGGTTCGTTCAATGCCGGGGCGCTTGCCACCATCATTCCGGGGGAAGCGCGACTGAAGATCGGGGTTCGCACCTGCACCAGGGGCACACGGGAATTGATCCGTGAGCGGATTGAGGCGCTGGTTGACCTGCAGGCGAAAGCTTTCGGCTGCGAAGCGGAGATCGTTTACAATCCGGGCATCAGTTATCCTCCGGGTTACAACACGCCTGAGTGCGCCGAGCTGGTGCGCAATGTAGCCATTGAACTGGGCCAGGACCCGGCGCGCATTGACCTTCGCGGGCCTTACATGTTTTCGGAAGATTTTGCCTTCATCCAGGAGGTTGTGCCTTCGTGTTATTTCGGCCTGGGCAATGGCAACAGCCGGTCCTTGCATGACTCAGGCTATGATTTCAATGACGAGCTTCTGGTCAAAGGACCTGTGTTTTGGGGCAAGCTGGTCGAGCGCTTTCTAAGAGCGGCCTAGTTGGTGAGCCCGGCGCGGATCGAACGCGCGACCTACTGATTAAAAGTCTATTGTATCTGAAATCCCCTGCACTATAGTGAAACCGCATGAACAGTGTTATGCCCGTAATT